>NZ_CP012070.1:2884312-3204791 GCF_001189535.1 Arsenicicoccus sp. oral taxon 190
CACCTCGCGCCACCAGGGGCGTCGCTCGCGCCAGTGGTCGACCACGGAGCGGACGTCGTAGAGCCGGCCCCGCCAGATGAACTGCAGCGGACGACCGTCGTGCCGGACCTCGATGGCATCCTCGCAACGGCGCATGGCTCTCTCCTCCCGACCGCGAGCGCCCAGGGCGTTCGATCACTTTTGTCGAATCTTTGTTCGATGAAGAGAACTCTAGGGCCGACCTCTGACAGACCCCCAGCCCCTTGTCACCCACATGCGCATCACCGCTGGTCGGGTGGTCACCGCCGCGCCGAGCCCCGGATCGATACCACCCCGTGACCCCTCGGCACGGGCGTTCGAGAATCCCGGGGCCGCCCCGGCCCTTACCGTGATGCCACACCGATGGAGCCCGACGAGACGGAGGACAGATGGGTACCGAGCTGCTGCCGATGGTCTTCACGAGCGGCTGGGCGAGCGGCATCAACGCCTACGCCGTGGTCCTGGTCATGGGCCTGGCCGGACGGTTCTTCTCCGTCGACCTCGTCCCGGGGGTGCTCACCCGCACCGACGTGCTGATCGCCTCGGCGGTGCTCTTCCTGCTCGAGATGTTCGCCGACAAGATCCCCTACGTCGACACCGCGTGGGACAGCGTCCACACGGTCGTGCGACCGGCCGTGGGCGCGACGCTCGGCTACCTGCTCGCCGGCCACGAGGGGTCCGGCCTGGAGCAGGCCTTCGCCGCCGCCACCGGCGGCTTCAGCGCCCTGGCGAGCCACGGCGTCAAGGCCGGCATCCGCGCCGGCGTCAACGCCTCTCCCGAGCCGGTCAGCAACATCGCGATCTCCTCGGCGGAGGACGTCGCCGTCGTCGGCGTCATGACCCTCGCCACCAACCACCCCTGGGCCGCCGCCACCGTCGCGGGCATCCTCCTGCTGATCGGCATCGTCGCCGTGGTCTGGCTGCTGCGCCGCATCGTCTCCATCAAGCGGAGGTATGACGACTGGGGCACCCGGCGCCGCGACGCGGAGGACCTGCGGCTGGACGGGCCCGGCGACCCTCGCTGAGACTCCCTGCCCCTCGCTGAGACTCGCTGAGCCTCACTGACCGAGGTTGGCGAAGACCTCCAGCGTCGCCGTCGAGCGGTTCATCGTGTAGAAGTGCAGCCCCGGCGCGCCCTCGTCCATGAGCCGCTGCGCGTGCTCGGTGGCGATCTGCACCCCCACCTCGCGGACCGCGTCGGCGTCCTCGCCCACCGCCTCCAGCCGGGAGGTCACCGAGGTCGGCAGCGCCGCCCCGGACAGCTCGGCCATCCTGCTGATCTGACGCAGGTTGGTCACCGGCATGAGCCCCGGGATGATCGGCAGCGTCCCGCCGCGGGCGACCACGAGGTCGCGCAGCCGCAGGTAGTTGTCGACGTCGAAGACCATCTGGGTCACGGCGAAGTCGGCGCCCGCCCGCTGCTTGGCGACCAGCACGTCGGCGTCCTGCTCCCGCGAGGACGACTCCGGGTGACCGTCCGGGAAGGCCGCCACCCCGATCGTGAAGTCACCGAGCGAGCGGACCAGGTCCACCAGCTGGTCCGCGTGGTCCAGGCCCTCCGGGTGCGCCACCCACGGTGAGCCCAGCCCCCCGGCCGGGTCCCCGCGCAGCACCATGACGTTGCGGATCCCCGCGTCGGCATACGCCCCGATCACGGAGCGCAGCTCCCCCACCGACGACCCGACGCACGTCAGGTGCGCCATCGGCAGCAGCGTGGTCTCCTCGGCGATGCGCTGGGTCACCCGCACGGTGCGGTCCCGCGTGGTGCCGCCCGCTCCGTAGGTCACCGACACGAAGGACGGCCGCTTCTTCTCCAGGTGCCGGATCGCCTCCCACAGCACGGCCTCGGCCTCGTCCGAGCGGGGCGGGAAGAACTCGAAGGAGAAGCTCGTGCCCTCCTTGGCCAGCATGTCCGGGATCGAGGCCCCGGACAGGTGGTCGCGCGGGGCGAGGAACGACGAGCCAGAGACCATGGCGGGCACTCTAGGTGACCGCGACCGCGTAGGCTCGGAGCGCACGCCATGTGGGCACCCCGCACGGCGCACGGATGGAGGCTGTCGCGATGACCACCGCAGGGACCGAGATCGTCGACCTGGCGCGGCTGCGCCACCGGGTCCAGGCCGAGATCGACGAGGAGATCGCCCTGCGCGCCGCCCAGCTGGCCGCGGTCGGTCGCGACACGCGGCTGCTGGTCGACGCGGTCGCCGACCTCCTGCGCGGCGGCAAGCGCCTGCGCGCGGCCTTCTGCTACTGGGGCTACCGCGCCGCCGGCGGCGACGACAACGAGGCCATCGTGCGGGCCGCCACCGCGATGGAGCTCTTCCAGGCCGCCGCCCTCCTCCACGACGACGTCATGGACGACAGCGACACCCGGCGCGGGATGCCTGCCGCGCACCGTCGCCTCGCCGCCCACCACGCCGACCAGCGGTGGGAGGGGCTGTCCGAGAGGTTCGGCGTGGCCGGGGCGATCCTGGCCGGCAACCTGTGCCTGACCTGGACCGACTCGATGTTCGCGACCTCGGGGCTGTCGCGTCAGGAGCTCCACGGGGCCCGCCCCATCTTCGACGAGATGCGCACCCAGCTCATGGGCGGGCAGTTCCTCGACGTGCTCGAGGCCGCGCGGGGCTGGTCCGACCTGACGACCGAGCAGCGCCTGGCCCGCGCGCACCGCGTCATCACCTACAAGAGCGCGAAGTACTCCGTGGAGCACCCGCTGCTCATCGGGGCCGCCGCCGCCGGGGCCAGGCACCGGGACCTGCAGCACCTCGGCGAGTTCGGGCTGTGCGTGGGACAGGCCTTCCAGCTGCGCGACGACCTGCTCGGCGTCTTCGGGGACCCGGCCGCGACGGGCAAGCCCGCCGGCGACGACCTGCGCGAGGGCAAGCAGACCGTCCTCGTCGCCCACACCCTGGAGGGCCTCGGCCGGGCCGAGGCCGCCGCCTTCGCCCGTAGGCTCGGCGACCCCCACCTGGAGGAGCGGGCGGTGGCGCAGATGCGCGACGCCATCGTGTCCTCCGGCGCGGTCGACGCCGTCGAGCGGGACATCGACCGGCTGCTCGAGCAGGCCCTCGTCGAGCTCGCCGCCACGCAGGGGCTCCTCGACGACGGGCGCGCGGTCCTGGCCGACCTCGCGACCTACGCCACGCAGCGCGCCAGCTGAAACCGCGCCAGCTGAAACCGAGCCGGCCGAGACCGCGCCGCAGCCGGCCCACCCTGCCGGCTCAGGCGCCCACGGCGTCAGGTCAGAAGGCCAGCTCCTGGGCGCGGCGGCGGATCTCGGTCTTGTGACCGGCCCGCAGGTCGCCGATCGGGGTGCCGGTGCGCAGCGAGTCGTCCGGCGTGTGCAGCCACTCGATCGCCTCGGCGTCGCCGAGCCCGGAGTCGTGCAGCACCGACAGCGTCCCGCGCAGCGCCTCCAGCGGCGCCCCCTCCTGCACGAACGTCTCCGGGATGCTCACCACGGTGCGCTCGCCCCGGCGGACCGCGAGGAGCAGCCGCTCCTGCAACCAGGTCCGGACCGTCGAGAGGGGCACCCCGCCCGCCTCGGCGAGGTCGGGCACGGTCACCCAGCCGGGCACCAGCTCCTCCACGGCGGACAACAGCTCAGGACTCGGGGCAGCGGATCGGCTCACCTCCCCAGCCTGCCACGAACCCGCGCCCCGGCGCGCCACCCCGGTCCGGCGAGGTGACGCACGGATGCGCCATCCGGGTGACCGTGCTTCACTGGGACGGCCCTCCGCTCCCCCGACCCAAGGACCCGTATGCCGCTCGCCGTCGTCGCCGCTGCCGCCGTCGCCACCGTCGCCACGGGGGTGGCTCCCGCCGCTCCGGCCGCCGCCGCCGCGGACCCGGCGCCCGCCTCCTGGACGGTGCGCCCGGGTGACTCGACCTACACGATCGCCCGCCGCGCCGGCGTGACGGTCCAGGACGTCGTGGCCGCCAACCGCCTCCCGCAGGGCGGCCGGCTGATCCACCCTGGTCAGCGCCTGGTCGTCCCGGTGCGCGCGGCCGCGGCAGTCGCCCCGCAGGCCACCCGCCAGGTCGATGCCCGGGCCCCCAAGCAGGCCCCGAAGCAGGCCCCGGCGCCGCGACCTGCCGCCCGGCCCGCCCCCGCGCGACCGCTTGCGACCGAGCAGCAGCAGGTCCGCGCGCTGATCGAGCAGGTGGCCGTCGAGCGGGGGGTGGACCCGCGCCTGGCGCTCGCGGTCGGGCTGCAGGAGTCCGGCTGGCGGCAGGGCGTCACCTCCCACGTCGGTGCCCGCGGGGTCATGCAGGTCATGCCGGCCAACCAGCGCTGGGCCTCCCAGCTCGCAGGTCGCCCGCTCGACCTCGGCGACGCCCGCGACAACGTCACGGCGGGCGTGGTGATCCTCAAGCAGCTGCAGGCCACCGCCGGCGGCGAGGACGCCGCGATCGGCGGCTACTACCAGGGCCTGCCGTCGGTCACCGCGCGCGGGATGTATGCCGAGACCCGCCGCTACGTCGCCTCCGTCAAGGCACACCGGGCGAGGATGTGAGGCCTGGGCGGGGCGCCCGCCTAGGATCGCAGGGTGTCTCGTCCCACCGACCTCAGCATGCCCGGGCGGGTGCTCGACGGGCGCTACCGCCTGGTGCGGCACATCGCTGACGGGGGCATGGCCTCGGTGTGGGAGGCCGTGGACCAGCGGCTGGACCGCGAGGTCGCGGTCAAGATCCTGCGGCGGGGCCTGGCCGACGACGAGGCCTTCGCCTCCCGCTTCCAGCGCGAGGCGCGGTCGGCGGCACGGCTCAACGACCCTCACGTCGTCGCGGTCTTCGACCAGGGCGTCGACGACGGGGACCGGTTCCTGGTCATGGAGCTCGTCCCGGGCCGCACCCTGCGCGAGGTCATCCACGGCGAGGCGCCGCTGACGGCCCGCGCCGCGATCGACCTGGTCGTCCCGCTCGCCGACGCCCTCGGCGTCGCGCACCGGGCGGGCATCGTCCACCGCGACGTCAAGCCGGAGAACGTCATCATCCGCGAGGACGGCCGCGTCAAGGTCGCGGACTTCGGGCTGGCGCGGGCGGTGACCGCTCAGACGGTGACCGCGACCGACGGGACCATCCTCGGCACGGTGTCCTACCTGTCCCCCGAGCAGGTGGAGCGCGGCATCGCCGACGCCCGCAGCGACGTCTACGCCGCCGGGCTCGTCCTCTACGAGCTGCTCACCGGCGAGAAGGCGGTCGAGGGCGAGTCCCCGATCCACGTCGCCTACCAGCACGTCCACGGGGCGGTGGGCCGCCCGAGCGACCGGGTGCCGAGCGTGCCCGAGGCGCTGGACGAGGTGGTCCGCTGGGCGACCTCGCGCGACGCCGCCGACCGGCCCGCCGACGGTGCGGCGCTGGCCGAGCGGCTGCGCGGCATACGTCGCGAGCTGCCCCTCGACGAGCTCGACGCGCGCCCCCGCGCAGGCGACCGGGCCGTCACGGCCCCGACGGTGGCGCTGTCCCGCGACCAGGTGCCGGGCGGTCGCCGCGCCATCGCCACCCCCGTGCAGCCCCACCGCGCCACCGGCGCCACCGGCGTCACGACCGCCCCACGCCGACCGTGGCGCTGGCTCATCCCCCTGCTCGCACTGGTCCTGCTCGTGGGAGGCGGCGCGGCGTGGTGGTTCGGCGCCGGGCCCGGTGCGCCAGCGACCGTGCCGGCCGTGGTGGGCGTCCCGGTCGACGAGGCCCGCAGCCGGCTCGACGCCGCGCACCTGGACGCCGTCGTCGAGGAGGCCTTCGACGAGACGGTCCCGCGCGGCACGGTGATCAAGGCCGCGCCGGGCGAGGGCGCGTCGCTGCACCGCACCGACGACGTCACGGTCTACGTCTCGCGCGGCCCCGAGCGCTACCCGGTCCCGCAGGTGGTCGGGCAGCCCGGAGCGGCCGCCCAGCAGGCCGTCAAGGACGCCCACCTCTCGCTCGGGCGCCTCACCGAGGCGTATGACGAGAAGGTGCCCGCCGGCTCGGTCGTGAGCGCGTCGCCGTCCCCCGGCAGCCCGTTGAAGCCGCTGGCCGCCGTGGACCTCGTCGTCAGCAAGGGCCGCCAGCCCCTGCCGGTCCCGGCCCTCGCCGGCAAGACCACCGACGACGCCCGCGCCGCCCTCACCGCCGTGGGTCTCACCTACGCCGAGGCGCCCCAGCGGGAGTACTCCACGACCGTCCCCGACGGGGCCGTGATCCGCCAGGACCCGGCGACCGGCACCCGCTTCAAGGGGGACACCGTCACGGTCACCGTCTCCAAGGGGCCCGAGCTGGTGGCGGTCCCGAGCGTCACGGGCAGCAGCAAGGCGGACGCACGCCGCGTCCTGGAGGCAGCCGGCTTCACCGTCAAGGTCTCCTCCCCGCTGGGCGAGGTCTTCGGGCTCGTCTCCCAGCAGCGGCCCGGCGGCGGCGGGAAGGCACCCAAGGGCAGCACCGTCACCATCGTGGTGGTCTAGCCGTGGACGCACCCTCGCGCGCGGGCACGGCCACCCTGGCGCTCGTCGGTGTCACGGCGGTGTGGGGATCGACCTTCTACCTCATCCACGACCTGCTCGACACGATGGACCCGCTGGACTTCCTCGCGGTGCGCTTCACCATCGCCGCGGTCTGCCTGCTGCTGGTCTTCGGCCGCAGCCTGCGGCGGCTGGACCGGCGCGCCTGGGTGGCCGGCCTCGTCCTCGGCGTCGTCTACGCCCTCGCGCAGGTGCTGCAGACGGTAGGCCTCGCCCACACCTCGGCGTCCCGCTCCGGCTTCATCACCGGGCTCTACGTCGTCCTGACGCCGCTGCTGGCGGCCGTCGTGCTGCGGGACCGCGTCGGGCGGGCCACCTGGGTCGCCGCGGTGCTGTCCGTCGGCGGCCTCGGGGTGCTCTCCCTCGGGCCCGACGGGCTCGCGATCGGGCTCGGCGAGCTGCTGACGCTGCTGTGCGCCGGGGTCTACGCCGTCCACATCCTGGGGGTGGGCCGCTACACCCGGGCCGAGCTGGCGACGGCCCTCGCCACCGTGCAGATGATCGCCCTGGCGGTCGGCTGCAGCGCCGCCGCCGCCCTCGACGGGGTCCGGTTGCCGCCGACGCCCGGAGCCTGGGGCGCGGTCCTCTACATGGCGATCGTCGCGGGGGCCGGTGCGCTGTGGGCGCAGACCTGGGCTCAGGCCCACCTGTCCGCCACGCGCGCCGCCATCGTGATGACCCTCGAGCCGGTCTTCGCGGCGGGCTTCGCGGTGCTGCTCGGCGGGGAGTCCCTCACGGGCCGGATGCTCCTCGGCGGCGGGCTGATCCTGGCCGCGATGTACCTCGTCGAGCTGGCCGGACGGCGGGGCCGTGGCGCCGACGACGACGCGCCGCCCCTCGAGGCGCTGCACCACGAGCCCTGACCGCCGCCGAGCCGCAGCCCCGCACCGGCATACGGCCGGTCACTGGTAGGCGTAGCGCTCCTGGCGCCAGACGTCCGCGACCAGGTGGTAGCCGCGCTGCTCCCAGAAGCCCCGCACCGGGGCGGGGACGTAGGCGATCTCCCGCACCCACTTGGGGCCCTTGAAGCCGTAGAGGTGCGGCAGCACCAACCGCACCGGGCCACCGCGCTCCGCGGACAGCGGCTCACCCTGGCGGTGCGTCGCCAGCAGCGACCGCGGCGACAGCAGGTCGGCGAGCCCCACCGAGGAGCTGTAGCCGTACTCCGCCGAGACCAGCGTGTGCTCGATCCCCGACCGCGGCGGTGCCAGCTCGACGACGTCGCGGACCAGCACGCCCGTCCACTCGACGTCCTGCTGGGTCAGCTTGGACACGCAGTGCTGGTCGGCGAGCAAGGTCACCTGCGGCAGCTCCTGCAGGTCCTCCCACGTGACCACGCGGGCCTCGCCCTCGGTCTCACCCGCCAAGGTCAGCGTCCACGTGTGCCGGTCCAGGGTCGGCACCCGGCCGTAGTGCTGCACCGGCATGTCGGGCACGAGCCGCTGCCCCGGGGGGACGGTGCGGGACTCCTGGCGCGGCATGGGGGAACTCTCTCACACGGCTCCCGACCGTCGGTCAGGAGCGTTCGGCGAGCATCTCGGCGACGAGGAAGGCGAGCTCCAGGCTCTGCTGGTGGTTGAGCCGCGGGTCGCACACCGTCTCGTAGCGCGAGGCGAGGTCGGTCTCGTGGATGCGCGAGGAGCCGCCGGTGCACTCGGTGACGTCGTTGCCGGTGAGCTCGACGTGGATGCCGCCGGGGACGGTGCCGAGGTCGTGGTGCACCGCGAAGAAGCCCCGCACCTCCTCCACCACGTCGTCGAAGTCGCGGGTCTTGTAGCCACCGCTGCTCGTGTGGGTGTTGCCGTGCATCGGGTCGCTCACCCAGGTCACGACGACCCCCTCGGAGCGCACCCGCTCCACGATCGGCGGCAACGCCTCGCGGATCGTGCCGGCGCCCATGCGCGTGATGAAGGTCAGCCGGCCCGGCCGGCGCTGCGGGTCGACGCGGTCCACCAGGCGCATCACCTCGTCACCGGTCACCGACGGCCCCAGCTTGACGCCCACGGGGTTGCGGATCGTCGCGACGAAGTCCAGGTGCGCGCCGTCGAGCTGGCGGGTGCGCTCGCCCACCCACACCATGTGACCGCTCGTGTCGTAGGCCGCGCCGGTGCGGTGGTCGATGCGGGTCAGGGCGCGCTCGTACTCCAGCAGCAGCGCTTCGTGGCTCGCGTAGAACTCCACGGCCCGCATCGCGTCGAAGTCGGCGCCGCACGCCAGCATGAAGCGCATCGCCTTGTCGATGTCGCGGGCCATCGACTCGTAGCGGGAGTACTCGGCGTTGGCGGAGAAGCCGCGGTTCCACGCGTGCACGTGCCGCAGGTCGGCGAACCCACCCGTGGTGAACGCCCGGACCAGGTTGAGGGTCGCCGCGCTGGCGTGGTAGCCGCGGACCATGCGGTGCGGGTCGGGCCGGCGCGCCTCCTCGGTGAAGTCGAAGTCGTTGACCATGTCGCCGCGGTAGGCCGGCAGCGTCACGTCCCCGCGGGTCTCGACGTCCGACGACCGCGGCTTGGTGTACTGCCCCGCCATACGACCGATCTTGACGACCGGGACGCTGGCGCCGTAGGTGAGGACCGCGGCCATCTGCAGCAGCGTCTTGACCCGGTCGCGGATGTTGTCGGCGGTCGCGTAGGCGAAGGTCTCCGCGCAGTCGCCGCCCTGCAGCACGAAGGCGTCCCCGCGCCCGGCCGCGGCCAGCCGGTCGGTGAGCTGGTCGCACTCGCCGGCGAAGACCAGCGGCGGCATCGAGCGCAGCGTCGCCACCGCCTCCTCGATCCCCGAGCCCGCCGGCCACGTCGGCTGCTGCGCGGCAGGCAGGTCGCGCCAGGCGTCGAGGGCGGTGAGGAGCTCGGGTGCGGGGTCGGTACTCACGCCCGCCAGCCTAGGGCGCTCCCCGCAGCGGCACGTGCACGTCCACATCACGAGCGGGACGAGCCCGTATGCCGCGCCCGCCGTTGCACCGAGCCACGGTCCCGGGCGAGCGGCTAGGGTCGAGCCATGACCTTCTCGATCGTGGCCAACGTCGGCGAGGCCTATGGGGTCGCCGTCGCGAGCAAGTTCCTCGCCGCCACCGGCACCGTCGCCATGGTGCGTCCCGGGGTCGGGGCCGTCGCCAGCCAGGCCCTCGCCAACGTGGGCTACCGCGTGGCCGCGCTGGACCGACTCTCCGAGGGGCACTCGGCCGAGGAGGCGCTGCAGCGCATCACCGCCGAGGACCACGAGGCCGCGACCCGGCAGGTCGGCATCGTGGGGCGCGACAGCCAGGTCACCTACACCGGCGACGCGTGCTTCCCGTGGTGCGGGGGCGTGGCGGGCCGGGACTCCACCGGGGGGTATGCCATCCAGGGCAACATCCTGGCCGGGGAGGACGTCGTCCTGGAGATGCAGCGGGCCTGGCTCGAGGGCTCCCACCTGCCCTTCGTGGACCGGCTCGTGGAGGCGCTCGCGGCGGGCGACCGGGCCGGCGGCGACCGCCGCGGCCACCAGAGCGCCGGCATCTACGCCACGGCCCCGGGCGCCGGCTACGACCACAACGGCGTGCTCGCCGACCTGCGCGTCGACGACCACCAGCACCCGGTGCAGGAGCTGCAGCGGCTGGTGGTGCTCAACGAGCTGCACTTCGGGCGGCCGACCAAGGTGCTGCCGCTGGAGGGCCCGCTGCTGGAGGACGTCCGGGGGCGGCTGGAGCGGCTCGGCTTCGCCGGCGACGTGAGCGCCGCCCTGCCCGCCTGGGCCGGCCTGGAGAACCTCGAGATGCGGCTCGTCCCGGACGGCATCGACGCGCGGGTGCTGCAGGTGCTGCGCGAGCAGACGATCCCGCCGGAGCAGACCAGCGAGCGGTTCCCGACCTTCTGACGGGCCTGACCCCACTGGCCTCACTGGCCTCGTCGGCCTGACCGGTCGGGCCTTGGCCTGAACGGTCTGGTCGCTCAGCGGTCGCCGAGGCCCTTGTCCAGGGCGAATCGCACCAGCTGGACCCGGTTGTGCAGCTGCAGCTTGGTGAGGGTGTTCTGGACGTGGTTCTGGACGGTGCGGTGGCTGATCGTCAGCTCGGCGGCGATGTCCTTGGAGGACAAGCCCGTCGCGACCAGGCGCAGCACCTCGACCTCCCGGGCCGTCAGCTCCGGCACCGGGTCGTCGACGCGGGCGTCGGCGCCGGAGGCGAGCCGGCGGTACTCCCCCAGCACCAGCCCCGCCAGGCCCGGCGTGAAGCTCGTGCGCCCCTCGGCCGTGGCCGCGACCGCCGCCAGGAAGTCGGCGCGACCGGTCGACTTGAGCAGGTATCCCGTCGCCCCGGCCGTCATGGCGTCGAGCACGTCCTGCTCCTCGCCGCTCGCGGTGAGGATCAGCACCCGCGTGGGCAGTCCCTCGTCCGCGAGGCGGGTGCACACCTCCTGACCGGTCAGGCCGGGCATCTTGAGGTCCAGCACCAGCACGTCGGGCCGGGTGGCCAGGCACCGCCGCACCGCACCGGTGCCGTCGGCGGCGGTGCCCACCACGTCGTCCCGCGTCCGGGGCCGCCGCGGTAGGTCACCGCACCCCCGAGGTCCGCGATCCGACCGCGCACCGAGCTGGCCACCCCGAGCCTGCCCTGCGCCGCGGCCTCCTGCAACCGCCCCGGGGCGATGCCGCAGCCGTCGTCGCGCACCGTGACCTCGACCCTGCCGCCGAGGTCCTCGAGCAGCACCCACGCCCGGGCCGACGGGCCCGCGTGCAGGCGGACGTTGTCCAGGCAGGCCCGCACCGCCGCGACCAGCTCACGTCCCCGAGCCTCCGGCACCACCACGCCGCTCGCCGGCAGCGCCACCTCCACGCCGGGCCCGGCCAGCGAGGCCAGCGCCGGGCGCAGGTCCAGGTCCAGACCGACCCGCGCCCCCTGCGTCGCCCCGGGAGCCGCCCCGGCCCCCGGCTCCAGCTGCGGCAGCGTCGTCACGAGCCGCCGCAGCGCCCGCTCGGACTCCGCCGCGAGGCCTCCCAGCTCCGCGGCCTCCCCGCCGAGCTGGGCGCCCCGACGGTGGATGTAGGACAGGGTCTGCAGCACCCCGTCGTGCACCACCCGGGCGAGCCGCTCGCGCTCGGCCGCCCGCGCCCGCACCCGCATCGCCTCCGCCAGCGCGGCCTGGCTGCGGCGCCCCAGGTCGGTGCAGATGCCGAGGCAGGCCGCGGCCAGCACCAGCAGCAGGCTGTTGTAGATCGTGGCGCCGGTCGGACGCACCACCTCCACGAGGTTGGCGACGGTGACGGCGGCAGCCGCGAGGACACCACCGCGCAGCCCGCGGACCACGGCGGCCGCGGCGACGGGGGCGGCGGCATACATCGCGGGGATGGTGGTGGCGCCGGCCTCGATGTCGCCGGCGGGGTGGACCAGCCGCGTGATCAGGATCGCGGCGCACACCAGCCCGACCTCGACCACGACGACGCGCACGGAGCGGGCCCGCCGGGCCACGGCGGCGACCGCCCACGCGGCCAGCGCCAGCAGCGTCAGCCAGGCGAGCCAGGGCCGGGTCATCCCGCCCTGGTGCAGCCACACCATCACCGCCGCGTAGACCAGGGCCAGGACCCGGAAGACCTCCACGGCCCGCCACAGGCCGAGCTCGATGCCGCTGACGGAGGTGGCGCCCGGCACGACGTCAGTCCTGGTCGGAGCGGCGGTCCTTGGCCTTGGCCAGGGCCTCCTCGGCCTTGGACCGGGCCTCCTCGGCCATGGCGCGGGTCTGGTCGCCCAGCTCCTTGAGGCGGGCGGGGTCCCCGAGCTCGCGGGCCCGCTCGAGCGCCTCGTCGGCCTTGACCCGGGTCTGGTCCTGCAGCTCCCGGGCCCGCAGCAGGGCCTCGTCGGCGCGGGCCCGCGCGGACTCGACCATGCGCTGCTTGCGGGTGGCGGCGTACTCGTCGACGTACTCCTGCCCGGACAGCTCCATCAGGGCGTACATGATCTCGTCGGTCATCGCCCGCAGCACGTGCCGGTCGTGCTGCATCCCGGCGTAGCGGGAGAAGTCGATCGGGGCCCCGAACCTCACCCCGATCCGGGTGACGGTCGGGATCAGCTGGCCCGTCGGCTGCGCCTTGTCCGTCCCGATCATCGCGACCGGTATGACGGGAACCCCCGCCTCGAGGGCCAGCCGGGCGACGCCGGTCTTGCCGCGGTAGAGCCGCCCGTCGGGCGAGCGCGTCCCCTCGGGGTAGATGCCGAAGAGCTCGCCGCGCTGCAGGACCTCCAGCCCGGAGCGCAGCGCCGCGCTGCTGGCCTTGCCGCCGGAGCGGTCGATCGGGATCTGCCCGACGCCGCGGAAGAACGCGGCCGTGAGGCGACCCTTGACCCCGCTCCCCGTGAAGTACTCCATCTTGGCCGGGAAGGTGATGCGCCGGCTGAGCACCAGCGGCAGGAAGAACGAGTCCGAGAAGGACAGGTGGTTGCTCGCGAGGATCGCCGCCCCGCGCGGCGGGACGTGCTCCTCCCCCTCCACCCAGGGACGGAAGAGGACCTTGAGCAGCGGGCCGAGGGCCAGCCATTTGAAGAACCAGTAGAGCACCGGGGGACACCTCGTTCTGCGCGCGTGGGCAGCACTCTAACGCAGCCGCCGGTAGGCTGAGAGGGGCCGCTGGTGCAGCGGTCCGTCCACGAGGAGGTCGACGTGCAGGTCCTGCCCGGCGCCACGCCTTTCCGCTGCTCCGGGCGCCCCGAGGGCCACGGCGTCGGCGTGCTGCTCAGCCATGGCTTCACGGGCACGCCGCAGTCCCTGCGGCCCTGGGCCGAGCACCTGGCCGAGCGCGGCTACGCCGTCCGACTCCCCCGGCTCCCCGGCCACGGCACGACCTGGCAAGGGCTCAACCGCACGGAGTGGCACGACTGGCTCGCCGTGCTCGAGCGCGAGCTGCACGCCCTGTGGGACGAGTGCGAGACGGTGGTCGTCGGGGGGCTCAGCCTGGGTGGCGCCCTGGTCACCCGGCTCGCCGAGGAGCACGGCCCGCGGATCTCGGGGCTGATGCTGGTCAACCCCGCCTACCGCAGCGACGACCTGCGGCTGCGGGGGCTGCCGGTGATGCGTCGCCTGGTGCCGTCCATCGCGGGCATCGCCAGCGACATCCACCTGGAGGGCGTCGTCGAGCTGGCCTACGACCGGACCCCGCTGCACGCGCTGGCCTCGATGACGCGGCTGTGGCGCCTCACCGTGCGGGACCTGCCCGAGATCACCCAGCCCGTGCTGCTCTGCCAGTCCGACGAGGACCACGTCGTGCCCGCCTCCAGCTCCGAGCTGCTCCTCAGCCGCATCTCCAGCACCGACGTCACCCACCTGCGGCTGCGCGACAGCTACCACGTCGCGACGCTGGACCACGACGCGGCGCGGATCTTCGAGGAGTCCGTGGCCTTCATCGAGCGGGTCACGACGGGTGAGGGCGATGGCGACCCGCGGCCCTGAGGACTTCGACGCCCGGTTCGAGGAGATCATGTCCCACTGGGACGCCGAGGCAGACCTGTCCGACCGGGTCGTCCGCGCCCGCGACGGCGCCGGGGAGACCCGCGAGCGCGACGCGTCGGCGACCCAACCGGCGACCCCGCCGGCGCCCGAGCCGGCCGGGAGCGAGCCGCCGCCCGCGCCCCGGCGCCCGGCGGAGCCGTACGTCGTCTACCGCGACCCCGCCAACGGCCTGTCCATGGGCACCGACCACCGGTCGTGGTCGCCCCCGGACGACCCGGACGACGAGACCTACGTGCCACCGCCGCCCGCCCCGATGCCGTCGTGGGAGCGCGACCCGGTGTGGTGGGCGATCCTGGTCGGGCTCGTCGGCGGCCCGCTGACGCTGCTGGTGCTCACCCTCACCGGCCGGACCAGCCCGCACCTCTACCTCTGGCTGGCCGGCATCGCCACGGTCGCGGCCTTCGTCGGGCTCGTGCTGCGGCTGCCGAGCTCCCACGACGACGATGACGACGGCGCCCGCGTCTGAGCGCTCGGCCACCGCGTCGGACCTCGCGCCGTCGCCCGCCGGTCAGGGCGCGTCGACCTCCACGTCCACCCACACGGGCAGGTGGTCCGAGGCCTGCCGCAGGATCTGCGCACCCGGCTCCAGCGCGGGCGGCGGCCCGGGCACGCGCCGGACGCCACGGCCCCACACCACGTCCAGGCGCTCCTGGGGCGCCCAGGACGGATAGGTCGGCGCCGGGTCCGACAACAGCTGCAGCCGGCTCGCGATCGTCTCCCAGCTCGGGGACCCCGCGCCCTCGTTGAGGTCGCCGGCGAGCACCACGGAGCCGGCCGCGGGCAACGCGGCCAGGATCTGGTGCGTATGCCGCAGCCGCTGCCCCGCGAACAACCCGAGGTGCACGCTCACCGCCGTCACCGGTGGCCCGTCCGCGAGGCGGCCCCGCAGGACGGCATACCCGCGGGTGCGCTGCCCGGCGGGGACCGGCAGGCCGTGGTGGCTGACGGCCTCCACCGTGATGCGCTCGGACACCATGACGGTGGTCCCGCCGGAGCCGCGGTGCCCGCCCGGCCAGCGCAGCCCCGCCTCGGTCGCGAAGCGCCGCACCCGCGGCGCCGGCCACCACCGCCGGGGCACCTCCTGCAGCAGGAGCACGTCCGGGGCCACCGCACGCACCACGGCGGCCGCGGCGCGACGGTCGTCCAGGAAGTCCCGGGTGTTGTAGCTCGCGACCCGGATGGTCACCCGGCGCCCGACCCGTCGGGCGCCCCCGCGCGCACCGCGGTGCGCGCCAGGTCGGCCGCGCCGATGAGGCCGGCCTCGTTGCCGAGGCGGGCCTGCACGATCCGGGCCATCGGGCGGTAGCCCCGGCCCGTGAGCTCCCGGGCGAAGGTCTCCCGCGCCGGCTGCAGCAGCAGGTCACCCGCCGCGCTGACCCCGCCGCCGATGACGAAGGTCCCGGGGTCGAAGGCCGCGGCCAGGTTGGCCAGGCCCGTGCCCAGCCAGCGCCCGATGTCGGCGATGAGCTCCACGCACGTCTGGTCGCCGTCCTGCGCCGCCTCGGTGATCATCGGCCCGGTCAGCGTGTCCTCCTCGCCGCCGAGGCGGGCGAGCAGGTCGTGGGCCAGCGGCGAGTTGGCGAGGAGCAGGCTGCGGGCCTCGCGGACCAGGGCGTTGCCCGAGGCGTACTGCTCCCAGCAGCCACGGTTGCCGCACTCGCAGCGGTGACCGCCCGGGACCACCATCATGTGGCCGTACTCCCCCGCGACGCCGTAGCGGCCGCGCTGCACCCGCCCGTCGGTGACCAGCGCGCCGCCGATGCCCGTCCCCAGGGTGATCATCATCAGGTGGCTCTCGTCCTGCCCCGCCCCGAAGCGGTGCTCGGCCCACCCGGCGGCGTTGGCGTCGTTGTCGACGTAGACCGGGGCGGCCACGCGCGACGCCAGGCGCTCGCGCAGCGGCTCGTGGCGCCAGGACAGGTGCGGGGCGAAGAGGACCGTGGCGCGGTCCACCGACACCCACCCGGCGGCACCGATGCCGACGGCCGCCACGGAACCGCCGGGGACCTCGGCCAGCAGGTCGTCGATGACCGCGACGATTGTGTCCTCCACCACCGCCGGGCTCTTGCTGCGGTGCGGGGTGTCGCGGCGTGCCCGGTGCACGATGGTGCCGGTGTCGTCGAGCACGCCGCCGGCGACCTTGGTGCCACCGATGTCGATGCCGATCGCGAGGTCGCTCATGCGTCGGTGGCCTGGTGGCCGGCCTCGTCACCTCCCCCGCAGAACGCCTCGGCCGCGATCGCCGCCGCGCCGATCATGCCGGCGTCGTTGCCGAGCCTCGCGGGCACGAAGCTGGCCTGCGGTCGGTGACCACGCGCCGTCAGGTGACGGGCGTAGGCGTGCCGTGCGGGGTCGAGCAGCAGGTCCCCCGCCTCGACGACCCCGCCGCCGACCACGATCATCTCCGGGTCCAGGATCGCCGTCATGCTGGCGCACCCCTCCCCGAGCCACCGGCCGAGGTCCTCGAGGAGCTCGATGCACGCCAGGTCGCCCTTGCCGGCCAGCTCGGTGATCGCCTGCCCCTTGAGGTCCTTGGGCCGGCCGCCGCACGCGTCGCGCAGGCGGGACGCGTGCGGGGTGCCGGAGGCCACGAGCTCCTTGGCGGCCCGCAGCAGGGCGCTGCCCGAGGCGTACATCTCCCAGCAGCCGCGGTTGCCGCAGCCGCACTGCGGGCCACCGGGCACCACCCGCATGTGGCCGATCTCCGCCGCGAAGCCATAGGCCCCCCGCAGCAGCCGCTGGTCCAGGATGATGCCGCCGCCGATGCCGGTGCCGACGGTCACGAGCAGCATGTCGTCGCTGTCCTTGCCCGCGCCGTAGCGGAACTCCCCCCAGGCCGCGGCGTTGGCGTCGTTGTCCAGGATCACCGGCAGGTCGACCAGCGACTCCATGCGCTGCTTCATCGGCTCGTCCTGCATGCCGAGGTTGGTGCCGTAGACCACGTGCGCCCCCGACTTGTCCACGAAGCCGGCCACCGCCATGCCCACGCCCTCGACCTGATGGTGCTGCGCCAGCTCGCGGACCAGGTCGGCCGAGGCGCTCGCCACGGACTCGGCGCTCGGGATGCCGGTCTCGCGGCGGGCCCGCCCGACGACGACGCCGTCCGTCACGACCGCCCCTGCGATCTTGGTGCCACCGACGTCCAGTCCGATGGTCGTCGTCATGAGGTCTCCTCCGTCGCTGGGTCGGGGTGGGTGGTCGGGCCGTCGGCACGAGCATGCTCGTCCGTATGCCGCCGCACGACGCCGGCCAGGTCCTGCATCACGCGGCCCACCGCTGTGACGCCGCGGCCGAGCTCCTCGAGCAGGTCGGGAGCCGCGGCGTGGGCGAAGCGGCTGGCGCGGCATACGACGCAGGTCTGCGGCCCGGACCGGCCGTTGTCGTGATGCTCGTGGTTGGCGTACTCAGCGTGCGGAGCGGGATCGACGTTCTCGAGGCTCTCGCGCTCAGCGGGCTCGGCGTGCTCGCTCGCCGCGCGGGGCGTCCCACCGGTGCCCCACGCGTCGCGCAGCGCCTCCTTGAGGCGTTGCGCCTCCTGCGCCACGTCGGTGGAGGGTTCGCGCTCCCCGACCATCAGGACTCGACGCGGGAGGTGAGACCGGCCAGCGCGCCGTCGATGATGCGCTGCTCCGCCTTGCGCCGGACCGCGCCGAGCATCGGCAGGCGCGCGTCGACGGACAGGGCATAGGTGACCTCGGTCCCGGCGTCCACCGCGGTCAGGGTGTAGGACCCGTCCATGGCCTTGAGGACCCCGCCCTCCACCAGCGACCACGACACGACGCCGGTGCCGTCCTCGTCGACGTCCCACCGGTAGTCCAGCGTGTAGGTGTCCTTGATCGGGCCCGCCTCGAGGCGGAACCTCACCTGCTCCGCCCACCCGTCGTCCTCGGTCAGCACCTCGACGGCGGTGAACTCGGGGTTCCAGGTGGGGTAGGCCGCGACGTCGGCGATGACGTCCAGCACGGCGGCGGGCGGGGCGGCGATGACGGTGCTCGACTCGGTGCGCTGGGCCATGGGGCCAGACTAGCCCGCGGTCGCGATGCGTGTGGGCCCGACCACATCGGCCCGGCACCGCGGGCACCACCTGGTTACTCTCGCGTAACCTCCCGTCGGCGATAGCCTGCAGCCGGCACCCCTCGACCCAGGAGCTCACGTGGATGTGACGAGCACGCCGATCATCGTCCCGGCCCCCACCGAGGGCAACCTGGCCGGGTTGGTCTCGCGCAACGCCGCCCGGCACCCCGACCGGGTCGTCTTCGCCCGGCGGGTCGACGGGCAGTGGCGCGACGTGACCTCGGCGCAGTGGCGGGACGAGGTGTTCGCGCTGGCCAAGGGCCTGGTGCACGCCGGTGTCCAGCCTGGTGACCGGGTCGGCATCCTGGCCGCCACCCGCTACGAGTGGACGCTCACCGACTTCGCGCTGTGGACGGCCGGCGCCGTGGGCGTGCCGATCTACGAGACCAGCAGCGCCGAGCAGGTCGCCTGGATCCTGCAGGACGCGGGCTGCGTGGGCGTCGTGGTCGAGCGCCCCGAGCACGCCGACCGCGTCGCGGGGGTCCGCGACCGGTTGCCGGAGCTGCGTGACGTGTGGGTCATGGATGCCGGCGACCTCGACGAGCTGGCCGCGGAGGGGGCCTCGGTCCAGGACGACACGATCAGGGCGCGTGCGGCGCTGGCGGGCCCGTCCGACCTTGCCACGATCATCTACACCTCCGGCACCACCGGGCGCCCCAAGGGGGTCGAGCTCACCCACAGCAACTTCATGGCGCTGTCGGACAACACCCGCCACCACCTGCCCGAGGTGGTGGCGGACGCGAGCACGCTGATGTTCCTGCCGCTCGCGCACGTCTTCGCGCGGCTGATCCAGGTGCTCGTCGTCGACTACGGCCTCAGGGTCGGGCACAGCCCATCGATCAAGAACCTCCTGGACGACCTCGCCGGCTTCCGCCCCACGTTCCTGCTCGTGGTGCCGCGCGTGCTCGAGAAGATCTACGTCGGCGCCGAGCAGAAGGCCGAGGCCGGGCGCACCAACAAGGTCTTCCACGCCGCGGCCCGCACCGCGATCGCCTACAGCCGCGCCCTGGACACTGGCCGCGTCCCCCTCGCACTGCGGGCGCAGCACGCGCTCTACGACCGGCTCGTCTACGCCCGCCTGCGCGCAGCCATGGGAGGGCGCGTGAAGTATGCCGTGTCCGGCGGCGCCCCGCTGGGTCCCCGCCTGACGCACTTCTTCCGCGGCATCGGGGTCACGGTGCTCGAGGGCTACGGGCTGACGGAGACGACCGCTCCCATGGCGGTCAACACGGTGTCGGGCCTGAAGGTGGGCACGGTGGGGCGGCCCATGCCGGGCGTGGAGGTGGCCGTCGCCGAGGACGGCGAGCTGCTCACGCGAGGCATCAACGTCTTCCGGGGCTACCACGGCAACCCCGAGGCGACGCGGGAGGCCTTCGTCGACGGGTGGTTCCGCACCGGTGACCTGGGCGCCATCGACGACTCCGGCCACGTGCGGATCACCGGTCGCAAGAAGGAGATCATCGTCACCGCCGGCGGCAAGAACGTCGCCCCCGCCGTGCTCGAGGACCGGTTGCGCGCCAACCCGATCGTCTCGCAGTGCGTGGTGGTCGGTGACCACCGGCCCTTCATCGCCGCGCTGGTCACCCTCGACGAGGAGATGTGGCCCGGCTGGGCGGCCCGGCACGGCCTGGACGGGGTGGCCTTCGCCGACGCGGCGGAGCACCCGCGCGTGCAGCGCGAGCTCGAGGCCGCGGTGGCCCACGCCAACGAGGCGGTCTCGCGGGCCGAGTCGATCCGCAAGGTGAAGGTGCTCGACACCGACTTCACCGAGGCCAACGGTTACCTGACGCCGTCGCTGAAGGTGAAGCGACACCTCGTGCTGACGGACTTCGCCAAGCAGGTCGACGCGGTCTACGGCGGCCCGGTCGAGCGGGAGTGAGGTCAGCGCGCGAGGTCGCGCAGCCGCTGCTGCCAGCCCGCCAGGAGCTCGTCCGGCGTCGTGCCCAGCCGTGACCACGCCTGCTCGGCCGGCATCCCCGAGCCGAGATCACGGTAGAACCGCGTGACCGCCGGCTCCCCCCGCGTCGCGACGAGGTGCTCGACGACCAGCCACGCCTCGTCGTAGGCGCCCGAGGTCACCTCCTGCCCGAACCGGCCGTCGCCCGGAAGCGTGCTCGGCACCCGGCCCTGCCGGACCGTCGCGAGCAGCTCCGGCGCCGCCTTGCGCGGGTCGACGTCCAGCCCCGCGTAGGACACGTGCACGGCATACCCCTCCGACAGCCACTGAGGGACCGCGTGGGTGGTGGAGGCCCGGACGAGCAGGTGCGTCAGCTCGTGCGTGAGGATGATGCGTCGGCCCTGCTCGCCGAGGCGGGGCCAGCTGGCGGGGTTGATGACGACGCGGTCGCCCCGCGCGACCCGGCCGGTCTGCAGCAGGCCCGAGGTCACGGCCCCGACCTCGGCGGAACGCGCCGCGTCCCGCCCCGTCAGCGCCGCGAACTCCGCCGTCGTGGCCGGCACGACCACCACCGGCGGCCGGGCCCCGGAGCCCCAGCTGCGCTCCACGGTGCGCCGAGCCGCCCCCAGGGCTGAGGCGTAGTCGTCCAGCCGGCGGGCGTCGGCGCTCCCGGCGACCAGGCCGTCAGGGGTCGCCCGCACACCGACCCGCGGCAGGTCGAAGAGCTGGCGGGCGGTGCCGGGGTCGTCGTCGTCCACGAGCAGCCAGGACGTGCCGGAGTGCCGCACGGTGAGTCGCAGCGGATAGCTGGCGACCTCGGCGTCGTAGCCCCGGAGCGCCCACCGGCCGATCACGTCGACCACGAGCGTGCCGGGCGGGGTCGTCGAGCGGGCTGAATCGGAGGAGACAGTGGTGGCGGTGGTGGTGCTGGTGGTGGAGGTAGAGGACGTGGCGGTGGTGGCGGGAGTGGTTGCAGTGGGGGTCGTGGTGGCGGTGGGGCCGACCACCTGGAAACCCACCCGTTCGACCGGCAGCACCTGCGTCGCGGCGAGCACTCGCCGCTGCCGGTCCCGGTAGGCCGAGGCCGCCGGGTCGAGGTCGGCCAACCAGCCCTGCTCGTCACCGCGGGCGGCCGCGGCGGCCCGGCGGTCCAGCACCTCCTGGAGGCCGGCGAGGGGTGCGGTGCTCGCCCGGCTCGGCGCGGCAGGTCTCGCGGGCTGCGTCGGGAACCAGGCCGTGAGGGCTGCGACGACCGCCACGACCAGGCCTCCTGCCACGGCGGCAGCCACCGCGAAGGGCCGCCAGCGGTGGCCGGTGGATCGGGCGCCCCTCATGGGCCACACCCTAGCGACCGCGGGTCACCCGGCCCGGGACGCGGCGACGGGCGTCAGGGGCAGCGCCCGCGCAGGCTCGAGGCGGGCGCGCAGGCCACGGGCCTGGTCCCGGCCGAGCAGCCCGGCCCCGACGAACTCGGCCACGACGGCTGACTCCCGGGGGTCCAGCGCCACGGACGGGCCGTCGACCAGCGCGCTCACCATGCAGTCACGACAGGCGTCACCCCGGGCGGGGCAGGTGCGGCACTCCAGCAGCATGGGTCTCTCCTTCGCTCGGTGCTCCCGCGACCCCGCCCTCGCCGGGCGGCGGGTCCGGGGCGGTCGACCCGACCGGGCCGACGTGGAGGACGCTACGGACGACCACTGACACACCCCCTGCGAGAGGCGTCCTGCCGGGGGTCTGTCGGTGCTCCGCCCTAGTGTCTGGCCCATGAGCTCGACCTCCCTGATCGCCGCGACCCGGCACCGCTCCCCCTCCGGGGCCACCGCGGTGCAGGGCACCTTCGACGAGCTGGGCCCGACGCTGGCGGAGACGACCTTCGTCGTCGTCGACCTGGAGACGACCGGCGGCAGCCCCGCGACCAGCGCCATCACCGAGATCGGCGCCGTCAAGGTGCGCGGCGGCGTCGAGCTCGGGGAGTTCCAGACCCTGGTCAACCCCGCCTCACGGATCCCGGCCTTCATCTCGGTCCTGACCGGCATCACCGACGCGATGGTGGCCGACGCCCCGAGCATCCGGGAGGTGCTGCCCGCGTTCCTGGAGTTCGCCGGCGACGCGGTCCTCGTGGCCCACAACGCGCGCTTCGACGTCGGCTTCCTCCGCTCCGCCGCCGAGCGGCAGGGCCTGCCGTGGCACGAGCCGGTGGTGCTGGACACCGTCCACCTCGCCCGCCAGCTCGTGTCCCGCGACGAGGTCCCCAACCACAAGCTCGGCACCCTGGCCGCGCTCTTCTCCACACGCACGACCCCCGACCACCGCGCCCTGCACGACGCGCGTGCCACCGTCGACGTCCTGCACGCCCTGATCGGCCGCGTCGGCAACCAGGGCGTCACCACGCTCGCGGAGCTGCGCACCTTCACCTCCCGGGTGACGCCCGCGCAGCGTCGCAAGCGCCACCTCGCCGACGGCCTGCCCACGGGGCCCGGCGTCTACGTCTTCCGCGACGGCCACGGGCGGGCGCTCTACGTCGGCACCTCCCACGACATCCGGTCGCGCGTGCGGACCTACTTCACCGCCTCGGAGCGCCGCAGCCGCATGGCCGAGATGGTGGGGCTCGCCGAGTCCGTCACCCCGATCGTGTGCGCCACCCGCCTCGAGGCGCAGGTCCGCGAGCTGCGCCTCATCGCCCAGCACCAGCCCCGCTACAACCGACGCTCGCGCCACCCCGACAAGGTGGTGTGGGTCAAGCTGACCGACGAGCCGTTCCCCCGCCTGTCGCTCGTGCGCGAGGTGCGCGACGACGCGGCCACCTACTGCGGCCCGTTCACCTCCCGGGCCGCTGCCGAGGACGCCGTCGCCGCCATCCACGAGGCGCTCCCGCTCCGTCGCTGCACCACCCGTCTCGGGCTGCGGCCACGCGGCACGGCCTGCGCGCTCGCGGAGCTGGGTCGCTGCGGCGCCCCGTGCACCGGGCAGCAGTCCCGCGACGACTACGCCGTGGTCGTCGCCGCGGCCCGGGCGGTGCTGCGCGACGACAGCCGTCATGTCGTGGGCCGGCTGGAGGAGCGGATGGCCCGCCTGTCCGCCGACGAGCGGTTCGAGGAGGCGGTGACGGTCCGCGACCGTCTGATGGCGCTCGTCCGAGGGGCGCGTCGCGCCCAGCGGCTCGACCCGCTGGCCGGGACCCGCGAGGTCGTCGCGGCTCGTCGGGTCGTCACCGGCGGCTGGGAGGTGGTGTGCGTCCGTCACGGGCGCCTCGCCGGCACGACGACGACACCACCGGGCGCCGACCCGATGCCCCACATCGCGGCCCTGCGCCAGAGCGCCGAGGACGTGCCCGCCCCTCCTCCCGGGAGGCGCGCCGCCTCGGCGGAGGAGATGGAGCTGGTGCTGCGGTGGCTCGAGGGGGACGACGTCCGGCTCGTCGAGCTGGACGGCCGGTGGAACTGCCCCACCGGCGGCGCCGAGGGCGCCCACGCCCGGCTCGAGCCCAAGGCGACGGCGGCCCGCGACTTCCACGCGGACGCCCCGTGGCCCAGGGTCCCGGGGCTGCCGACGCGCACTAGGCTGGGCGCATGATCTCCGCCATCGTGCTCATCAACGTCGACGTCGACCGCATCCCCGAGGTCGCGGAGGCCATCGCCGACCTCGACGGCGTGACCGAGGTCTACTCCGTCACGGGGGGCGCCGACCTCATCGCCATGGTGCGGGTGCAGCAGCACGAGGAGTTCGCCGACGTCATCGCCGATCGCTTGAGCAAGGTCGACGGCGTCCAGTCGACGCAGACGCACATCGCGTTCCGCACCTACTCCAAGCACGACCTGGAGGCGGCCTTCAGCCTGGGTTTCGACGGCTGACGCCTGGCCGGCGCCCAGTGCGCCGGCAGAACCGCGGGCCGACGACCACGAGCACGGGCCCGGGCCCGCCAGCCCTCACCCTCGAGCTGAGGTGGAGGCGACCCAGCGTTGCAGGACGGCCGCTGCGGCCCCGCTGTCCAAGGCTCGCCGTGCGGCCGCGACACCGGCGTCGACCTGCTCGACCCACGGCTGGTCCCCTGCGCTCTCCGAGCCGGCCACGGCCAGCGCCATCCCGGCGTTGAGCAGCACCGCGTCCCGGACCGGGCCGGCCTCCCCGGCCAGCACCGACCGCACGACGCCGGCGTTGTGGGGGGCATCGCCTCCCACCAGGGTCGACAGCTCGTGCCGCGCGAAGCCCAGGTCCGCAGGGTCCAACGTGTGCTCCGTCACGCCACCGTCCGCCACCCACCACACCGACGTCGTGGTCGACACGGTGACCTCGTCGAGGCCGTCGTCCCCGCGGAAGACCGCAGCCCTGGCCCCCCGGCCGGCGAAGACACCGGCCATGAGGGGCGCCATACGGGCATCGGCGCAGCCGACCGCGGCGAAGGTGGGCCGGGCCGGGTTGGTGAGCGGGCCGAGGAAGTTGAAGGCGGTGCCGACACCCAGCTCACGCCGCGGGACCGCCGCGTTGGCCATCGACGGGTGGAAGGCGTTGGCGAAGCAGAAGGTGATCCCCGCCTCGTGCGCGACCTCCGCGACGGCCTCGGGCGGCAGGGTCAGCGACACCCCGAGCGCCTCGAGGACGTCCGCCGAGCCCGACCGGGAGGAGGAGGCGCGGTTGCCGTGCTTGACGACCCGCACCCCCGCCCCTGCCACGACGAGGGCGGACATGGTGGAGATGTTGACCGTGTTGGCGCGGTCACCGCCCGTCCCCACGATGTCCAGGGTCTCCCCCGGCACCGTGATCGCGCGGGCGTGGGCGAGCATCTCGTCCGCCAGGCCGCGCATCTCGTCGGCGCTCTCCCCCTTGACCCGCAGCGCCATGAGGAAGCCGCCGGCCTGCGCCGGGGTGGCCGCCCCCGACATGATCTGGTCCATCGCCCAGCGAGCCTCGTCGACGGACAGGTCCTGGCCCGCGACGAGGCTGCTCAGGACCCCCGGCCAGCTGCTGGCCGTCGGGGCGGGCGTCGGCGCCGCCGGGTCGCCGGTCACGCCGGAGCGTGCTGCCGCTGCCGGCGCACCAGCTCGCATACGCCCGTCGCCAGCGCCAGCGGGTCGAGCGGCTGCGGCACGGCGAGGTCGGCCTGAGACCAGGCGGCCAGCCAGCTGTCCTGGGGGCGTCCGGTGAGCACCAGGATCGGGGGGCAGTCGTAGATCTCGTTCTTCATCTGCCGGGCCAGACCCATGCCGCCCACCTTGGCGGCCTCGCCGTCGAGGATGAGCAGGTCGAAGGAGCCGTTCTCGGCGTCACGCAGCGCCATCTCGCCGGTGGCGACCTCGTGCCAGGCCTCGATGGAGACGTCCCTGGCCGGGCGCCGACCCACGGCGAGCCGCACCTTGTCGCGGGTCGTCGAGTCGTCGGAGTAGAGCAGGACCCGCAGTCCGCGCGGTGCCCCCGGGTCGCTGGTGCTGGCAGTGTGGCTGGCGCTCATGGCGCCGATCTTAGCCCGCACGCGCCCCGGTCTCGGCCGGAGCCGGCCCGTGCCGGGTCCCCGTCCTACGGCGGCGCGACATTCCACGGCGCCGTTGTTGGGCAAGAGTCCGCGTTATGGGGCAAGATGGCCGGGTGTCGACTGCATCCGCTGTGCAACCCAGCCCTCATCACCACGCCGCGCTAGGCCCGGCCACGCGCCCCAACCTCGTGTCCGTGGGCACGATCGTGTGGCTCTCCAGCGAGCTCATGTTCTTCGCGGGCCTGTTCGCGATGTACTTCACGATCCGCGGCGTCGTGCCGGAGCAGTGGGCCGCCGAGACGCCCAAGCACAACGTGCTCTTCGCCGGAGTCAACACGCTGATCCTGGTGATTTCCTCGGTGTGGTGCCAGCTCGGCGTGATGAAGGCCGAGCAGGGGCAGGCCGGGCGCACCGGCTCGCTGCTGCAGGTCGGCCGCTGGGGCATGCGCGAGTGGTACGTCCTCACCTACATCTTCGGAGCCATCTTCGTCTCCGGCCAGGCGTGGGAATACGCCAAGCTGTGCAGCGAGGGCATCACGCTCTCCTCCAACGGCTACGGCTCGGTCTTCTACATGACCACCGGCTTCCACGCCATCCACGTGACCGGTGGCCTCATCGCCTTCCTGCTGATCATCGCGCGGAGCTTCACGGCCCGCCGCTACACCCACGCCCAGGCGGCCGGCGCGATCGTCACCTCCTACTACTGGCACTTCGTCGACGTCGTGTGGATCGCCCTCTTCGCGGTGATCTACCTCCTCAAGTGAGCCCGGCACACCCGGTGCGCACCGACACGCAGACCAGCAGCACCCGCCCCTTGACCGTCGACGACAGGACAACCCCCGTGAACCGGTTGGCAGCCCGGCGCAGGCACCCGGCAACCCTCTTCGTGCTCATCCTGGCCATGCTCCTCACGCTCGGCACGGCCTACGCCGTGGCCCGACCGCAGGGCGCCACTGCGTCGGCGACCGCGAGCTCGGCCCAGGACGTCGAGGAGGGCAAGAAGCTGTTCCTCGCCAACTGCGCCAGCTGCCACGGCCTCAACGCCGAGGGCGGCCCCAACGCGCCGACGCTGGCCGGTGTCGGCGCCGCGTCGGTCGACTTCCAGGTCGGCACCGGGCGGATGCCCCTGGCGGCGCCGGGCGTGCAGGCGATGCGCAAGGACGTGCAGTTCACCGACGAGCAGATCAAGCAGATGGCCGCGTATGTCGCGAGCCTGGGCAACGGCCCGGCCATCCCCTCCGAGGAGCTGACCAACGGTGGCGGCGACGCGGCCAAGGGCGGCGAGATCTACCGCGTCAACTGCGCCATGTGCCACAACGCCGTCGGCGCGGGCGGCGCCCTGACCCGTGGCAAGTTCGCCCCGACCCTGCGCGGCGTCGAGGGCAAGCACATCTACGAGGCCATGATCACCGGCCCGCAGTCGATGCCGGTGTTCTCCGACGCCAACCTCTCCCCCGAGGCCAAGCGCGACGTCATCACCTTCCTGCAGCACATGGACCGCGAGGAGAACCCCGGCGGCTTCTCCCTCGGCGCGCTCGGCCCGGTGCCCGAGGGCCTGCTCGCCTGGACCCTCGGCATCGGCCTGATGATCCTGGCGGCCATCTGGCTCGGCAAGAAGGCGGCCTGACGATGAGCGACCACCCCACCCACTCCCGTCCTGATGGGGAGCCACACGGCATGACTGATTCCACCGAGTTCGGCAAGGGCGCGGTGCGCCTCGACCAGGGCCACGTCGTCGGCGACGGCGGCATCCCCGAGCGCTTCCAGAACCCCGGCCTCCCCCCGCACGTGCACCGGCTGGCGGACGTCGACCCGCGGGCCGCCAAGCGGGCCGAGCGCCAGGTCGCCACCCTCTTCCTGCTGTCGATCCTGGCGACGCTGGCCTTCGTGGTCGCCTACTTCGCCTTCCCCGTGAGCAAGCTGGTCCCGGTGCCCTTTATCGGCCAGGCCAGCCCGTCCCACCTGCTGCTGGGGCTCACGCTCGCCGCCAGCCTGTTCTTCATCGGCGCCGGCGCCGTCCACTGGGCCAAGACGCTCATGCCCGACACCGAGGTGGTCGAGCAGCGGCACCCGCTGCGCAGCTCCGCCGAGGAGCGCGAGGCCTTCACCGAGACCCTGTCCGCCGGCGGCGACGCCGCGCAGATCAACCGTCGACCGCTGATCAAGGCGACCCTCGGCGGCGCCCTCGGCCTCTTCGCCATCCCGCTGGTGCTCCCGGTGATCGGCGGCCTCGGCCCGCTGCCCGGCAACGCCCTGTCCACCACCTTCTGGGACGAGAACCACTGGCCCAAGGGTCGCCGCCCCCGCCTGATGCGTGACCCGGAGATGCTCCCGATCAAGGCCGACGAGGTCACGATCGGGTCCGTCTTCCACGTGCTGCCCGAGGGCATCGACAAGGCCGAGCACCCGCTCGACGAGAAGGGCAAGGCCGCGGTCCTGCTGATGCGGCTCAACCCCGAGGACCTCAAGGTCAAGAAGGCGCGGGACTGGGGCTACCAGGGCATCGTGGCCTACTCCAAGATCTGCACCCACGTCGGGTGCCCGGTCGGCCTGTACGAGCAGCAGACCCACCACCTGCTGTGCCCCTGCCACCAGTCGACCTTCGACGTCACGCAGGACTGCAAGGTCATCTTCGGGCCGGCCCACCGGCCGCTGCCCCAGCTGAAGATCAACGTCGACGACGAGGGCTACCTCGTCGCCGAGTCCGGATTCGCCGAGGCAGTCGGCCCGAGCTTCTGGGAGCGTGGCTGATGAGCACCAGCACTCGTTCGACCAACGACCTGCGCGCCGACGACATCCGCGAGGTCCGCACGCCGCGTCGCTCCGGCGGGGTCGGTGGCGTGGCCAGCTGGGTGGACGACCGCACCGGCGCCGCCAAGGGCCTGCGCTACATGATGGGCAAGGTCTTCCCCGACCACTGGTCCTTCATGCTGGGCGAGGTCGCGATGTACTCCATGATCATCTGCCTGATCACCGGGGTCTTCCTCACCATGTGGTTCGTCCCGAGCGCCGGGCACGTCGAGTACGACGGGTCCTACGTCCCGCTCAAGGGCATCCACATGTCCGAGGCCTACCGCTCGACGCTCAACATCTCCTTCGACGTCCGCGGCGGTCTGCTGATCCGCCAGATCCACCACTGGGCGGCGCTGCTCTTCGTCGTGGCCATCGTGTGCCACATGTTCCGGGTGTTCTTCACCGGCGCCTTCCGCAAGCCGCGTGAGATCAACTGGGTCATCGGCTCGCTGCTGGCGATGCTGGCCCTGGTCGAGGGCTTCGCCGGCTACTCGCTGCCCGACGACCTGCTCTCGGGCACCGGTCTGCGCGCCGCGCAGGGCTTCATGCTGACGATCCCCGTCATCGGGTCCTACTTCGTCTACTTCCTCTTCGGCGGGACCTTCCCCGGCGAGGCCATCATCCCGCGGCTCTTCGCCGCCCACGTGCTGCTGCTCCCGGCCATCATGGTCGGCCTGCTCGCGGCGCACCTGGTGCTGGTCATGGTCCACAAGCACACGCAGTACCCCGGGCCCGGCCGCACCAACGACAACGTCGTGGGCTACCCGCTGATGCCGGTCTACACCGCGAAGGCGGGCGGCTTCTTCTTCATCGTCTTCGGCATCATCGCGCTCATCTCGAGCCTGTTCACGATCAACGCGATCTGGAACTACGGCCCCTACGAGCCCACCCAGGTCACCGCCGGCTCCCAGCCGGACTGGTACATGGGCTTCGCCGACGGCGCGCTGCGCCTGATGCCGGGCCAGACCGAGGTGTCCTTCGGCGGCTTCACGTTCACCTACGGCATCCTCATCGGCTCGCTGCTGCTGCTGCCGCTGGTCTACACCCTGCTGGGCGCCTACCCCTTCTTCGAGCGGTGGATCACCGGTGACCAGCGGGAGCACCACCTGCTGCAGCGGCCGCGCAACGCCCCCACCCGCACGGCGATCGGCATGGCCGCGATCAGCGCCTACACGGTCCTGTGGGCCGCGGCCGGCAACGACCTGATCGCGACGCACCTGCACCTGTCGATCAACGACATCACGCACACCTTCCAGGTGGCCTTCTTCGTGCTGCCGATCATCGCGTTCATCACCACCAAGCGGATCTGCATCGCGCTGCAGCGTCGGGACCGCGAGCTGGTGCTGCACGGACGGGAGACGGGCCAGATCATCCGCACCGCCGAGGGCCGCTTCTACGAGCAGCACCAGGACCTGGATCCCTACACCCGGTGGACCCTGGTGCAGCACGAGCGGGACACCCCCCTCGAGCTGGGGCCGGCCACGGACGCCCACGGCATCCCGCGGCCGGGCACCACGTCCGACAAGCGGCGCGCGCGCCTGTCGCGCTGGTTCTTCCAGGACGACGTGCCCGCGGTGACGCCCGCCGAGCTGGCGGCCGCCCACCACGACGGCGCCGGCCACGAGGCCATCGAGGCCAGCCCGGACGCCACCGAGACGTCCGGAGCCACGCGCCACTGACGCCGGCCGCCTCGCTGGGCCCGTTGTCGCCATACCGGCGTTGACGGGCCCAGCGGCGTCCCTGGCGGGTCCTGCGCCTGCCGTGACCGGCCGTGGTCCCTGCCGGGTGGGTGGGCCCCCCAGACGCCGTGCAGGCCGCTGTGGCAGCCTGGGAGCATGCCCGTGACCATCGACGACGCTGCCTTCGACGAGGCCGTCAGCGATGCGCTGGACGCCGTGCCGCCCGAGCTGATGGCCCTGCTCGACAACGTCGTCTTCCTCGCCGAGGCCGAGCCGCCGGCGGACGGGCCGGAGCTGCTGGGCCTGTATGTCGGGGTGCCGCTCACCGAGCGCGGGTGGGGCTCGGCGGGGTTGCTGCCCGACCGCATCTATCTCTTCCGCGGTCCCCTGTCCCGCCACTGCGACGACCTGGACGAGCTCCGGGACGAGATCACGGTGACCGTGGTGCACGAGATCGCGCACCACTTCGGCATCGACGACGAGCGGCTGCACTCCATGGGTTGGGGCTGATGGGCTGGGGCAGGTCAGGTCCGCTCCCCTGGAGCCCCCGCCTGGACGACCTCGGTCAGGGCGCGCAGCACGGCAGCAGCCTGCGCCAGGGCCCCCGGATCAACGCCGGTCGTCGACAGCTCGCCGATGAGCTGGAGGGCGGCCCTGCGGAGGCCGGCGGCGGCCTCCTCGCCCGCAGGCGTCAGGACGAGCAGCGTGGCACGGGCATCACCCGGGTCGGGCCGGCGAGCGACCAGGCCCGCCCGCTGCAGGGTGCTCGCCTGCTTGGTGACCACGGTGCGGTCCACGCCGACCCGGGCGGCCACCTGCGCCGCCGAGGCCGGACCCGAGAGGAGGGCGGTGAGGATCGGATAGGTGCCGTCGCTCAGACGCACCGGGGACGCGCCCTGGAGCCGCTGGTACACGCCCTCACGGAAGCGCCGCACCAGCAGGGGCGTCAGGGCATCGAGGAGGTCGACCACCGCAGGATCGTCGGCGGCGCGCACCCGAGGGTCCCTGGTCATGCCGGCCGTCCTTGGTCGTGCCCAGCGTCCTCCAGCGTCCGCTCGTGGTCCTCGTAGGCGTCCTCGGCCCCGACGACGAGCGACTCGAGCCGGAAGTAGGGCACCGCGAAGAGAGCGCTGTCCCGGAGGGCCTCCCACAGGTGGTGCCAGCTGCGCAGGTCGTCGGTCTCGACCAGGACGACGTCGCTGCAGGTGGCCGTCATGGCTTCCGCGTCCAGCCACCGCACCGAGCAGTCCGCGTGGGCAGACAGGGCGGGCTGGACCTGGGCGGCGATCACGTCGCGACGCTGCGCGCGGGACAACGCGAGCCAGACCGGCAGGGCGGTGAGCTGCACCACGGCCACGAGGTGGAGGGACGACATACGTGCATCATGCACGCGTATTCTGTCGTCGCGCAAGACCGTCAGCGCAAGGCGCTCTTCTTCGTCCAGTCGGCATAGGAGTACTGCCACGCGGTGATGCCCTCGCCATCGCGAAAGGCGCGGTCGGACCCGGTGAACTCGACCACGTCCCCGACCATGGAGCTCTGGAACATCCAGCTGGCGTTGGCCATGCTCATGTTGGTGCAGCCGTGGGAGACGTTGCGCCTGCCCTGCGCCCACTGCGACCACGGCGCGGCGTGCAGGAACTCCCCCGTCGTGGTGACACGCATGTTCCACTCGGTGTCGAGCTTGTAGTACTCCGGGTGGCCCTTGGGGATGCCTACCGTGGCCGAGTCCATGGTCATGTGACCGACCTTCTCCATGATCACCTTGGTCCCCGACCGGGTGGTGAAGCCGTCCTTGCCCGTGGTGACCGGGATGGTCCGCACGACCTGTCCGTCGCGCACGACGGTCATCTGGTGGGTCTTCATGTCGACCTTGCTGATCTGGGACCGCCCGATCGTGAAGGTCTCGCTGTCGTCACGGCCGACCCACTTGCCCTCGCCGGTCTGCAGGCCCGCCAGCTGCGCCTCCACCGTGACCTTCGTCCCCGGCTTCCAGTAGCTCTCCGGGCGCCACATGAGCCGGCGGTCGCTCAGCCAGCCCCAGGACCCGGTGGTCGCGGGCTCGGTCGTCACCTTCAGGTGCTTCTCCACCTCGGCCCGCTGCTGCGGCGTGGCCACCGATGAGCTGAAGGTGACCATGGCCGGCATCCCGACCCCCACGACGTCGTCCATGGGTGCGAGGACGTACTTCGCCACCGTCGTCGGGCGCACGGTCGTGAAGCGGCTCGTGGCGGTCTTCGCCGCGCCGTCCTGGCCCTTGACCTCGGCGGAGACGGTGTAGGACGTGGCCGGCCGCAGCCGCCGCGCCGGGCGCCAGGTGTCGCCGTCCAGGCGTCCCTCCACCTCGGCCCCGGCCTCGTCCCGGACCGTGACCGCGGCGAGGTTGCCGCCGGCCGACCGGACGCTCACCGTGGCGGCCGGGTCCACCCCCTTGGCTCCCTGGGCGGGGACAAAGTCCACCGTCGGGGCCGTCGCGGTCGAGGGCGTGGGGTCGGCCGGGGCGCTCGAGCCGGCGCTGGAGCTGGAGCCGGCGGGCGCCGCGCTGCGCGTGGCGGTCGACCCCTGGTCACGGGCGGCCGGCGCCTGGACGCTGCAGCCGGCGACCACGAGCGCCACGGTGAGGCCGAGGCCCCACGGGGCTGCGTGGGCAGACGAGTTGGACGGCATGGTGAGGTCCCCCGAGAGTGATGCGCTGACGTTGGAAACACGTTATCGGGAACCCCTCGCATCAACCAACGACTGCAACGATGTGTGGCCTAATCGTCACACTCCGTCAGAATGTGCGTCGGTGGACAGCGGCGGGCCCCGATGACAGGACGTCATCGGGGCCCGCAACGTTGCACGTCGGTCAGACGGCGTGCTCACCGTGGAAGAACTCGAAGACCCAGCCGATCAAGCCGATGACGGCGAGAGCGGCGGAGATGAAGAACATCCACCACCCGACCGCCAGCCCCATGAAGAGCAGCGCGCCGGCGCCGGCCAGCATGATCGGCCACCAGGACTTCGGCGCGAAGAAGCCGTAGTCGCCCTCGGCGTCCGCGATCTCGCCGCGCGGGTTGTCCTCCGGCCCCACCCCGGGCAGCCGCTTGAGGGTCGCCTGCAGGTAGAACGCCGTCATCCACATCATCGGGACCAGCAGGTAGAGCGCCACGACCCCGACGGGCTCGCTCCAGCCGGTGACGAAGCCGTAGACCGTCGCCACGGGCAGGAAGAAGAACCCGACGATGGCGAAGAGCTTCACAGCGGTGCGCATGTCAGCGGCCGTCCTCTCGCTGGCTGGTGGTGGAGGTGGCGCCCTCGGCCCGGTGACGGGAGCCCAGGCGGTCCAGGGTGGCCGGGTCCGCGGTCGGGTGGGTGCCCTCGGAGTCCGGGTGGTGCAGGTCCCAGGCCGGGCGCTCGGAGCGGATCCGCGGGATGCTGTCGAAGTTGTGGCGCGGCGGCGGGCAGGACGTCGCCCACTCCAGCGAACCGCCGTAGCCCCACGGGTCGTCGACGAGCACCTTGGGCGCCTTGCGCTCGGTGATCCAGACGTTGTAGAGGAAGGGCAGCATCGACAGGGACAGGATCACCGCGAAGACCGTGGAGATCTGGTTGTAGAGCTGGAAGCCGTCCTCCGGCAGGTAGTCGGCGTAACGGCGGGGCATGCCCTCGACGCCGAGCCAGTGCTGGATGAGGAACGTGCCGTGGAAGCCGACGAAGAGCAGCCAGAAGTGGATCTTGCCGAGCCGCTCGTCGAGCATCTTGCCGGTGATCTTGGGCCACCAGAAGTAGAGGCCGGCGAACATCGAGAAGACGACCGTGCCGAAGACCGTGTAGTGGAAGTGCGCCACCACGAAGTAGGAGTCGGACAGGTGGAAGTCCATGGCCGGGCTGGCCAGGATCACGCCGGTGAGGCCGCCGAAGCAGAAGGTCACGATGAAGCCGATGGCCCAGATCATGGGCGTGTCGAAGCTGAGCGACCCGCCCCACATGGTGCCGATCCAGTTGAAGAACTTCACGCCCGTCGGGACGGCGATGAGCATGGTCATCACCGAGAAGAAGGGCAGCAGGACCTGGCCGGTGACGTACATGTGGTGGGCCCACACGGACATCGACAGCGCCGCGATCGCGACGGTCGCGAAGATCAGCGTCTTGTAGCCGAAGATCGGCTTGCGCGAGAAGACCGGGATGACCTCGCTGATGATGCCGAAGAACGGCAGCGCGATGATGTAGACCTCGGGGTGGCCGAAGAACCAGAAGAGGTGCTGCCACAGCACGGGTCCACCGTTGGCGGGGTCGAAGATGTGGGCGCCGAACTTGCGGTCGGCCCCCAGCGCGAAGAGCGCGGCCGCCAGGACCGGGAAGACCATGATGACGAGCATCGAGGTCACCAGGACGGTCCAGGTGAAGACCGGCATGCGGAACATCGTCATGCCGGGGGCGCGCATGCACAGGATCGTGGTGATGAAGTTGACCGCACCGAGGATGGTGCCGAAACCACCGAGCGCGAGACCGAAGACCCACAGGTCACCGCCCAGGCCGGGCGAGTAGGTGGCGTCGGACAGCGGCGCGTAGGCGAACCAGCCGAAGGAAGCCGCGCCGTTGGGGGTCAGGAAGCCGAAGGCGGCGACGAGACCGCCGAAGAGGTACATCCAGTAGGCCAGCGCGTTGAGCCGCGGGAAGGCGACGTCCGGCGCGCCGATCTGCAGCGGGACCAGCGCGTTGGCGAAGCCGGCGAACAGCGGCGTCGCGAAGAGCAGCAGCATGATCGTGCCGTGCATGGTGAAGAGCTGGTTGAACTGCTCGGGGTTGTCCACGATCTGCAGGCCGGGCTCGAAGAGCTCCAGGCGGATCAGCAGCGCCATCAGGCCACCGAGCATGAAGAACGCGATGGTGGTGACGAAGTAGAGGTTGCCGATCTTCTTGTGATCGGTCGTGGTCAGGACGTCGGCGATCTGCCGCCCCAGGGTCTTCTTGCGGTGCGGGCGGCCGGGGGCCTGCGCCTCACGCTGCGGTGCGGTTGCGGTAGCCATCAGTTGCTGCTCCCCTGCGTGGTCGGGATCTTGGCCTGCTCCGTGGGCTCGACCTTCTCGCGGCTGAGGCCGTTGGGGAGCTGACCGGAGTTGCCCTGCGCCTTCAGGGCGGAGATGTACTTGTCGTAGTCCTCCTGCGAGACGACCTTCACGTTGAAGAGCATCTGGGAGTGGTAGGCGCCGCACAGCTCGGCGCACTTGCCCTTGTAGTCGCCCTCGCGGTCCGTCACGACCTGGAACTTGTTGACCCGCCCGGGGATCATGTCGAGCTTCTGCTGGAAGGCCGGCACCCAGAAGGAGTGGATGACGTCCCGGCTCGTGAGCACGAACTCCACCCGCTTGTGGACGGGAAGCACCAACGTGGGCAGACCCGCCTCGGCGCCGGGCTTGCCGTTGAGGTGCGCCTGCTCCCCGGCGACGTAGGTGTTGGCCTCGACGTAGTTGAAGTCCCAGCTCCACTGCTTGCCCACCGCGTTGACGGTGACGTCCGGCTTCTTGGAGGTGTCCAGCAGCGCGGCCTCGTCACGGGCGGTGTAGTAGAACAGCACGCCCACCATGAGGATCGGCACGACCGTGTAGAAGATCTCGACCGGCACGTTGTAGCGCAGCTGCGCCGGGTAGCCGGTGTCGGACGGGCGGCGGCGGAAGCGGACCATGCAGAAGACCGTCAGGCCCCACACGACGCACCCCACGGCGAGGGCGACGATCCAGGTCCACACCCACAGGCTCTCGATGCGCGCCGTGGAGGTCGTCGCGCCACGCGGCAGGAAGCCACGCCCGGCGGCCTCGCTGCAGCCGCTCAGGACGGTGGTGAGCGCCACGAGCGAGGCGGCGCCGACGAGGGCGCGCACCCGCTGGGTCGCTCGGGGGGAGTCATCGTGCCTGCGCAACAGACGCACCTTCCGACATGGTGAAGCACATACAGGGGACGGACAGCAGCACCTTACCCCCTGGGTGGCCCGGCGTGCCTCTTCGCGCGCGCCCGTCGCGCGGTCGCGTCGCGAGGCGTATGCCGTGCCCCCTCAGCGCCATACGTCGGGGAGGGGGGTGTGCAGCAGCCGGGGCAGCCGCGCCGTGTAGGTGTCGCGGGAGACCTCGCTCACACCGAGGGTCGCGAGGTGGTCGGTGCGCCACTGCACGTCGACCAGCCGGTCGCCTCCGTCGGCCCGCACCTGCGGCAGGTCGGCCGCGAGCAGCTCGACGAGCGCCACGAGCGCGACCTTGGAGGCGTCCGTGACGTGGTGGAACATCGACTCCCCCGCGAACAACCCGCCGACCGCGATGCCGTAGAGGCCACCCACCAGCCGGCCGTCGAGCCAGGTCTCGACCGAGTGCGCCCACCCGAGGCGGTGGAGATCGGCATACGCGCGAGTGATCCCCGGGGTGATCCAGGCCCCCTCCCGGCGGGGGTCGGCGCAGGCCGCGACGACCTCGGCGAAGGCCGTGTCCACCCGCACCTCGAAGCCGCGGCGGGCACGCCGCAGCGACCGCGACACGCGCAGCCCGTCCAGCTCGAGCACCCCGCGCGGGTCCGGCGACCACCAGCCGAGCGGCGGCCCGCCCGCGGTGCCGAGCCCCATGGGGAAGAGCCCCCGGCGGTAGGCCTGCAGCACGGTACCCGGCGTCAGGTCCGCCCCGACGCCGACCAGGTCCTCGCCCGGGGTCGCGCCGCCGAGGTCCAGGGCCCACCGCGACGGGGCGGGCTCGACCGGGGTCACCGCACGGCGACCGCGGCGGCGATCTCCTGGGCGGCGTGCGGGCCGTACGCCGCGCCCAGGCGGTCGAAGAAGCGGCCGTGGTGGAGGGAGTACTCCTGGGTGCCGGTGGTCTCCAACACGTGCGTCGCCAGCATGGACCCGAGCTGTGCGGACCGCTCGTGGCCGAGGCCGGCGGCGATGCCGGCGAGGAAGCCCGCGCGGAAGGCGTCGCCGACGCCGGTCGGGTCGACGACGGTGTCGGTCAGGGCGGCTGAGATCCGGACCGGCTGGGTGTCGTGGCCGACGATCTCGGCGCCGTCCTTGCCGCGGGTCGTGACGCGGACCCCGACGCGCTCGGTGATCTCGTCGACCGTCCAGCCGGTCTTCTGGGCGGCCAGGTGCAGCTCGTACTCGTTGGTGAACAGGTAGGCGGCGCCGTCGACCAGCGCGCGGATCGGCTCGCCCTCCATGAAGGCCAGCTGCTGGGAGGGGTCGGCGACGAAGGGGATCCCCAGCTCGCGGCAGCGCTGGGTGTGGGCGACCATCCGCTCCGGGTCGCTCGGCGCGATGACCACGAGGTCGACATCGCCGATGCGTCCGCACACGGCGTCCAGGTCGATGTCGCGCCCCTCGACCATCGCCCCGGCGTAGAAGGTGGCCATCTGGGCCAGGTCTCGGTCGGTCGTGCAGATGAACCGCGCGGTGTGCTTGTCCGTCGACACGTGCACGTGCTCGCAGTCGACCCCGTGGTCGGTCAGCCAGCCGCGGTAGTCGTCGAAGTCCCGGCCCACCGCGTCGACGAGGTAGGGCCGCTGCCCGAGGCTGGCGAGCCCGAAGCAGATGTTAGCCGCGACGCCGCCTCGCCGGATGTCGAGGGAGTCGGCCAGGAAGGACACCGAGATCTTGTCGAGCTGCTCCACGAGCAGCGAGTCCGCGAAGCGGCCCTGGAAGGTCAGCAGGTGGTCGGTCGCGATGGACCCCGTCACAACGATGCGCACCGCGACAGCCTAGAGGACGTATGCCGAGGGCCCGCCACCGTGCTGACGGTGGCGGGCCCTCGCGGCTGCGGTCCCGGCCCTGGCGGCCGGGACGGGTCGACTCAGCTGAAGGAGTCGCCGCAGGCGCAGCTGCTGCCGGCGTTGGGGTTGTCGATGGTGAAGCCCTGCTTCTCGATCGTGTCGGCGAAGTCGATCGTCGCGCCGTCGAGGTAGGGGGCGCTCATCCGGTCGACGACGACCTCGACACCGTCGAAGTCGCGGACGAGGTCACCGTCGAGGGTGCGCTCGTCGAAGTAGAGCTGGTAGATCAGGCCGGAGCAGCCGCCGGGCTGCACGCCCACGCGCAGGCGCAGGTCGTCACGGCCCTCCTGCTCGAGGAGGCTCTTGACCTTGGTGGCCGCGACGTCCGTCAGCAGCACGCCGTGAGCAGCCGTGGTGTCCGTGGTCGCCGCGGCGTCCGTGGCTTCGTCCTGGAGGCTCATGGGAGCAGTCCTTCGCGCTCGGGGTCCCGCACAGGCTCGCGGGCTACGAAGGTCAACCTTCGCACATCCGCCGATGTTCCCGGGAATTGACCGCGACCCGGGACAGGTCAGGGCGCCGGGGACCAGGTGTGCGCCACGCGGGCGGTGCGGGCCGCGAGGGTGCCGGCGGGGTCGGCCGTGGCGCGCGGCACCGCCGTCAGGCGGTCGGCGACCGGGTAGATGCCACTGATGCCGATGGCGGCGGTCTCGCGCCTGCCGACCTCGCTGGAGCCGGGGACGACGATGGCCGGGCGGGCGTGCCGCAGCGCGGCCTCCCCCACGGTGGCCACGACGCGGCCCCGGAGGCTGGCCCAGTCCAGGCGTCCCTCGCCCGTGACGACGAGGTCGTGACCGGCGACGGCCTCGTCCAGCCCGAGGACTCCGGCGACCAGGGCGCCGGCCGGCTCCGCGCGGGCGCCGAGCGCCAGGAGGCCGTAACCCACGCCTCCCCCGGCCCCGGACCCGGGCACCTTGTCGAGACGGCGCGGCCTCCCGGTCAGCAGGTCGACGGGCGGGGGCGCCGTCCGCGTCACGACGTCGACGAGACGGCCCAGCAGGGCCTCGAGCTCCTGCGCCTGCGCGGGCCCCGCCCCGCGGTCACCGGCCTGCTGGGCCGACGCGCCCTGCAACCCCAGCAGCGGCAGCTCCTCGGGCGTCGCAAGCACCAGCTCGACCTCGACCAGAGATCGACGCAGGTCCTGCAGCCAGGCACAACCCTCGACCTCAACCTCAGCGACAGCATGGTCGATGCTGGTCGGCGCCGGCCGACCGGCCAGCGCGAGCCACATCCCGAGGCCGCCGTCGTTGGTGAGCAGGTCGCGCACCCCCACCACGACCCGGCGCGCGCCCGCGGCCACGGCCTCGCGGACGAGCTCCCCGACGCCGTAGGACGAGGCGGTGAGGACGTCACGCCCGCCGGGCGGGACGAGGGCCGGGCCGCAGGCCTGCGCCGCCTCGACGTAGGCGGTGAGCCCGCCCGGTCCCGGCGCGAGCAGCAGCTCGGCGGGGACCGGGGCGCCGGCGGGACCGGCGACCGTCGTGACGAGCACCTCGGCGCCGCGGAGCCCGCTCAGCACGCCGACGAAACCCTCGCCGCCGTCGCTCAGCGGCAGCTCCGTCACGTGGTCGTGCGGCGCCCCCGCACGCCAGCCCTCGGCCAGGGCCTCCGCGGCCTGGGCCGCGGTCAGGGTGCCGCGGAACGCGCTGGGTGCGAGCAGGACCCTCATCGTGGGCGGGCTCAGCCTCGCGACGCGGCGGGGGCGTCCCCGGCGGAGCCGCTGCCGTCCTGGTGCGCGTGCTGGTGCTCGACGTGCTCGTCGTGGCCGAAGGGGTCGCGGTCCACGCCGGGCATCCAGGTCAGGCCGGGCACACCCCAGCCGTGGCGCTTGAGCGTCTTCTTGGCCTTGCGGGCCCACCGCCCCTCGAGGCGGTCGACGTAGAGGGTGCCGTTGAGGTGGTCGTACTCGTGCTGCATGCACCGCGCGAACCAGTCGGTCGCGTCGAGCTCCAGACGCACACCGTCCAGGTCCTGGCCCACGACGTGCGCCCGCAGCGGTCGCAGCAGCGGGAAGCCCTCGCCGGGCACCGACAGGCAGCCCTCGACGTCGTCGTGCGGGTCCGGGTCGCCGGACGGGCGGCCGGAGGTCGTCACCACCGGGTTGATCACCACGCCCCGGGCGGGGACGCCGTCCCGGTTGTCCATCTGGTAGGTGAAGATCCGCAGACCCACCCCGATCTGGGGGGCCGCAAGGCCGACGCCGTTGGCCGCGTCCATGGTCTCGAACATGTCCGCCACCAGGGCGCGCAGGTCCTCGTCGAAGTCCGTCACGAGGTCTGCTCGCCGGTGCAGCACGGGCTCGCCATGGATGACGACGGGGCGGACGGTCATGCGGGGTCTCCTTCGCGGCGGGGTGACCCCGCGAGCCTACCCGTCGGCACGGCATCCCCCGGTCCCGCGGAGGCGAGCCTGGCAGGGGTTCGTCATACGGGACGGCTAGGCTGACCCTCGTGTTTGGACGCAACAGGACCGGTGGCGCGACGCGGCACGAGACCACCAACCAGCAGCTGGCCGAGGAGGCCCGGGTCGACCGCCCCGGCGCCAAGAACCGCCCCACCCCGCGCCGTCGGGAGGTGGAGGCGGCCCGTCGCCGCCCGCTCATCGAGACCGACCGCAAGGCTGCGGCCAAGCGCGACCGCGAGACCTCCCGCGAGCAGCGTGCCAAGCAGCAGCAGGCGATGATGGCCGGCGAGGAGTGGGCCCTGCTCCCACGCGACCGTGGCGCCGCCCGCCGCTACATGCGCGACTTCATCGACGCGCGGTGGAACATCGCCGAGTTCACGATGCCCGCGCTGATCGTCGCGATGGTGCTGTCGTTGCTGACCTCCCAGTTCCGCAACCCCAACCTGGTCACCGCGGTGCTCTTCCTCACCTACGGGGTGATCATCCTCGGTCTGGTCGAGCAGACGATCGTCCACTACCGGATGAGGGCCCGCTTCAAGGCCGCCCACCCGGACGAGGAGTGGCCGGCTCGCGCCGGGTTCTACTCGGGGATGCGGGCCTTCCAGCTGCGCCCGACCCGGGTGCCCCGCCCCCGGGTGAAGCGGGGCGCGTTCCCGACATGAGCTCCGGCGGCGGGTTCACGGGGGGCCGCGGCACCTGGCTGGAGCGCCAGGGGCTGCTGCGCAACGTCGTCCGCCAGGAGATCGTCCGCCGCCAGCTCGAGGTGCACCTGCCGCTGCCGCCGGCCTCGGTGCTCGACGTCGGGGCCGGGCAGGGCACCCAGGCGCTGCACCTGGCCCGGGCCGGGTTCGACGTGGTGGCGGTGGAGCCGGACCCCACGATGCGCACCAGCTTCGTCGAGGCCCTCGACCGCGAGCCGGCCGACGTGCGCGCCCGGGTGACGCTGCTCGACGGGTCGGTGGAGACCCTCGACGACCTCCCGGCCCTCGCGGGGCTCCTCTTCGAGGTCGTGCTGTGCCACGGCGTGCTGATGTACCTCCCCGACCCCAACCCGCCGCTGCGCGCCCTCGGCCGCCGCGTGGCGGTCGACGGCATCGTCTCCGTGGTCACCCGCAACGACGCGGCCATGGCGTGGCGTCACGTGCAGCGCGGCGACCTCGACCACGCCCACGCCCTGCTGGACGAGACGGACCGGGCGCGCTGGGAGCGCCGGGACGCCAGGTACACCAACGAGCTCGGCGTCGACTGCCGCGCCGACTCCCTCGAGCGCCTCGGCGCCTACCTGGGCGGGATCCGCTGCGCGCTGGAGTACTGGTACGGCGTGCGCACCTTCATCGACCGGGTGCCCAACGACGCGCCGGTGCCGGACGACCCCGCCGAGCTGGACGCGATCCTGGCGATGGAGGAGCGGCTCGGCCGCACCGAGCCCTATCGGCGCCTGGGCTCGCTGATGCACCTGGTGGGTCGCCGCGCCGAGGGGCGACCGCCGGTCCGCTGACCCGCCCCAGCGGTCAGCCCCAGCGGTCAGCCCTCTCCGTCCAGCTCGGCGAAGGCCAGCGGCTCGCGCGTCACGGCGTAGGTCGCGAAGTACATCTTGACCAGGCGGCCGTCCTCGTCGCGGACCAGCTCGAGGCGCTCGCCCCGCTCCCGGCCCTCGACCGCGCGGTAGAGGTCGCGGTCGACCTGCTCGTAGCGCGTGTCGTCCAGCGCACCCCGGCTGCCCGGCATCGTCGACCAGAGCGCGTCGCCCCGGACCTCGAAGTCCAGCGGCGAGCCCTCGCTCCACCAGCGACCGAGCAGCTCGTCGCGCTCGGCGGAGGCGGCCGACGGGCGCCATACGGGCGGGGTGGTCGGGGCGTGGTCCAGCACGGCGCACAGCAGGTCGGTGGCGAGCGTCAGCGGGGACGGTCCAGCGGTGGCGTTGGCGAAGACCACCGCCCCCACCCGGTCGCGACGGCGGAACCGCAGCCCCGTCAGGAAGCCCGGCATCGCGCCGCCGTGCCCGGCATACACGCGCTCGCCGCGGCGGAAGAGCCCGAAGCCGATCCCGTGACCGGTGGTCCAGTCCTCGGGGTCGGCCATGATCACCGGGGAGCACATCTCGTCGAGCGTCTCGGCCGACAGCAGGTCGAAGCGGTCCGGGTCGGAGCAGAACGCCGCGTAGCGCCCGAGGTCGGCCACGGTCGACCACAGGCCGCCAAGCGGCGCGGTCGCGCGCAGGTCGATGACCGGCTCGGCGGTGGCGGCGCGGGACCACGGGTGGACCTGGTAGCCGTGGGCGCGGCCCTGCTCGTCGGGCGTCAGGCCGGTGCGGGTCATGCCGAGCGGGTCGAGGACCAGGGCGCGGACCGCGTCCTCCCAGGGCTGCTCCGTGACCTGCTCGAGGACCTGCCCGATCAGGGCGTAGGCGAGGTTGGAGTAGTGGAAGGCCTTGTGCCGCGGCAGGACCCGCTCGGCCTGTGCGAGGTCGGCCAGCAGGGCGTCGCGGTCGGGCGCCTCGAAGGTCTCCCAGAGCCGGCCGGCCGGCTCCCGCTGCAGCCCGGAGGAGTGGGAGAGCATCTGCCGCAGCGACAGCGCGCCGAAGGGGGTGTCGGGCAGGAAGTCGGCGAGCCGGTCGTTGAGGGTGAGCTCGCCGCGGTCGCGCAGCACCATCAGCGCCAGGGCGCTGAAGGTCTTGGTGACCGACCCGATGAGGAACTGCGTGTCGTCGTCGGCGGTGCGGGCGGGCTCGAGGCGGGCGCTGCCCACGTGCGTGGACCAGACCAGCCTGCCGTCACGGACGATGCCGGCGCTGACGCCGGGGGCGCGCCACTCGTGCTGGGCGGTGCCGACGAGGTGGGCGAGCTGGCGGGCGAGGTCGGCCGGGAGCAGGTCGGTCACCGTCACTCCCCCATCGCCTGCAGCGACATCGGGCCGTAGACGACCTCGTCGCCGTGCCGCAGCACCACGGCGTCGACGCCGGCGGCCCGCACCTGCTCCCACTCCTCGGCGAACCACGCCTCGGCCTCCCCCTGCGACGGGAACCTCGGGCTGGGGGTGCCGGTCTCGACCGCGCGGCCGGTCTCGTCGACATAGGACCAGGTGTAGGCGACGTCGCTCATGCCCTCACCCTAGCCCGGCGGCCGGGTGGTTCAGCCGAGGGCCGCGACCTCGCCGATCACGGTGACCGCGGGCGGCTTCATCCCGTCGGGCAGGCCGTCGTCGACGAGCCGCCCGAGGGTCGAGCGCGCGACCCGCATCGACGGGAGGCCACCGTCCATGACGCACGCGACCGGGGTCTCGGGGGCGCGGCCGGCGTCGAGCAGGGTGCGGGCGATGGCGGGCAGCGTCTCGACGCCCATGAGCACCACGATCGTCGTGCCGACCCGCGCGAGGGCCGCCCAGTCGACGGTGGAGCGGGGGTCGTCCGGGGCGGCGTGACCGCTCACGACGGTGAATCCCTGCACCACGCCGCGGTGGGTGACGGGGATGCCCGCCAGCTCGGGCACCGAGACGGCCGAGGTCACGCCGGGCACGACGGTGACGGGCACGCCGGCCTCGCGGCACGCCTCGACCTCCTCGAAGCCGCGCCCGAAGACGAACGAGTCGCCGCCCTTGAGGCGCACCACGCGGCGCCCGGCCCGGGCCTCGCGCACGAGGATCGCGTTGATCTCCTGCTGCGGGGTGAACCGGCCGCGCGGGATCTTGGACACGTCGATCACCTCGACGTCCCCGGGCAGGTCCGCGAGCAGGCTCACCGGCGCCAACCGGTCGGTGACCACGACGTCGGCGGCGAGGAGCTCGGCATACCCGTCCCGGGTGAGCAGACCGGGGTGACCCGGGCCGCCCCCGACGAGGACCACGGACCCGCCGCTCTCCCCCGGGCTCGCCGCGTCCTGCCCGCTCACCCCGTATGCCGGCACGCCCGCCTCCCGCGCCAGCCGCCGCACGTCGGGGCCGCCGGCGCGCTCGTCGGGGGTGCGGGCGTCGACGACGAGCCGGGACTCGGCCACGAGCTCGGGCTCGGTGACGTCGGCGCCCCGCTGCACGAGGCCGCGGTCGACGAGGTCGTCGAGCGCGGGAGCGAGCTCGTCGGCGACGACGGTGACGTGGGCGCCCTGCTCGCGCAGCCGCACCACCTCCCCGAGGGCGTGGGCGCTGCCGCCGACGACGAGGACGGGGACGCCGTCGAGCTGCCAGCCGGCCGGGGTCATGCCTCGACCTCGGTGACCCGCGCCGGCGTCTCGTCCTTGCCGCTGACCGCGGCGGACTCGAAGGTCGCGACCTCCCGCAGCATCCGCACCGCCATCTGGACGAGCGGCACCGCGAGGGCGGCGCCGGAGCCCTCGCCGAGGCGCAGGTCGAGGTCGACGAGCGCCTCGAGGCCCAGGGTCGACAGCGCCGCGAGGATGCCGGGCTCGACGCCGGCGTGCCCGGCGACGAGGTAGTCGGTGACCTGGGGGGCCAGCGCCTGCGCCACGAGCGCCGCGGAGCAGGAGATGACGCCGTCGAGCACGACGGGGGTGCGCTGGGCGGCGGCGGCGAGCAGGAAGCCCACCATGGCGGCGTGCTCGAGGCCGCCGACCGCGGCGAGGGCGTGCAGCGGGTCGTCCGCGCTCGCCCGGTTGACCTCGATGGCGCGGGCGACGACGGCGGCCTTGGCGGCGCGCCCGGGCTCGTCGAGCCCGGCTCCGGTGCCCGTGACCTCGTCGGGGGTGCGGCCGGTGAAGACGGACACGAGGGCGGCGGCGGGCGTCGTGTTGCCGATGCCGACCTCGCCGGCGACGAGCAACCTGTTGCCCTGCGCCACGAGGTCGCGGGCCACGTCGATGCCGACCTCGATGGCCTGCTGGCACTGCTCGGGGGTGATGGCGGGGCCGCGGGTCGCGTCGGCGGTGCCGCGAGCGACCTTGCGCACAAGCAGTCCTGGCATGGGCGGCAGGTCGGCCGCCAGCCCGACGTCGACGACGTCCACCTCGGCGCCCACCTGCCGGGCGGCGGCGTTGACGACCGCGCCGCCGGCGGCGATGTTGGCGGCCATCTGCACCGAGACCTCCTGCGGCCACGGCGACACGCCCTGCGCGTGCACCCCGTGGTCCCCGGCGAAGACGGCGATGGCCACCGGGGACGGCATCGGCGGGGGCCACTCGCCGACCGCGGCGGCGACGCGCTCGCCCGTGGACTCGAGCAGCCCCATCGCGCCGGCGGGCTTGGTGAGCTGGGCCTGGCGTTCCTGGGCCCGCGCCAGGACGGCGGGGTCGGCGGGGGTGATGGCGGCGACGGTCTCGTCGAGCAGGGACACGGTGACTCCTCCGGGCAGGGTGCGGCTGGACCAGGTCTCGTCGTGGACGGCCCACGACAGGGGGCGGCGGCGGGCCCAGCCCGTCGTCTGCAGCTCGGGTGCGGGCGGGAACGCGCTGACGTGCCCGACGCACAGGTAGGCCACGACCTCGAGGTGCTCAGGCAGCTCCAGCTCGCGGGCCAGCTCGTGCGGGTCGAAGAAGCTGACCCAGCCGACGCCGAGTCCCTCGGCGCGGGCGGCGAGCCAGAGGTTCTGGACGGCGGTGGCCGTGGAGAAGCTCGTCATCCTGGGGTCGGCGTGGCGGCCGATGGTGTGCGGCCCGCCGCGGGTCGGGTCGCAGGTGATGACGACGTTGAGCGGCGTGGAGCAGATCGCCTCGATCTTGAGCCCGTCGAACATCCGCTGCCGGTCGCTGGGCAGGCTCGCCGCGAAGTCGTCCCGCTGCCGCTGCGCGAGGCGCTGGATCCGTCGGCGGCGTGCCTCGTCGCGGACGAGCACGAAGTCCCACGGCTGGCTGAAGCCCACGCTCGGCGCCAGGTGCGCCGCGCCGAGGACCCGGATCAGGGTCGCGTCGTCGATCGGGTCCATGGTGAACGTCGAGCGGATGTCGCGCCGCTCGCGGATCACGTCATACACCGCCTGCTTGTCTGCGGCAGGAAAGGCGTTGGCGCTCATGGCAGCTCCTCCAGGACGGATCGTATGCCGTCCGCCAGCTCGGACACGGGGCCGGCGTCTCGCGCGGCGAACCGCAGCCAGGCGTCGTCCAGCCCCCGGAAGGTGTCGCCCCGGCGGACCGCGATGCCCTTGGCGCGCAAGCCCTCTCGCAGGGCGGCGGCGCGGGGGTGGCGGGCGAGGACGAAGGGCCCGTCTGGCTCCACCGGGACCGCGAGGCCGAGGTCGCGCAGCGTCGCGGCGAGGTGAGCGGCGTTGGCTCGCAGCCGTTGTCGCTGCTCCGCGCGGAAGGCCCGGCCCTCGTCGGTGCACACCGCGAGCACGGCGGCCAGGGCGAGGGCGTTGACCGACCAGTGAGGCTGCAGCTCGCCCAGCTGCGCGATGGTGCGCGGCGAGCCGACGACGTAGCCGGCGCGCAGGCCCGCCAGGCCGTAGGTCTTGGTGAGACTGCCGGTGACGAGGATGTCCGCGCCGGCGTGCGGCGCCCCGCCCCGGCTCGCGGCGTCGGCGACGAGGCTCTGCCCCGGGTCCGTCGAGACGTCGAGGAAGGCCTCGTCCACGAGCAGCACCCGCTCGTCGGGCGACACCGCGGGGTCGACGAGGTGGAGCAGGGCGTCGCGCGGGTGGAGCCGCGAGGTGGGGTTGGTGGGGTTGCCGACGACGACGAGGTCCGCCCCGGGGTGGGCCGTCGCGAGAGCCGGGGCGTCGAGCGCCCACCCGCTGGCGTCGTCGAGGGTCCAGCGGGCCGGGTGCTGGCCCGTGCCGACCAGCGCCTGCGCAGGCTCGGTGAACTGCGGCTCCACGACGACCGGTTCGACCCACCGGCGCAGCAGCGCCACGAGCGTGAAGGCCTCGGCCGAGCCGTTGGTGAGCAGCACGCACCCGGTGGGCACGCCGAGCTCGGCCGCGAGGGCCTCGGTGGCCGGCGCCGGGTCGGGATAGGACGCCAGCCGAGGGATCTCGGCGGCGATCGCCTCGGCCACGAAGGCCGGAGGCGTGTCCACGGCGACGTTGACGGCGAAGTCGCTGCGGGCTCCCCGCGCGTCGACGTCGCCGTGGTGGCGGGCGCCGACGACGTGGTGGCGGGCGTCGACGACGTGGTGGCGGGCGTCGACGCGCCTGGACCGCCCGATGTCGGCGGGCTGCTCGGTGGGCCGCCCTGCGGGCTGCGGCTGGCTCACGACGCCAGTGCCTCGACGAACCGCCGCGCCAGACCTGGCTGCCCGGCCCAGTGCACGTGCAGGTAGCTCGCGTGGACGTTGCCCTGGACGACGCCCTCGACGCGGGAGCCGCCGTCGCGGTCGGCCCAGGCCCAGGCGGGCTGCGCCTCCCCGTCGGCCGACACGACCTGGGTGCGGTGGAACTCGTGCCCGGTCACCCGGGTCCCGGCGGGGGCGAGCACCGAGTCGGTCAGCGCCACCGCCGAGCGGTAGCCCAGCGTGAGCCGGCGTCCGAACTCCGCGTGAGTCGGCAGCACCCCGGCCATCGCGTGCCCGTCGAGGGTCTGCCCGAGATAGAGCAGCCCGGCGCACTCCGCGGAGACCGGTGCCCCGGCCGCCGCCAGCGACCGGATCGACTGCAGCAGGGACCGGTTGGCGGCCAGCTCGACGGCATGCACCTCGGGGAATCCGCCACCGACCACGAGCCCGGCCACGCCGGAGGGCAGCTCGCGGTCCACGAGGGGATCGACGACCTCCACCGCGAGCCCCGCGGCGGCCAGCAGCTCGGTGGTCTCGGCATACGCGAAGGTGAAAGCCCGGCCACCCGCCACGGCGACCCGCCCTCGGGAGCCCGCCGGGGCCGCCAGCGAGCCGACCTCCACGCTGGGGTCCCACGGCATGGCCGCCAGATCCGGTGCCGTGCGGGCGATCTCGAGCAGCGCCTCCAGGTCGACGTGGGCGCTGACCATGTCGGCGAGAGCATCCACGGCGGCGTCGGCCTCCGGGGAGCGCTCGGCGGCGGGGACGAGACCGAGGTGCCGCGACGGCACGACCACCTCGGGCACCCGCGGCACGCACCCGATGACGGGGATCCCGGTCTCCTCGATGCCGTCTCGCGCCTCCGCCTCGTGGCGTGGGGAGGCGATGTTGTTGAGGATCACGCCCGCGATCCGCACGCCGGGGTCGTAGCGGGAGAAGCCGAGGACCGTCGCGCCCACCGAGCGCGAGGTGTGGGCGCCGTCCACGACGAGCACGACCGGCGACGAGGTCAGCTGTGCGACATGGGCCGTCGAGGCGAAGCCGCGCCCACCCAGCTGCCCGTCGAAGAGCCCCATCACGCCCTCGATCACGGCCACGTCGGCCGGCTCGGGGGTCAGCGCCCCGCGCAGCAGCAGCGGCACGATCCGGTCGACCCCCTGCAGGTGGGCGTCGAGGTTGCGGCCGACCCGCCCGCACGCGGCCGCGTGGTAGCCGGGGTCGATGTAGTCCGGCCCCACCTTGTGCGGCGACACCGTGACGCCGCGCCGGGTGAGCGCCGCGAGTATGCCGGTGGTCAGCATCGTCTTGCCGCTGCCCGACCCGGGGGCGGCGATGACGATGCGGGGCAGCCGCGTGGAGCCGCTCACCACTCGATGCCTCGCTGGCCCTTCTGCCCGGCGTCCATGGGGTGCTTGACCTTGGTCATCTCGGTGACCAGGTCGGCGGCCTCGACGAGCCGGGGGTCGGCGTCGCGACCCGTGATGATGATGTGCTGGTGGCCGGGACGGTCGCGCAGCGTGGCGACGACCTCGTCGACGTCGACCCAGCCCCACTTCATGGGGTAGGTGAACTCGTCGAGGACGTAGACGTCGTGGGTCTCCGCCGCGATGCGGCGCTGGATCTCGCGCCAGCCGTCGAGCGCGGCCTGGGCGTGGTCCTCGTCCGAGCCGGCCTTGCGGGTCCAGCTCCACCCCTCGCCCATCTTGTGCCACTCGACGGGGCCGCCCTCGCCGGTCTGCTCGTGGAGGCGGCCGAGCGCCTTGAGGGCGTTCTCCTCGCCGACCTTCCACTTCGCGCTCTTGACGAACTGGAAGACACCGATGCGCCAGCCCTGGTTCCAGCCGCGCAGCGCGAGGCCAAAAGCCGCCGTGGACTTGCCCTTCATCTCGCCCGTGTGCACGACGACCAGCGGACGGTTGCGGCGCTGGCGGGTGGTGAGGCCGTCCTTGGGGACGGTGGTGGGGACTCCCTGGGGCATCAGGCCACACTCCTCGGGTTGCGAGTCTCGGTGCTGCCGGCGCGGGTTCGCTGCCGTATGGCGCCCGACAGCTGCTCCGCCGCGAGCTGTCGGAGGTCGAGGTGCTCCGCGCCCAGGTGCTGGGCGAGGTCACGGGCCAGGCCGAGGCGGAACCCAGCGCGGGACTCCTCGCAGTCCACGACGACGGCGGCGATCCCGGCGTGGGCGATCCCGTCGGCGACCCGGTGGGCGCGCGGGATCGCCTGCCGCCCACCGGAGCTCGCCCGGCCGTCGGTCAGCACGACGAGCAGCGCGCGGCGGTGCGAGTCCTTGGCCCGCTCGCGGCGGACGAGCTCGTAGGCGGCGGTGAGCCCCTCAGCCAGCGGCGTGCGGCCACCGGTCGGGACCTGGGCGAGGAGCCGCTCGGCGAGCTCGACGCTGGTCGTGGGGGGCAGCACCAGGTCGGCCCGCTTCCCCGCGAAGGTCAGCACGGCCACCTTGTCCCGGCGCTGGTAGGCGTCGAGCAGCAGCGACACGCAGGCCGTCTTGACCTCGCGGATCCGCTGTCGCGCGCCCATCGAGCCGGACGTGTCGACGACGAAGACGACGAGGTTGCCCTCCTTGCCGCGACGCACGCTGCGACGCAGGTCGCCGGGGTGCAGACCCAGCGGGTCACCGGCGACCCGTCCCGCCACCACCCGCGAGGCGGCGCTCAGGACGGTGCCCGTGAGCGAGATCCCTTGCCCTCGTGGGTCGTCGGGGGCGACGGCGCGCACGTGCCGCCCGGTCGCGGTGTCGGCCGTCGAACGTCGTCCCGCCACACCGGTGCCCGCGGTGGGCAGGGTGAGCAGCCGTGCCTGGTATGCCGATCCGGCCCGCTCCCCCGTCGTGCCGCCCGGTCGCGCGGTCGCGGGCCCGGCCCCCGCGGGAGCCTCCTCGGCGGCACCCGGCGCTGGGTGCTGGTCGGCGGGCGCCTCCTGCGGGGGGCCCTCGTCATGGGACCCGCCATCGTCGGGTCCACCGTCACGGGGTCCGTCGCCCGGGTCGTCGCCGGACGGGCCGCCCTCTGGGTCGGTCGGATCCGGGGCCTCCGGCGGCTCGGGCTGCTCCGGCACGGTCTCGTCCAGGATGTCCTCGAGGTCGTGGTCGGCGCCGTCGTCGAAGGGGTTGCGCCGCTTGCGGTGCGGCAGCGCCAGCCGGGCCGCCACGCGGATGTCCTCGTCCGACACCGCCTCTCGGCCGGACCAGGCGGCGTGGGCGACGGCCGTGCGGGCGGTCACCAGGTCGCCGCGCATCCCGTCCACGTCGAAGGCCGCGCAGATGGCGGCGATCCGCTCGATGGCCTCGTCGCCGAGCACCACCGCGCTCAGTCGGTCCTGGGCCGCGGAGATGCGGGAGGCGAGCGACGTCTCCGCGGCGGCATACGTCTCGCGGAAGCGAGCAGGGTTGTCCTCGAAGGCCATCCGGCGCCGGACCACCTCGACCCGCACCCGCGGGTCGCGCGACGCGGTGACGTCGACGGCGAGACCGAAGCGGTCGAGCAGCTGCGGGCGCAGCTCGCCCTCCTCGGGGTTCATCGTCCCGACGAGGACGAACCGCGCGGCGTGCGTGACGGAGACGCCTTCGCGCTCGATGCGGGCGCGCCCCATCGCCGCGGAGTCCAGCAGCGTGTCGACCAGGTGGTCGGGCAGCAGGTTGACCTCGTCGACGTAGAGCACGCCCCGGTGCGCCTGCGCGAGCAGGCCCGGGTCGAACTCCACCCGCCCCGACGTCAGGAGCCGGTCCAGGTGCAGCGAGCCGACGACCCGGTCCTCCGAGGCCCCCACGGGCAGCTCGACCAGCCGCACCGGCCGCGTCTGAGCACCTCCTGCGGCATGGCTGGCCGCGTCCGGGCAGTCAGGGTCCGGTGCCGTCGGGTCGCACGAGAACCGGTCCCCGGCAACGACGCTCACCGGGGGCAGCACGGACGCGAGGGCGCGCACCATGGTGGACTTCGCGGTGCCCTTCTCGCCGCGCACGAGCACGCCGCCGATGGCCGGGGACACCGCGGACAGGCACAGGGCGAGCCCCATGTCGTCCATCCCCACGACCGCGGAGAACGGGAAGGTCTGTGTCACAAGGCTGCTCATCACTCGTCAGCCCCCTCGAGGTCGCCCTCGGCGTCGAGATAGGCGGCGCGCAGCTCGGCGAGCGTCTCCGGGTCCGGCTCGGCCCACATGCCGCGCTCGACGGCCTCCAGCAGCCGCTCGGCCATCCCGTGCAGCGCCCAGGGGTTGGCCTCGGCGAGGAACTCGCGGTTGGTCTCGTCGAGGACGTACTCCTGGGTGAGCCGGTCGTACATCCAGTCCGCGACGACTCCGGTGGTGGCGTCGTAGCCGAAGAGGTAGTCGACGGTCGCGGCCATCTCGAAGGCGCCCTTGTAGCCGTGCTGGCGCATCGCCGACATCCACTTGGGGTTGACGACGCGGGCGCGAAAGACGCGGGACGTCTCCTCCACGAGGGTGCGGGTGGCGACGTGCTCCGGGCGGGTGGAGTCGCCGATATAGGCCTCGGGGCTCTCCCCGGTGATCGAGCGCACGTGCGCGACCATCCCGCCGTGGAACTGGAAGTAGTCGTCGCTGTCGGCGATGTCGTGCTCGCGGGTGTCGACGTTCTTGGCGGCCACGCGGATCCGGCGGTAGGCCGAGCGCATCTCGTCGCGCGCCGGCACGCCCTCGAGGTCGCGGCCGTAGGCATAGCCGCCCCACACCTCGTAGACCTCCGCCAGGTCAGCGTCGGTGCGCCAGTCGCGGGAATCGATGAGCTGCAGCAGCCCCGCGCCATACGTGCCGGGGCGCGAGCCGAAGATGCGCGTCGTCGCCTTGCGCTGCTCCGTCCCCTGCGCCAGGTCAGCCTGCACGTGGGCGCGCACGAAGTTGTCCGCGGCGGGCTCGTCGAGCGAGGCGGCGAGCTGGACCGCGTCGTCGAGCAGCCCCACCGCGTGCGGGAAGGCGTCGCGGAAGAAGCCGGAGATCCGCAGCGTCACGTCCACCCGCGGGCGCCCGAGCTCCTCCAGCGGGATCGGCTCAAGGCTGGTGATGCGGCGCGAGGCGTCGTCCCAGATCGGGCGGATCCCCATGAGCGCCAGGGCTTCTCCGATGTCATCACCGGCGGTGCGCATCGCGGAGGTGCCCCACAGGGACAGGCCCACCGAGTCGGGCCACTCCCCCTTGTCGTCGCGGTAGCGGTGCACCAGCGACTCGGCGAGGCTCACCCCGGTCTCGTAGGCGAGCCGGCTGGGGATGGCGCGCGGGTCGACGGAGTAGAAGTTGCGCCCGGTCGGCAGCACGTTGACCAGGCCGCGCAGCGGCGACCCGGACGGCCCGCTCGGGATGAACCCGCCGTCCAGGGCGTGCAGCACCGCGTCGATCTCGCCGCCGGTGCCCGCGAGGCGCGGCACGACCTCGTCCACGGCAAACTGCAGCACGGCGCGTATGGCGGCGCCCTCCGCGTGGCGGCGTGAGCTCTCCGCGCGGGGCTCGGCGTCGGGGCCGTCCAGGACCGTGGTCACCACCTCGTCGATGGCTCCGCCGTCCCAGGCACGCTCCTCCATGGCCTCCACGAGGGCGCGCGCGAGGGCTTCGACGGCGTCGGTCTCGCCGCGCTTCTTGGCGGACTCATCCAGGCCGAGCGCGGTGCGCAGCCCCGGCAGGGCCCGGTCGCCGCCCCAGATCTGGGTGGCCTGCAGCATCGCCAGGACCAGCGAGACGCGAGCCTCGCCGGTCGGCTCCTGGCCGAGGATGTGCAGGCCGCCGCGGATCTGAACGTCCTTGATCTCGCACAGCCAGCCGTCGACGTGCAGCACGAACTCGTCGAAGGCGTCGGCGTCGTCGAGCTCCGGCCGGTCGGTCAGGCCGAGGTCGTGATCGAGGCGAGCGGCCTGGATGAGCGTCCAGATCTGCTGGCGGACAGCAGGTGCCTTGGCCGGGTCCATGGCCGAGACGGTGGCGTACTCGTCGAGGAGTTGCTCGAGGCGGGCGATGTCGCCATACGAGTCGGCCCTCGTCATGGGCGGGACCAGGTGATCGACGAGCGTCGCGTGCGCGCGCCGCTTGGCCTGGGTGCCCTCGCCGGGGTCGTTGACGAGGAAGGGGTAGATGAAGGGCAGGTTGCCGAGCACCGCGTCGGGGGCGCAGTCCCCGGCCAGCGCGGCGCCCTTGCCGGGGAGCCACTCGAGGTTGCCGTGCTTGCCGACGTGCACGATCGCATGGGCGCCGAAGCCGCCGTCGGCCTGCTCGGCCTCCAGCCAGCGGTAGGCCGCGACGTAGTGGTGCGAGGGCGCGAGGTCGGGGTCGTGGTAGATCGCGATCGGGTTCTCCCCGAAGCCGCGCGGCGGCTGGACCAGCACGACGACGTTGCCGGCCTGCAGGCCCGCGTAGACCAGGTCTCCCTGCTCACCGCGCCCGGCGCGGGAGGTGTCGAGGTACATCTCGCCAGGGGCCTCGCCCCAGCCCTGGGTGATCTCGTCGCGGAAGTCCTCGTGCAGGTCCGCGAACCACCGCACGTAGTCGGACGCCTTGACCCGCAACGGGTTTGCCGCCAGCTCGTCCTCGGTCAGCCAGGCCTGGTCGTAGCCGCCGCGGGCGATGATCGCCTTGATCAGGTCGTCACCGTTGCCGGACTCCAGGCCCGGCAGGGCGTCCTCGCCCGTGAGCGGCCCGATGTCGTAGCCGTGGTCGTGCAGGGCGCGCAGCAGGTCCAGGGTGGACGCGGGGGTGTCGAGACCGACGGCGTTGCCGATGCGGGCGTGCTTGGTCGGGTAGGCGGACAGCACGACCGCGATGCGACGCTCGGCGGGCGGGACGTGGCGCAGCCGGGCGTGGGCGTGCGCGATCCCCGCGGCGCGACGGCAGCGCTCGGGGTCGGTGACGTAGACGGGCAGGCCGTCCTCGTCGATCTCCTTGAAGGAGAACGGCACCGAGATCAGGCGCCCGTCGAACTCAGGCACCGCGACCTGGGTGGCGGCGTCCAGCGGGGTGGTGCCGTCGTCGTTGGCCAGCCACTCGGCCCGCGAGGAGGTCAGCGACAGCGCCTGGATGACGGGGACGTCGAGGTCAGCGAGAGCGCCCGCGTCCCAGGCGTCGTCGTCGCCGCCGGCCTGCGCCGCCGCCGGGGTGGTGCCGCCGGCGGCCAGCACGGTCGTGATGACGGCATCGGCCTGGGCGAGGGTCGCCATGAGCTCGGGCTCGGGGGTGCGCAGCGAGGCGACGTAGAGCGGCAGGGCCCGAGACCCGGCGGCCTCGAGCGCGTCGGCGAGGTCGCGCACGAAGGCGGTGTTGCCGCTCATCTGGTGCGCGCGGTAGTAGAGGACGGCCACGCAAGGGCGGTCGTCCCCCTCAGGAGCCTCGAGCGCGACGGTGTCGTCGAGCGGTCCCCACGACGGCGCGGCCTGCGGCTGCGCGAAGCCGTGACCGGTCAGCAGCACCGTGTCGGACAGGAACGACCCCAGCTCGGCCAGGTTGGTGGCCCCGCCGTGCGCGAGGTAGGCGTGGGCCTGCGCCGCGACCCCGGCCGGGACCGTGGAGGCCGACATGAGCTCGGCGTCGGGCGCCTGCTCCCCCGTCAGCACGACCACGGGTCGGGAGCCGGCCAGCAGGTGGTCCAGCCCCTCCTCCCACGCACGGCGCCCGCCAAGGAGACGCACGACGACCAGGTCGGTGCCGTCCAGCAGCTCGTCGAGCTCGCCCATCGAGACGCGGTTGGGGTTGGCGTAGCGCCAGGTCACGGGGCCGTCGGCCGCTCGTGCGCTGCGCAGGTCGGTGTCCGACGTGGACAGCAGTGTCAGCATGCAGGTCCTATCCCGGGTGTCCTCGCCCGTGGGTGGCGTCGACGGCGGGAGTTCCTGGCTCACGCGCTCGGGCTGCGCCCGGCTCGCTCACAGTGGCGGGACCGCGCCGGAGTCTCACCGGCTTCCTCCGCTGATGCCGTCAGCGGTATGCGCCAGGGCGGTCACCCCGGCTCGTCGGGAGCCTAGCAGCCCGTATGCCGCCACCCGAGCACCAAGCCGTGCCGCCCTGGCGGTGGCCCAGCCAAGCGCTACGACCCCGCCCGCGGCGGGTCGTCACGGCCTCACTAGGCTTGGCGACCATGGTGACCAGTGGTTCTGCCGTCCCGCCCGTCCTCGAGCGCCACGCCGTGCCCGACAAGTGCCCCGGCGCCCTGCGCATGTTCGAGGCCTCGGACGGCAAGATCGCGCGGGTCCGCCTCGCCGGCTCCCCCATGACGGTCGCCCAGGCTCGGCTCCTGGGTGAGCTCGCCGACGAGCTGGGTGACGGCCACGTGCTCTTCACCACCCGGGCCAACGTGCAGCTGCGTGGCCTCGACGAGTCCGAGGCGGCGCAGTTCCCGGAGCGGGTCGAGGCCGCCGGCCTGCTTCCCTCCCGGACCCACGAGCGCACCCGCAACGTGGTCGTCAGCCCGCTGACCGGGGTCGACGGGCGGGCCGATGTCATACCGGTCGCCCGCGCCCTGGACCAGGCCATCTGCGCGACGCCGGAGCTCACGGGCCTGGCGGGCAGGTTCCTGATCGGCCTCGACGACGGCTCCGGCGACGTCGCCTCCCTGCCGCTCGACCTGACCGCCCAGGTGCACCACGACCGGCTGGTCCTCGCCCTGGGGTCCGGGCGGGACGACGAGACGTATGCCGTGGCCCCACTCGCCGACCCTGCCGCCGCAGCCGCGGCCCTCGCCGCCGTCTGCCGCGTCTGGCTCGCCGTGCGGGCCGAGCACGGGGAGGACGTCTGGAACATCGACGACCTGTCCACCGCTGCCCGCGACGACCTGCACGACCGGGTCGGGGAGTCCCTGCAGCACGGCGACCACGCGGTGCGTCGCGCGACCGAGCAACCCCGGCTGGCCGGAGCGGTGCCCGACGGTGACGGGCGGGTCGCCGTGCTGGCCAAGGCGCCGATGGCCGCGGTCAGCAGCGCCGGTTGGCGAGCCGCCTGCGACGTGGCGGAGCAGGGTGACGGTCAGCTGCGGGTCACGCCGTGGCACGCGATCGTCATACGAGCTGTGCCCGCTGACCAGGCCGATGCCCTGCGGGCGAGGCTCGCCGAGACCGGGTGGGCCACGGACCCGGCCGACCCGTGGCTGGACGTCCACGCCTGCACGGGCCTGCCGTTGTGCGCCCGATCGCACGCGGACGTGCAGGGCCGCGCCCGAGACCTCGTCGACTCGCTGGGGACCCAGCCCTGGACCGGCCTGCCCGTGATGTGGTCCGGCTGCGCCCGGCAGTGCGGCCACCCCGCGACCGACCACCACGCGCTCGTGGCGACCGACACCGACGAGTTCGAGATGTTCCTGCACGACGGCTCCCACGCGCCGCAGCAGGGCCCGAGCCGTGAGAGAGTCTCCTCCGGCCAGGCCATCGCCCTGCTGACGACCGCTGGGAGCATTGCGTGACGCACGACTACATCAAGGACGGCGCCGAGATCTATCGCCAGTCCTTCGCGACCATCCGGCGCGAGGCGCGGCTCGACCACCTGCCCGAGGACGTCGCCTACGTCGCGGTGCGGATGATCCACGCCAGCGGCCAGGTCGACCTCGTGGACGACATCGTCTACTCCCCCACCGTGATCCAGCGCGCACGAGCCGCGCTGCAGGCCGGGGCGCCGATCCTCTGCGACGCGCAGATGGTGGCGTCCGGGGTCACGCGCAAGCGGCTGCCGGCGGACAACGAGGTGCTCTGCCTGCTCAACGACCCGCGCGTCCCGGGGCTGGCGGCCGAGCTCGGCACGACCCGGTCGGCCGCCGCGCTCGAGCTGTGGGGCGACCGCCTCGACGGCGCCGTCGTCGCCATCGGCAATGCCCCGACCGCGCTCTTCCACCTGCTGGACATGCTGGAGCACACCGAGATTCGTCCCGCGGCGGTCGTCGGCATCCCGGTCGGCTTCATCGGGGCGGCCGAGTCCAAGGAGGCCCTCGCCGCCAACACCCTCGGCCTGGACTACCTCGTGGTGCACGGCCGTCGGGGCGGGTCGGCCATCACCTGCGGGGCGCTCAACGCCATCGCGTCCGAGGTCGAGTGATGCCGACCGGCCGGCTCATCGGCGTCGGTCTCGGTCCCGGCGACCCGGACCTGCTGACGCTCAAGGCGGTTCGCGCGATCGAGGGCGCCGACGTCGTCGTCTACCACTCCGCCCGGCACGGCAGGTCGACCGCACGACAGATCGCCGAGCCCTACCTGCGCGACGGGGTCATCGAGGAGCAGCTCGTCTACCCCGTCACCACCGAGTCCGTGGCCGACTACGACGGGCTCATGTCCGTCTTCTACGACGAGTGCCGAGACCGCCTCGCCGTCCACCTCGACGCCGGCCGCACGGTGGCCGTGCTGTCCCTCGGCGACCCCCTCACCTACAGCTCCTACCAGCACCTGCACCAGCGGCTGGCTGCGGCATACGAGACGTCCGTGATCCCCGGGGTCACCTCGATCACGGCCGCCGCTGCCGTCGCGGGCACCCCCCTGGTCGAGGACACCGAGCTGCTGACGGTCGTCCCCGGCACGCTGCCCGCAGACGAGCTCGTCGCCGCGATCTCCTCGACCGACACCGCCGTGATCATGAAGCTGGGCCGCACCTTCGCGGCGGTGCGAGAAGCGCTGGAGCGCGCGGGGCGGCTCGACGACGCCATCTATGTCGAGCGAGCCACCATGACCGGCGAACGCGCCCTGCCCGCGCGCGACGTCGATCCCGCCGAGGTCCCCTACCTCTCCGTCGTGCTGCTGCCCAGCCGTATGCCGCGCACGCCCGCTCCCCTGCCCGCCGTCGGCGCCGAGGTACCGCTCGGGTCGGTCACCGTGGTCGGCACGGGTCCGGCGGGAGCCGAGTGGCTGACCCCGGAGGCCCGCGGAGTCCTCGCCGCCGCAACGGATCTCGTGGGTTACGTCACCTACGTCGCGCGGGTCCCGGTGCGGCCGTGGCAGATCCGGCACGAGTCGGACAACAAGGTGGAGTCCGAGCGGGCGGCCTTCGCGCTCGACCTGGCCCGCCGCGGGCGACACGTGGCGGTGGTCTCGTCGGGCGACCCGGGCGTCTTCGCCATGGCAACAGCGGTCCTCGAGGTCGCGAGCGCGCCTGGCTACCAGGACATCCCGGTGCGCGTCTGCCCAGGGATGACGGCGGCGCACGCCGCGGCCGCGCGGGCGGGCGCGCCCCTGGGGCACGACTACGCCACGATCTCGCTGTCCGACCGGCTCAAGCCGTGGTCGGTCGTCTCCGCGCGGGTGCGGGCGGCCCTGGAGGCCGACCTCGTCGTCGCGATCTACAACCCCGCGTCCCGGTCGCGCCGCCAGCAGGTCGTCGAGCTCAAGACGCTGGCCCTGTCCCTGCGCAGGCCCGACACGCCGGTGGTGGTCGCTCGCGACGTCGGCGGCCCCGAGGAGCGGGTGCGGGTGATGCGGCTCGCGGACCTGCCCACCGACGAGGTCGACATGCGGACGCTGCTGCTCGTCGGGTCGTCGCAGACCCAGATGGTCACCCGTCGGCCCGGCGGTGAGGCACAAGTCGTAGCGTGGACGCCGCGCCGATATCCCGACTGAGCGCTCACGACTGCATCTGGACTGAGCGCCGACGACCGCATCCGTGCAGGTCAGAAGGTATGTCAGTGGTCGCCTCTAGCGTGTGGAGCAGCTCGAGACGTCTCCTCACCCGCGTTGCGGCGCGCGTCTCCTACCTCTCGGGCGCCCATCCCCCGCGTGGCGGGACCGCGACTCGACGAGGAGTTGACCATGACCCCCGAGGCCTACGCCGAGGTGGTGCCGCTGACCGGCAGCACGCCCCGGCGACCACCTGAGGTGCACGACGCCCTCGCCGGCGCCCCTCCGCAGGAGGTCGAGCCGGAGAGCCTGGCTGGGGTCCTGCACCTCATCCGCCAGGTCGAGAGCGGCGAGGACCCGACCCATGCCGTCGAGCAGCTCGCCCTGCTGGAGCGGATCCGGCACGCCGCCGGGGCGGCCCAGCTGAGGATCATGCTGGGGCTCGAGACGACCCGCCGCGCGGAGCAGGGCACGCCCGCAGACCGGACCCCGGCCGGCCTGGCCGCCGAGGTCGGGCTGGCCACGCGCGCCTCGGCAGGGTCCGCGTCCCGGCGGCTCGGCCTCGCCCGCACCCTGCGCGAGGACCTGCCCCACTGCGACCTGCTGCACGCCGCCGGACTCATGGACGAGGCCACCGCTGCCCAGGTGGTGATCGCTCTGGCCCCGCTCGGGCGCATGGACCGGCTGCGGGCCGACCAGGACCTCGCCGCCGAGCTGCCCGCTCTGACGTGGGCCCAGGCGGGCAAGCGGGCGCGGGCGATCGCCTACGCGCTCGACCCCGAGGCCGCGGTGCGAGCTGCTGCGAGGGCCGCCGCGGACCGCTACGTCACGACCAGGCCCGCGCCCGACTGCATGGTGCGCCTCACCGCCCTGCTCCCCGTCAAGGAGGGAGTGGCGGTGCACGCGGCCCTGATCAAGGCTGCCGCCGCACCGCGACCGCCCGAGGACGAGCGCACCCGCTCGCAGGTTATGGCGGACACCCTGGTCGAGCCCGTGACGGGGCGGTCCTCCGCGGCGATCAGCGTCGAGGTGGGGCTCATCATGACCGACCGCGCCATGCTCGACGGGGCGGACGACCCCGCGACCGTCCCCGGCTACGGCCCCATCCCCGCGCCGCTCGCTCGTGCGCTGGTGCTCGGCGCCACGCCGGGTGACGGAGCCGCCGCTCAGGGGTGCCGGGAGGCCAGCGTGTGGCTGCGTCGGCTCTACACCGACCCCGAGACCGGTGAGCTGGCCGCCATCGACGCGAGGCGACGATCCGTCACCGGGATCGTCCGCCGCCTGGTCGTATGGCGCGACGGGACCTGTCGCGTCCCCTACTGCGACGCGCCCATCCGACACGTCGACCACATCGATCCCTACGCCCAGGGTGGCGTCACCAGTGCCGACAACGCGGTCGGCATGTGCGAGGCGCACAACTACGCGATGGAGGCTCCCGGGTTCGCCCGACATCTCGACCGGGACGGCGTCCTCACCGTGATCACCCCGACCGGCACCCGGCACACCTCCCCACCCCGCAAGGCGACCGGCTAGACAGGAGGGCCAGGGAGACAGGACGACCAGAGTGACGGGGCAACCGGCCAGACAGCACGATCAGAGTGGCCGGGTGGACGGGGCACGGGATGGACATGGCACCGGCCAGACGAGGGGACCCCGACGGGCCCGGCGGCCGGACAACGTCGGCGACTCCCGCCAGCCGCTCCGCTAGCGTTCCTGGCATGCCCACTCACCACGTCGTCCCCGAGCGCGCGGACGAGCGCGTCGACCCGCCCAAGCTCGCCGACGAGCGCGAGAGCCTCGACAGCTGGCTCGAGCTCTACCGCGAGACGGTGCTGCACAAGGTGGCCGGCCTCGACGGCGAGCAGCTGGCCCGACGTTCGGTCCCGCCGTCGAGCCTGAGCCTGCTGGGCGTCATACGGCACCTGACCGAGGTCGAGGAGTACTGGCTGGGGGTGGTGCTCCTTGGCGACGACGTCCCCGACCGCTACTGCACCCCGGACCGACCCGAGGCGGACTTCGAGGACGGGACTGCGGCGTCGGCCGAGGGGGACGTGGCCGCGTACGTCGCGCAGCTGGAGGTCTCGCGCTCTGCTCAGGCGAGCTGGTCCGACCTGGACGGGCCGGTCCGCGGGCTGCGGCGCGGCGAGCAGGTCAACCTGCGGTGGATCCTGGTGCACCTCATCGAGGAGTACGCCCGTCACCTCGGCCACATGGATCTGCTCCGCGAGGCCATCGACGGCCGGACGGGCTACTGATCCGGTCGACCCGGACCAGCAGCCCGTCCTTTGCCGCGTCGGTCAGGCGCGCAGCCGCTCGACCGACGCCTTGACGTTGTGGATCATCGGGTGCAGCTGACCGACCGGACCGCCCGGCTCGGTGTCCCAGTTGTTGTCCTGGCCGACGACGTCCATGATCACCAGGCCGACCCGGTTGCCGTCGCGGTAGACCCCATAGGACTCGAAGATCCCGTAGTCCTGGCCCGGGTGCGAGCCGTCGACCGGGCGCATGATCTCGGTCCAGCCGGCGTGGCCGACCCGCGTGCGCACGTCGTGCCACGTCGGCCGCTGCCGGTGCCCGACGTCCCCCGCCGTCAGGGCACACCTGTCGATCTGCGTCCGGATGTGGCGTTCGGCGGCGACGGCCGATGCCCGGTCGGGCAGCTGGAAGGCCATGGCCTCGGCCTTCTGGCCGTCGTTGCCGATGTGATAGCTGCGGCCGACCTCGTCGTGCGACACCCACACCCCCTGCAGGCAGGGCGAGAACTCCAGGTTGGTCTTGCCGTCGTCGGGAGCGGAGATCTTCCAGTCCCCGGCGCGGTGCCACCACATGTCGCGCTTGGCCGGCAGGTTGGCGAGGGTCATGTGGGCGCCCGTCGTGGTGGCGCGCGTGGTCGCGGCCTTGGGGGTGGCCGACGGTGCGGCCGAGGACGAGCTCGCAGCGGCCCGACCCGTGGCGGACGGCACGGACGAGGTGGCGGCGGGCGTCCCGGACGAGCTGGCGGCCGGGGCCGCGGACACGTTGGCGGCCGACGCTGCGCTCGAGCTGGCGGCCGGGGCCGCGGATGCGCTGATGGCCGACGCTGCCGGCGAGTCGGCCGTGGTGGCAGACGTGGCCGTGCCGCAGGCCGTCAGGGATGCCAGGACGGCGCCGGTCGCGATGCGAAGTGCGGTCGCACGCATGTGTTTTCCCCCTGTGCGTTCTTGAACCGGCGGGATCGCCTGACTCTGCCCTGACGACGACCGGAGCCCCCTGTCCGAGTTGCACGCCAGGAGCCATGACTTCTCCCGGCGTGCTGGGAGTTGCGCCGCATCAGTGACCCACATCCCCAGACGCTGGACGTCACCTGGATGCCTCGCTGTCCGGCCCGGGCACAATGGCGGTCATGACGCAGCAGGACGAGCACCACCACCAGGGCCGGCCGATGGCGCAGACCGCGCAGGACTGGGACGAGAGATACTCCGGCGAGCAGGTGTGGAGCGGCAACCCCAACGAGGCCCTCGTCACCGAGGCCCGGGACCTCGCTCCCGGCCGCGCCCTGGACGTCGGGTGCGGCGAGGGGGCCGACAGCGTGTGGCTCGCCGGCCAGGGCTGGGACGTGACCGCATTGGACATCTCCACCAAGGCGGTCGAGCGCGCCACCGCCGCCGCCCGCCAGGCCGGTATGTCGATCACCGGGGTCGCCGCGCCCCTGCTGGAGGCCGACCTCGAGCCGGCGTCGTTCGACCTGGTCAGCGTCTTGTACCCAGCTCTCGAGGCCACCCTGAACCGGGCCGCCGAGCACCGTCTGAGCGATCTCGTTGCCCCCGGCGGCACGCTGCTCGTGGTGCACCACGCCGACATCGACCGCGAGCGGTCCCTCTCCCATGGCTTCGACCCGGACGACTACGTGGGCCCCGACGACGTGGCCGAGGTGCTCGACGACTCCTGGCAGGTGGTCACGCGGGAGCGCCGTGAGCGCGACGTGGCCGCCGGAGCAGGCGCCCACCACCACCGCGACATCGTCCTGCGGGCCCGGCGACGCACCTCCGCCGATTGAGCTGGCAAGCCCGGTCGAGCACGATCAGCCGGGGCCGGTCGGACCGAGCGGGGCGTCCACCCACCGGTGCGCTGCGGCCACCCGATGCACCGCGGCGCCGGACAGCGGGATCAGCGCGAACGGCTCGCCGTCGCGGATCGGTGTCGCCCACAGCAGGTCACCGAACTCCACGCCTGGCGGGATGCTGACGGGCAGCCACGCCTGGCCTGCGTTGTCCCGCAGGATCCGTTTGCCGGACGGCCGGTGCTGCTCGTAGCGCACGTGGTGCAGCTGCCTGACCGCGGAGAACTGCGTCGGCGACGTCCTCCGTCGGTGACGGGTCCGCAGACCGACGAACACCAGCGCGAGTCCGGCCACGACGCCGGCCACGACATAGGGCTCGATCGCTCCCCGCACCAGGTCGAGACCTCCACGCACCACGAGGTAGGCCCCGAGCGCCACCAGCCCCAGGTCCGCGAGATGCTTCCTCGCCGGCCGGGGGCGCGTCAGGAGGACGAGGGCGTCGTCGTGGTGGAGAGCGGACACGTCGATGATGCAGCCCGGGGGTGCGGCCTCAGCCGCGTTCGCTTGGCTTGGTGAAGGGGAAGGCCAGCGTGGCGCGGATGTTGGCCCCGGTCAGCATCATCACGAGCCGGTCCACGCCGATCCCGAGGCCCCCGGTGGGAGGCATGGCGTACTCCAGCGCGGTGAGGAAGCCTTCGTCGATCTCCATGGCCTCCGGGTCGCCCGCGGCGGCCTTGTAGGACTGCTCGGTGAGCCGGTTGCGCTGGTCCACGGGGTCGACGAGCTCGCTGTAGGCCGTGCCGATCTCCGCGCCGAAGGCCACGAGGTCCCACCGCTCGGACAGTCGCGGGTCGGTGCGGTGGGTGCGGGTCAGTGGCGAGGTCTCGAGCGGGAAGTCGGTGTAGAAGGTCGGGAACGTCGTCTGGCCCTCGACGAGCTCGTCGTAGAGCTCCAGGACGATCTCGCCCGAGGTCATGGCCGACGTGTGGTGCACGCCGTGACGGTCCGCGACCGCGCGGACCTCCTCGACCGTGGAGGCGGAGGTCAGCTCCACGCCGGACGCCCGCGAGACCGCCTCGTGGACGCTGACGACGGGCCACTCGCCGTCGAGCCGGATCCGGTCGACCGTGCCGTCGGCGCCGGGCCGCACCGCCACCGGCTCGCCGTGGACGGCCGCAGCGACCTCGATGATCAGCTCCCGGGTCAGCTCCCGCATGGTGTTGTAGTCGCCGTGGGCGGCATACGCCTCCACCGAGGTGAACTCCGGGTTGTGCGTGGCGTCCGCCCCCTCGTTGCGGAAGTTGCGGTTGAGCTCGAAGATGCGGTCCATCCCGCCCACGCACAGGTGCTTGAGGAAGAGCTCGGGCGCGATGCGCAGGTAGAGGTCGGCGTCGTAGGCGTTGATGTGCGTGCGGAAGGGCCGCGCGCTCGCGCCCCCGTGGACCGCCTGCAGCATGGGGGTCTCGACCTCCATGTAGCCCCGCTGTGCGAACCCGTGCCGGATCGCCGCGACCGCGCGGGACCGGGCCTGCAGCATCAGCGTGGACTCGCGGTTGACGATGAGGTCGAGGTAGCGCTGCCGCACCCGCGCCTCGGGGTTGGTGAAGCCGGTGCGGGAGTCCGGGATGGGGCGCAGGCACTTGGAGGCCATCGCCCACGAGGTCACGAGCACCGACGGCTCGCCGTTGCGGCTGCGGCCGACCGGCCCGGTCAGGGACACGTGGTCACCGACATCGACCGTATGCCGCCACAGCGCAAGCAGCTGCGGCTCGACGACGTCCCGCTCGAGGACGCCCTGGATGTGCGCGCCGTGCTCCTCGACGACGCAGAAGACGACGCCGCCGAGGTCGCGCACCGAGCGGACGCGCCCGGTCACGGACACCGGGTGCGACGCGCCGTCGCGGCCGACCTGGGCCAGCGCCTGCCCGACCGAGCAGGTGCGCGGCACCCCGACCGGGTAGGGCTCCATCCCGGCGTCCCGGAGGACGTCGAGCTTGTCGAGGCGCACCTTCTGCTGCTCGCTGACGCGCCGGGTCGGGCTGGGCGGGGTGAGCAGCTCACGGTCCTGGTCGATGATGAGGTCGGCCAGCGGCCGGGGCTCGGCCCCGTCCACGACCACGAGGTCCTCGCCGGTCCGCGACACGTGGATCGCCCGCCCCGGCAGGAAGCCCTCCGCGACGCCGGCGGCCAGCCCGATCTGCGGCAGCACCGACGCGGACTCGAAGCAGACGAACCGCGGCTCCCAGCGCGGGAGGTACTTCGCGTTGGCCTCGTAGAGCGACTCCAGCTGCCAGAACCGGCTCGCGAGGTTGAGGATCCGGTCCGCGACCCGCACCCCGAGCCCGGCGCCCACCTTGTCGGCGCCGGAGAAGACCGAGCGGAACATCGCGAAGTTGAGGGAGACGTGGCGCACCCCGAGGTCGGGGGCCGCGTCGACCAGCGCCGCCACCATGGCCTCGTTGACGCCGTTGACGGCGGACGGGGAGCGGCGCATGAGGTCCAGGGAGAGGCCGCGGGTGCCCCACGGCACGAAGGACTGCACGGCGATGATCTGACCCTCGGCGTCGCGCACGACCACCGCGACGTTGCGGCCGTCGCTGCGGTCGCCCATGCGGTTGAGCGCCATGGAGAAGCCGCGGTCCGGCCCCTCGCCGCGCCACTCGTCGGCGAGCCGGGTGATCTCGGCGAGGGTGTCCGCGGACAGGTCCGCGTGCCGCGAGACCGTCACCGAGCAGCCGGCGTCCCGGACCCGGGCCACGGCCCGCTTGACGGGGCGCATGGCGCGCCCCTCGAGGCTGAACTGGTCGACGTCGATGACGGCCTCGTCGCCCAGGGTGCGAGCCCGCAGCCCGGCCTCGACATACGCCCTCGCACCGGTCTCGGAGGCGGACAGCACCCCGGCGTGCCAGGCGTGGTGCCGGGTGTGCTCCAGCCAGGCGCGGATCGCCTTGGGCCAGGCCTCGACGGGCCCGACCGGGTCGCCGGAGGCCAGGCACACCGGCCCCACGACGCGGTAGGTGACCGCGGCCGTGCCGTCGGGGGCGAAGACCACCGACTTGTCCCGGCGGGTCGCGAAGTAGGACAGCGAGTCGAGGTCGCCGTTGCGGGCGAGCAGCCCGCGGAGGGCGAGCTCGTCGCGGTCGGACATCAGGTCGGCCCGCCGCGCCGAGTGCAGGAAGCGCCAGATCGCGATCAGCAGCACCGCTGCCGCGAGGACCCCGGCCAGCGTGGCCAGCCAGGCGGACGCGCTGTGCGCCGTCGGCTGCAGCCCCAGCGGCAGCGAGAAGCCGAGCGTCGCCTGGATCGTCCACCACAGCGCCTCGCTCGGGCCCGACAGGTTGCCGTGCGCGACCCACGACAGGGCGAAGACCAGGGCGATCACCGCGAGCAGGCCGCCGATCAGGATGATCAGCGACTCGCGCAAGGACCCCACCGGCCGGTGCGCCGGGAAGGCGGCCCGCTTGCGCCAGAAGATGATGAGGAGCACGGCGCTGGTGATCGCGCTGATGACGGAGATGGCGATGTAGACGTCCAGCGAGCTCTCGTCGCCAGGGCTCACCTCCGTGGCGATCTCACCGTAGGCCGCGGCCAGGAAGCCCAGCCCCGAGACGTAGACGACGACGCTGAACGCCTCGACGAGCATGGCGATGACCCACGCCACGCGCAGCCCCCGACGCAGCGCCTCCCCCACGATGAGCAGCAGCGCGGCCAGGAAGAGGTTGGGACCCGTCGGCACCCCGAGGATCCCGAACGCCTCGTCCACCCACGTCGGCCAGTCGAACCGCTGCAGGAAGATGCTCAGCACCGACCAGATCGCCCCCCAGGTGACGACCGCTCCGGCGACCTTGGGCAGTCGGCTCATGACAGCTCCCCGCCTCTGACTACTCTGTGTCATGCCGCGTACCCTATTGACTCCACGACCTCGGACCTATCAGTTCGGGGACGCGTCACGCGGGCAAGTGGTTGAGGGCCGGACGAAGGTCGCGCTCGACGAGGCGGCCCTGGGGAGGAACACTGCATGGACTAGCGACACCACCTGCGCGAGCAGCTGCGCCGACGGGGCCTGCCGCTCGTGCTGGAGCCGGCCGCCCGCCGTGAGGGCCTGCTCGGACGCTGCTACCCGGCGCTGCTGGCCCTGGCGGTAGGGCTCGGGTCCATCGCGCTGGCGGACACGGCCTTCGCCGGGCTGGAGGGTGACGACTACTACCTCCCGGACAACGACCCCCGCCTGCTCACCCTCACCATCGCGATGCTGGTGCTCGCGGCGAGCCCGGTCCTGTGGTGGCTGGCGTGGCTGGTGCGCCGCTGGGTCCCGCCGATGGCCGCACGGTCACGGCACTCGTGGCGACGGCGGCGATCGTCATACAGCCCTTGCTCCCCGCCCTGGCGCAGGGTCCGACGATGGTGGAACGCATCGTGCTGGTCCTGGTCACGCTCCTCGCCGGCTACTGGGGTCTGGGGTCCATGCTGAGCTGGGCCGCGCGTCGCTCCTGGCGCGAGCTGTCCAGCCTGGGCCCGCTGCTGAGCCGGGTGCTGCCGCTGCTGATGATCACCGTGCTGTTCTGCTTCTACAACGCCGAGATCTGGCAGGTCGCCGCCCAGCTGTCGATGCAGCGCACCTGGGCCGCGTTCGCCGTGATGGGGCTGCTCGGCGTCGCGCTCGCCGTGGTCAACACCCGCGACGAGCTGCAGCGGGTCATCCACCACCACCACGAGGACCTCGACCACGACGAGCACCCGCTGCAGCGCGCCGAGCGCTTCAGCGTGCTGCTGGTCAGCGTCATGGTGACGCTCATCCCGGTCACGCTGCTCGCCGTGGTGGTCTTCTGCTTCTTCGTGGCGTTCGGGCAGCTCTCGGTGTCGGCGGAGACGGCCAAGCAGTGGATCGGCGCCGCACCCGCGAAGTTCGACGGTCCCCTCGCCCCGCTGCCGATCACCCGGCCGCTCGTGCAGGTGTGCCTGATGCTGTCGGCGTTCTGCTCGCTCAGCTTCATCGCCACCGCCGGGGTCGACCCCGCCTACCGCGCGGCGTTCGTCGAGCCGATCCTCGACGAGGTCCGTGACAACCTGGACGTGCGGGACGCCTACCTCGAGGCCCGCCGCTCCGAGCCGACCCCGTGAGCGTGCGCAAGCCGGTCTACGACCACCCGCCGGTCAAGGGCAGCGACGGCAGCCTGTGCGGCCGCCGGCTCGTCGGGCTGCTGGAGAACCTCTTCTTCGCCGTCGCCACCGCGCTGACCCTCGCCTTCGGCGTCGTGCTGCTGCGGGAGAGCACGACGAGCCTGGTGCACGGCGCCTACCTGCTGGTGTTCTGGGCGGCGATGGCCTACCTCGCGCTGCCGCGGCTGCACCGGATCCTCACCACCATCTACGTCCCGGACTACTTCATCGGGCGGGCCCGCACCGCCGACGGCCTCCTGGGTGATCCCGTCAACCTCGCGTTGACCGGCAGCGACGAGCAGATCCACGCCGCGATGCAACGCGCCGGGTGGGTGCTCGCCGACCCGGTCGACCTGCACTCCAGCGCGCGGATCGTGTCGTCCTCCCTCACCCGTCGCAGCTATCCCGAGGCGCCCGTCAGCCCGCTGCTGCTCTTCGGCCAGATCCAGGCGTTCGCCTACCAGCAGGAGGTCGAGGGCAACCCCGCCCAGCGGCACCACGTGCGCTTCTGGCCGTGCCCGCCGGGGTGGCTGCTGCCGGGCGGCCACCGCGTCGACTGGCTCGCCGCCGGCACCTACGACCGCTCGGTCGGGCTGTCCCTCTTCACCTTCCAGGTGACCCACAAGATCGACCGGGACATCGACGTCGAGCGCGACTACATCGTCGACACCCTCACGTATGCCGTCCCCGAGGTCGGGGTCTCGGTCATCGAGGACTTCTCCACGGGCCACCACCACCGCAACGCGGCGGCGACGCCGTGATGACCGACGGGGACCTGCCCGGCTCCCGGGACGACGAGGAAGCACGGGCGCCCGGCAGCCAACGGCGTGACCCACACCTGCTGGCCCGTCGTCGCGTGCACCCCGGACCACGGCACATCCCACACCTCACCGGTGGCACCGACGAGGCGGTGGTGGGTGGTGTGCACCTCAGGGGCCACGGTCATCGCCGCGAGATCGCCTGGGGCGCGGGCAAGTCGGGCCCGTGAGCGCCACTCCAGCACGGCGTGGACCGTCGTGGAGACGAGCAGGATGACGAGCACGAGCTGGATCCACCACCGGACACCGACCTGGCCCTGGCGCAGGTCCTCGAGGAGGGTCAGCCCCACCAGGACGGCCAGGGCGGTCGCCGCACCTTGGCGCACCCGGAACGCTCCCCGTGTGCCGAGCCTGCGCAGGCCGATCGCGCCTCGTCGGCCGAGATGATCCTCATCGCCGCGCCTCCAGCCACGCCACGGCGGCCTCGGGGTCATCGACGGTCGGCACGTCCGCCACGTCCGGTCGGTCGACCATCACGACCGGCAGGCCGAGCCGCCGCGCCGCCTCGAGCTTGGCGGCCGTGGCCGTGCCCCCACTGTCCTTGGTCACCACCACGTCGATCGCGTGCTCGCGCAACAACGCCAGCTCCCCCTCGACGCGGAACGGCCCTCGAGCCAGCACGACCTCGGCATACGGCGGGACCACCGCAGGCGGGTCCACCGACCGCACCAGGCAGAAGGTGTCGTGCAGGAACGCGAACTCCCCCACCTCCTGGCGCCCGATCGTCAGGAACAGCCGCCGCCCCAGGTACGCCGCGATGTGGGCGGCGTCCGCGAGCGTCGGCACCCGGTGCCAGTTGTCGCCGTCCTGCTCCTCCCACCCCGGCCGGCGCAGCGCCACCAGGGGCACGCCGACCTGCGAGCAGGCCTGCGCCGCATGCTCGCTCATCCGGGCGGCATAGGGGTGGGTGGCGTCGACGACCACGTCGACGCGCTCCGCGCGGAGGTATGCCGTCAGCCCGGCCACACCACCGAAGCCCCCGACCCGGACCACGACGTCGGGGACCCGCGGCGCGGACGTCACCCCGGCGAGGGAGTAGCGGACGGCATACGACTCGGGGCGCTCCGCGAGGAGCGCCGCCAGCTGACGGGCCTCGGTGGTCCCGCCGAGGAGGAGCACGCGACTGGTCACGGGACCCATCCCATCACAGTGCGACAATGCCGCCATGGCGCAGGTCACGGGCGGTCGCGAGGGGCAGCTGGAGCACACCGGGCTCCGACCCGGGTGGACGACGGGGGCGTGCGCGACCGCCGCGACCAAGGCCGCGTGGACGGCGCTGCTGGCCGGTGACTTCCCCGACCCGGTGACGATCACGCTGCCCAAGGGCCGGACGCCGGCGTTCGCACTGACCGCGGAGGCCCGGGGCGACGGCTGGGCCGAGGCCGCGGTCACCAAGGACGCGGGCGACGACCCCGACGTGACGCACGGCGCCGTCGTCCGGGCCCGCGTGCGGCACGGCGCGCCGGGCACGGGGGTCGTCTTCCGCGGCGGCCACGGGGTCGGGCGGGTGACCCTGCCGGGCCTGCCCCTCGACGTCGGTGAGCCGGCCATCAACCCGGTCCCCCGGCAGCTGATGCGTCAGGCCGTGCGGGAGGTCGTCGGGGTGGCCGAGGGGGCGCCCGACCCCGACGTGGCCATCGAGGTCAGCGTCGACCAGGGCGTCGAGATGGCCCGCCACACCTGGAACCCGCGCATCGGCATCGTCGACGGCCTGTCCATCCTCGGCACGACCGGGGTCGTCGTCCCCTACTCCTGCGCGGCGTGGATCGACTCCATCCGCCGCGGCATCGACGTCTCGGAGGCGCTCGGCCTGCCGCACGTCGCGGGCTGCACCGGCTCGACCTCGGAGCGCGTCGTGACCGAGCTCTACGACCTGCCGACGCCGGCGCTGCTCGACATGGGTGACTTCGTGGGCGCCGTCCTGAAGTACCTCCGAGCGCACCCCCGCCCGCGGCTGACGATCTGCGGCGGTTTCGCCAAGCTCTCCAAGCTCGCGGCCGGCCACCTCGACCTGCACTCCGGGCGCTCCCAGGTGGACCAGGCGCACCTGGCGTCGCTCGCCGAGCAGGCCGGCGCCCCAGCCGATCTCGTGGCCGACCTGCACGAGGTCAACACCGGCCTGGAGGCGCTCACCCGGTGCCAGGCCGCGGGCGTCCCCCTCGGGGACCAGGTCGCGTATGCCGCCCGCCGGACCGCCCTGGAGGTGCTACAGGGCGCGCCGGTGCAGGTCGACGTGGTCTGCATCGACCGGGCCGGCACGATCGTCGGACGCACCGAACCCGCGGGGTCCGTCAGCGGGACGTGATCGGGGGCGGCAGCGCGCAGTCGTGCCGGTCCCGCTCGGTCGAGTAGAGGTGCGAGTCGCGGAACTCCGACGCCGCGAGCACCTGCCCGACGAGGATCACCGCGGTCCGCCGCAGCCCGTGGTCGCGCACCGCGTCGCCGAGCTCGCCGAGGGTCCCCCGCCACACGACCTGCTCCGGCCGGCTCGCCATCGCGACCACCGCGGCGGGACAGTCGAGCCCGTAGTGGGGGGCGAGCTCGGTTACCACCTCGTCGGCGAGGTGGGTGGCGAGGTGCAGCGCAATCAGGGCGCGGGCGGCCCCGAGGTTGGCGATCGTCTCGTGCTCCGGCATCGCCGACGCGTTGCGGGAGAGCCGGGTCAGGATGACGGTCTGCCCGACGGTGGGGACGGTGAGCTCACGCCCGAGCGCCGCCGCGGCCGCGGCGAAGGCGGGCACCCCGGGGACCATGGCGTAGGGGATCCCCGCGGCCTCCAGCCGCCGCACCTGCTCGGCCAGCGCGGAGAAGATCGACAGGTCGCCCGACTGCAGCCGCGCCACGTCGTGCCCCGCCTCGTGGGCGGCGACGATCTCGGCGGTGATCTGGTCCAGGTCCAGGTGGGCGGTGTCGACCAGGCGCGCGTCGGCCCGGCACTCGGCCAGCAGCTCCTCCGGCACCAGCGCCCCGGCGTAGAGCACGACGGAGCACGCCTGCAGCAGCCGCAGCCCCCGCACGGTGATGAGGTCGGCCGCCCCGGGTCCGGCGCCGATGAAGTGGACGGTCATGCGGGCAGCTCCTCGGGTCGGACGACGGACCACTGGGTGACGGGCCGTGACGGGCTCCACGACGTGAAGCCCCCCACCGCGTCGGCGTGCGACACCTCGAGCCGGGTGAGCGACCCGCCATACCGGCGAAACATGATGAAGAGCAACGCCTCCGAGTCGAGGGTGACGGTGTTGGCGACGAGCCGGCCACCGGGCCGCAACGCGTCCAGGACGGCGGGGACGAGCCCCGGCGCGGTGAGCCCCCCACCGACGAAGACGGCGTCCGGCCGCGACAACCCGGCGAGCGCGTCCGGTGCCAGCCCCTCGACGACCTGCAGGCCGGGCACGCCGAGCCGGTCGGCGTTGCGGCGGATCCGCTTGACCCGGTCGGGGCGGGGCTCGACGGTGACGGCGCGACAGGTGGGGTGGGCGCGAAGCCACTCGATGCCGATGCTGCCGGAGCCGCCCCCGATGTCCCACAGCAGCTCCCCCGGCGCCGGGCGCAGCGCCGCCAGCGTCGCGGAGCGCACGTGCTGCTTGGTGAGCTGCCCGTCGGTCTCGTAGAGCTCGTCCGCGAGCCCCGGCACCAGCCCCACCAGCGAATCGTATGACGAGAGACACTGCACCGCAACGATGTTGAGCGGGCTGCCGGGGTCGGCGTCCCACGAGGCGGCGACGCCCTCGACGACGCGCTCGGCCGGCCCGCCGAGGTCCGAGAGCACCCACATCAGGCTGTCCCCCAGGCCGTGCTCGGTCAGCAGCGTGGCCACCGCCTGGGGCGTCAGCGCATCTCGGGACAGCACGAGGACGCGTCGGCCCGGGTGCGCGACCACGGCGAGCCGCTGCAGCGGCCGGCCCACCGCGGACACCACGTCGACGTCCTCCAACCCCCACCCGAGGCGGGCGCAGGCCAGCGACAGCGACGACGGCGCCCCGATCACGTCGACCCGGTCGGTGCCCAGCAGCTCCGCCAGGGTGCGCCCGATGCCGTGGTGCATCGGGTCGCCGCTGGCCAGGACGACGACCCGGGCGTCGCCCAGCCCGTCGAGCAGCGGCCGCAGCCCCTCGCGGAGCGGGGTCGGCAGCGGCAGGACCCGGGCGTCGTGGTGCCCGGCCACCAGGTCGGTCTGGCGGGGGCTGCCCACGAGGACGTCGGCGTCGGTCACGGCGGCGCGGGCCCGGTCGGCCAGGCTGGCCCACCCGTCGGCGCCGATCCCGACGACCACCACGGGTGCGGTCACAGTCCGATCAGCTCCTTCAGCGCACGGGTGTCCAGGTGGTCGGCGATCGCGTCGGCCAACCGGTCGAGCATCGCGGTGCGCTGCTCGGCGAAGGCCGGGGCGCCCGGGTCGGGCCGCCACGCCGGGCGGGCCCGCTCGGCCACCACCTGCAGGAAGCCGCGCCGGAAGCCGTCGTTCTCGAAGGCGCCGTGCCAGGTGGTCCCCCACACCGACCCGCGGTGCCACCCGTCGAGGAAGGGCGTGGTCTCGGCATACCGCTCGGACCGGGGCTGGTCGGTGCGCTCGCTGACGCCGTGGTGGATCAGATAGCCGCGCACCCGGTGCCCGTGCCACTGCCCGGTCGGGGTCCCGAGGTGCTTGTGGGTCTGGAAGGTGACCCGCGTCGGCAGCAGCCCGAGCCCCGCGACCTCGGCCGGGCTCCCGGCCTCGACCCCGGCCCGGTCCACGATCTGCTCGGCGAGCATCTGGTAGCCGCCGCAGATGCCGAGCACCGGCCGCCCGGCCTCCGCGCGCGCGACGACCGCGCGGTCGAGGCCCCGCTCGCGCGCCCAGGCCAGGTCGCTCAGCGTCGCCCGCGACCCCGGCAGGACCGCGAGGTCCGCGGCGGCGACGACGGCGGGGTCGGCCGTGACCTCCACCTGCACCCCGGGCTCGATGGCGAGCGCGTCGACGTCGGTCGCGTTGCTGACCCGGGGGAAGCGGACCACGGCGACCCGCAGCGGCTCGTCCGTGACCGGCCGGGCCGCGGCCGACCCGGCATGCCGCCACCCCGAGATCGCCAGCGCGTCCTCCGAGTCCAGCCACACGTCCTGCAGGTAGGGGACGACGCCGAGCACCGGGCGCCCGCCCGTGCGCTCCTCGAGCATCCGCAGCCCCGGCTCGAGCAGCCCGAGGTCGCCGCGGAACTTGTTGACGATCCAGGCCTTGAGGCACGCCTGGTCCGCCGGGTCGAGGATCCCCAGCGTGCCGTAGAACGCGGCCAGCACCCCGCCGCGGTCGATGTCGCCGACCACCACGACGGGCAGGTCGACGGCCCGAGCCAGACCGAGGTTGACGTAGTCGCCCGCGCGCAGGTTGATCTCGGCGGGCGAGCCCGCCCCCTCCGCGATGACGACGTCGTGGCGCGACGCGAGGTCGCGGAATGCCTCGAACGCCGCGCCCGCCAGCGCCCGACGCCCCGTCGCCCACTCCCCCGCCTGCAGCTCGCCCCAGGGCCGGCCCATGAGGACGACGTGGCTGCGGCGGTCCGAGCCGGGCTTGAGCAGGACCGGGTTCATGGCCGCCTCGGGGGTGACGCCGCAGGCGAGGGCCTGCACCCACTGCGCCCGCCCGATCTCGGCGCCGTCGGGGCAGACCATGGAGTTGTTGGACATGTTCTGCGCCTTGAACGGCGCCACCCGCACCCCCTCGCGGGCCAGCCAGCGGCAGATCCCCGCGGTGACGAGGGACTTGCCCGCGTCGGAGGTGGTGCCGGCGACGAGCAGCCCGCGGGTCACGTGAGTCCTCCTGCGCTCGTGGCGCCTCGCGCGCCGACCCTGCGGTCCCGTATGCCGTCCGCCACCGCCGCGACCACCACCGCGACCCCGAGGGCCGCCGTCCCGACGGCCCGGGACAGCCGCACCGCCCGGGCCAGGTCGGCCACGACGACGGGTCGGCCGCGCCCCAGCGTGCCGCGGTCCTCCCGGTGACCGTCGTAGCGGTTGCTGCCACCGAGGCGGACGCCGAGGGCGCCGGCGAAGGTGGCCTCGACCGGCCCGGCGTTGGGGCTGGGGTGGTGGGGCGCGTCCTCGCGCCAGGCCCGCCGGCACTCGCGCGGGTCGCCGCCGGTCAGTGGCGCCAGCGCCGTGGCCAGCAGGGCGCACGCCCGGGCCGGCAGGTAGTTGATCACGTCGTCGAGCCGCGCTGCGGCCCAACCGAACTCGCGGTAGCGATCGTTGCGGTAGCCCACCATCGCGTCGAGCGTGTTGACCGCGCGGTAGCCGACGAGGCCGGGCAGGCCCAGGGCGGCACCCCACAGGAGCGGGGCGACGACGGCGTCGGAGGTGTTCTCCCCCAGCGACTCCGTGGCCGCCCGCGCCAGCTCGGCGACGTCCAGGTCGTCGGCCGACCGGGAGCACAGGTGCCCGAGCCGTCGCCGCGCGCCGGGGAGGTCGTCGGCCGTCAGCAGCCTGCTCATCGCGGCTCCCTCCCGACCCAGGCTCGTGCCGCCGAGCACGGCCCAGGTGACGACCGCGGTGGTGACGGCCCGCGCCGCCGGCCGTCGTCGCAGCCGGCGCTCGGCGAGTGCGGCGACGGCGACGCACGGCACCACGAGCACCGCTACGTGCCCGACGCCCGCGCCCCGCTCGGGGCGGTAGGTGGCGCGCTCGACCCACGTCGCCGCCCGGCCGAAGGCCGCCACCGGATGACCGCGCCGGGGGTCGGCGAGCACGACGTCCGCGAGGTGCCCGAGGACGAGCCCGGCCGCCCGCGGCCACCACGCCACCCGCTCACCCGTCTGCACCCGCTCACCCTATCCGGCGCCCGGGGCGCCCTCACGCCGGCCCACGACGACCACCGCGGTGCTCGACCGCGCCCGCCCGAGCACCGCGCACCCCGAGGTGAGCACCGCGGCCTCGGCGACGCTCGGGACCCCCACCCGACGGGCGACGGTGGCGCTGGCAGCCGCGACGGGCTGGGCGGCGAGCTGGGGGTCGGCATACGTGACGAGCGGGACGCCGAGGTGGGCCGCGAGGGAGACGATCGCGGGCTCAGCCGCCTTGCGCTCGGCCGTGGCGACGCAGCCCACGCGGGCCGGCTCACCCGGCCCGCTGCCTGCGCCCGCGCCCAGGTCGCGCAGCAGCGCGTCGACGAGGCGCGCCAGGTCACCGGCCGGTGCACCCGCGCGCGTCCCCACCCCGACGACCAACGTAGCCACGGGTCGATCCTGCCACCGGCGACCGGCCCGGGGTGCGCGCGAGCCCGCCCCCGGTCGGGGACGGGCTCGCGAGCAGGCGTGGCCGGCTCGGTCAGGAGGTCGGCGTGGGCGCCGGGGTCATCTCGCCGCGCGCCCCACCCATGAGCTGCTGCAGGTCGGCCTGGGTCACCACGCGGGCCCCGGAGGGCGCCGAGACGTCCTGGTCGGGCTCGGAGTACTCCACGGCCACCGGCAGGCTGGGGTTCTGGGACTTCAGCTGCGTGAACTCCTGCTTGTCCTTATCGGTCTTGAGCTTGGACTCGTCCACCCAGCCGAGCGCCTGCATGACGTCCATGCGGACGGACTTCAGCTTGCCGTCCGACAGGGTGCTGTCGAAGGTGAGCGCCGAGCCCTGCTTGAGCTGACCGAGACCCTCCAGCATCTTCTTGCTGGTGGCCTCGTCGAACTGCTTCGGCGCGATCCGCTTGAGGTCGTTGATCGTGGCCTCGGCGAAGGGCTTCAGCTTGATCTCGCCCTTGATGTCGTCGCCGTCACCGGTGAAGGTCGCGTTGGCGTCGAGGTTCTTGCGCATGGCGTCCGCCAGCTGCTTGCTCTGCTCCGGGGACATCGCCCCCGCCGCGGCGTTGACGTTGGCCCCGCCCGACTTCGCCAGCTGCTCCAGCGTGGCCTTCTCGAAGCCCACCCACCGGCCGTTGATGGCGTCCTGCACCCACGCGGGGGCCGAGGACAGCATCGGCTGCACGTCGCTCATCTTGAAGGCGCCGGTCTGGTCGGCGATCTTGGCGAGGTCCAGCTTGAAGTAGGCGCTCTGGTTGGCCATCACGAAGTTGACCAGGTCGGAGTCGGTCTTCCACGCCATGGCCATGTTGACCTTGGACTGGTCGGTCTCCTCCTTGAGCGACTTGCCGGTCGAGCGCACGTCCATGACCAGCTGCGACGAGGCGATCAGCTTGGCGATCTTGGGATCCATCGGCTTGGACGTCGACCCGGACTTCGCACCGCTCGCGGCGAGCTTGACGAGGTTCTCCGGCGACGTGTCGAGCTTGAGCGTCATGCGCTGCTTCTGGGTGTCCTGCGTCTTGTCGACGGCCGCGAGGAACCGGGACTTGGCGTCGCCCCCCTGGGCCGCCGCCTTGGCGGAGCCGGGCTCCGCCTTGCTACCACCGCACGCGGCCAGCGACCCGGCCAGCAGCGGCACGGCGACCAGGCCGGCGACGATCGTGGTGCCCTTGTGCATCGTGCTTCCCCCTTGCATCGGTTGCCAGGCGCGCCCGGGCGGGCACCGCCTGCTACCAGCAACCTACCGGGTGAGCCTGGGTCTGGACATGGGCCCAGCAGGGGGTTCACCCGGGTCTACCCCTGATCGGGCCCCGACGCACCCCCTGCCGGGGCCCACGCCTGGCGCTTGGTAGGCTCTCGTCACCGACCGTGCAGGTGGGGAAGCCGGTGCGACTCCGGCGCTGACCCGCAACCGTGAGCCCGCACCCATGGGCGAGCCGGACCGCCCGCCCCACGCCTCGGCTCCATCTATCCGTCGTGGCATGCGGGTGGGGCCCACCCGGTGACCCGGGCGGCTGCTGCCCGCCAGGAAGGTCGCCCCGTGTCCCGCTCCTCCCTCCGCACCGGTGTCCTCGCCGCGCTGCTCGGCCTGCTGCTCCCGCTGCTCGGGACGCTGCCGGCGCACGCCGCCGACGCCTACCGCTACTGGGGCTACTACCACCTGTCGGGCAGCACCTGGTCCTTCGCGACCACCGGCCCGGCCGCCACGACGCCCGCGGACGGGACCGTCGAGGGCTTCCGCTACGCCGTGAGCGACATGTCCACCCCGCGCAACCCGCGGGCGATCATGACCTTCGCGCAGGTCTGCGGCTCCACGCCGGCCGCGGCCGGCCGCAAGCGGGTCGGTGTGGTGGTCGACTTCGGCCGCGGCGCGGACGCGGCCAGGCCCGAGACCCAGGTCCCCGCGCCCTACGCCACCTGCGTGACCGTCGACCCGGCGGCGACCGCCGTCCAGGTCCTGGGCGCCGCCGCCCAGCCGCGCGTCGAGAAGTCGATGGTGTGCGGCATCGACGGCTACCCCGCGAGCGGGTGCAGCGACGTCGTCAAGGACATGACCGCGGCCGCCCGGGCCGCCGACGAGCCCGCCACCATCGCCGTCCGGGACCGCTCGGCGTCTGCGTCGGGTTCGGCCACCGGAGGGTCCTCCGCGCCCTCGTCGTCGTCCGGCACCTCCTCGTCGAGCACCACGACGTATGTCGTCTCCGGGGTCGTCGTCCTCGCCGCGCTGGCGGCCGCCGCCTTCGCGATGTCCCGCCGGCGCCGCGCGGACGAGCGCTGACGGTGTCCCGGCCCTCCGGGACGTGGCGGGTCCCGCGCCGGCTGCACCCCATGGCCTGGTGGCTGTGGGCGCTCGGCCTCGCCGCCGCGGCGTCCCGGACGGACAACCCGCTCGTGCTGCTGGCGATCGTCGCCGTGGCCGTGCTGGTCGTGGCGCTGCGCGAGGACCCGCACGCCGACGCACCGCTCGGCTTCTTCGTCACGCTCGGCCTGGTCGCCTTGGCGCTGCGGGTCGGCCTGGGCGTCGTGCTCGGGGGTGGCGTCGCGGGGCCCACGGTGCTGGTGACCCTGCCGCGGGTGCCGCTGCCCGAGGCCGCGGGCAGCGTCCGGCTCGGCGGACCGGTGTCGCTCGAGGGGATCCTCGCCTCGCTGTGGCAGGGGCTGCAGCTCGCGACCATGCTCGTCGCCATCGGCGCGGCCAACGCGCTGGCGTCCCCGCGACGGCTGCTGCGCCACGTCCCGGCGACGTTGTACGACGTGGGCACCGCCGTGGTCGTCGCGCTGTCCTTCGCACCGCGCATGGTCGTCGACGCCCGCGCCGTCCGGGCCGCCCGCCGCCTGCGGGGGCACGACGGGCGCGGCCTGCGCGAGCTGTCCCGCACCGTCGTCCCCGTGCTGGAGGCCGCCTTCGACCGGTCCCTCGACCTCGCCGCCTCGATGGAGGCGCGCGGCTACGGGCGCCACGCGCTCGGGGCCACCCGACGCCGCCGGGCCGCCGGCGCGGTGACGGTGCTCGGCCTGATCGGCCTGGTCGGGGGCCTCTACGCGCTGCTGGACGGGTCGGTCGCCTCGGCATACGGCTGGCCGCTGCTTGCCGCCGGGGTGCTCCTGTCGGGCACCACGCTGTGGCTGGGCGCGCAGACCGACACCCGCACCCGCTACCGCCGCGACCGGTGGGGCTGGGCGGAGTGGGCCGTCACCGCGGCCGGGCTCGCCCCCGCGGTGGTCCTGGCGGTGCTGGCCGCCACGGGTGCTGCCGGCCTGGCCATGCCGACCGTGCCGCTCGCCCCGCCGCCGCTGGTGCCCGCCGCACTACTGGCAGTGCTGGTGGCCGCCGGCGCCGGCGTCGCGGCGCCCCCGCTGCCGGCCAGCCACGCCCCCGGCGGCACCCGTACCGGCCACCACCCCGCGGACGAGGCGCTCGGGTCGCCGACCGACCGGCCGCAGGCACCGGCGGACACCCCCGACCGCCCCCGCACCGAGGTCGCCGCATGATCGACGTCGACCGGTGGAGCGTGCGCTACGACGAGGCGTCCGGGCCCGCCCTGGACGCCGTGGACCTGCACGTCGACGAGGGCGAGCTGGTGCTGGTCGTCGGCGAGACCGGCTCGGGCAAGTCGACGCTGCTGCGCAGCCTGGACGGGCTCGTGCCCCACTTCAGCGGCGGCACCGTCTCCGGCAGGGTCCGGGTCGCCGGCCGCGACACCCGCACCCACCGGCCCCGGGACCTCGCCGACGTCGTCGGCATGGTGGTGCAGGACCCCGCCGCGTCCTTCGTCACCGACACCGTCGAGGACGAGCTCGCCTACGGCATGGAGGCCATCGGGCTGTCCCCCACCGCGATGCGCCGCCGGGTCGAGGAGACGCTTGACCTGCTCGGCCTCGCCGAGCTGCGCGGCCGTGGGCTGCGCACGCTGTCCGGCGGGCAGCAGCAGCGCGTCGCGATCGGGGCGGTCCTCGCGGCCGGCCCGCAGGTGCTGGTCCTGGACGAACCCACCTCCGCCCTGGACCCCGTCGCCGCCGAGGACGTCCTGTCCTCCGTCACCCGGCTGGTCCACGACCTGGGCCTGACCGTCGTGCTCGCCGAGCACCGGCTCGAGCGCGTGGTGCACCACGCCGACGGCATCGTGGTCGTCGCCGACGGCCGCAGCAGCGACGTCCTCGCGCCGGCCGCCGCGATGCTCCGCTCCCCCGTGCACCCCCCGGTCGTCGGCCTCGGGCGTGCCCTCGGCTGGTCCCCCCTGCCGCTGTCCGTGCGGGACGCCCGCCGCGCGGTCCGCCCGGTGCGGGACCGCATCGGCGCCGCCACCCGCGGGGGGCACGCGCCCCGCCCCACCGGGGAGACCCGGCTCGGGGTCCAGGGGCTCGCCGTCGTCCGGGGCGGCCGCGCGGTGCTCGCCGGCGTCGACCTCACCGCCCGGGCCGGCGAGGTGGTCGCGCTCATGGGGCGCAACGGCGTCGGCAAGTCCACCCTGCTGCGCGTCCTCACCGGCACGCTGCGCCCGGGGCGGGGACGGGTGAGCGTGGCCGGCGTCGACCCCCGCCGCTGCCGGGCCCGCGAGCTCGTCCGCCACGTCGGCCTCGTCCCCCAGGACGCCGCGACGCTGCTGCACGCGGACACCGTGGCACGCGAGTGCCGCGAGGCCGACGCCGACTTCGGGGCGACCCCGGGCACCTGCCGAGCCCTGGCCTCGCGGCTGCTCGGCCCGACCGAGCCGCCCGGCCTCGACGACCGCCACCCGCGCGACCTGTCCGAGGGGCAGCGGCTGCTCCTCGCCCTCGCCGTCGTCCTCACCGCCGCGCCGCCCGTGGTGCTGCTCGACGAGCCGACCCGCGGGCTGGACTACACCGCCAAGGCCCGCCTGACCGCCGTCCTCGACGAGCTGGCGCGCGAGGGCCACTGCGTGCTGCTCGCGACCCACGACGTCGAGCTGGCCGCCGACGTCGCCGACCGGGTCGTCGTGCTCGCCGAGGGCGAGGTCGTCGCGGACGGCCCCGCCGACGAGATCCTCTCGGCCTCCACCGCCTTCGCGCCCCAGGTCGCCAAGGTGCTGCACCCCCTGCCGATCCTGACCGTGCCCGCCGCGGTCGACGCGGCGGTGCGGGCGGGCGTCATACGGGCGGGGTCGTGACGGTCCGGCTGCGGGTGGTGCCCGCCCTCACCCTGCTGCTCGTGAGCGTGGTCTGCGCCGCGGCGTTCCTGTGGCCCTTCGTGACGACCTCGCCCGCGGTGCTGGCGCACGCCCACGACGCGCCGTGGGTCTTCGCGGCGCTGCTGGGGCTGCTGGCGCTCGTGTGCCTCGCGGAGGTCACCTCCGAGGGGCTCGACGCCAAGACCGTCGCCGTGATGGGGGTGCTGTGCGCCGCCGGCGGCGGGCTGCGGGTGCTCTCCGCAGGCACCGCCGGCCTCGAGCCGATGTTCTTCCTGCTGGTGCTGGCCGGCGCGGTCCTGGGTCCCGCTCCCGGTTTCGTGGTCGGGGCGTTGTCGCTGCTCACGGGCGCGCTGCTCACAGGCGCGATCGGGCCGTGGGTGCCCTTCCAGATGATCGCGTGCGGCTGGGTCGCGCTCGTCGCCGGGCTGCTCCCGATCGCCCGGCTGGGGGTCCGGGCGCGGTGCGCCGTGCTCGGTCTCTACGGCCTGGTGGCCGGCCTCGCCTACGGTCTCGTCATGAACCTCTGGTTCTGGCCCTTCCTCGCCACCACCCTCGCGCCCCAGGGCGCCGGCTTCGTACCCGGCGCCGACGTGGCCACCAACGTCTCGCACTACCTCACGTTCTACGTCCTCACCTCGCTCGGCTGGGACGTGCCCCGCGGCGTGCTCACGGCCGTGCTGGTGTGGCTCGCGGGACCCGCGACCGACCGGGTGCTGCGCCGGGCGGTCCGCCGGGCCCGGTTCGACGCGACCGCGACCTTCCTCCCCGACCCCCAGGAGCCCCGATGATCACGCTCGTCACCGGCGGGGTGCGCAGCGGCAAGAGCCGGTATGCCGAGAGCCTCGTCCCCGCCACCGGGCCCGCGGTCTACGTCGCGCCGGGCCCGGCGCCCGGTGACGGCGACCCGGAGTGGGCCCACCGGGTCGCCGCCCATCAGGCGCGCCGGCCCGCAACCTGGACCACCGTCGAGACCGCCGACCTCGCCCCGGTGGTGGCCACAGCCACCACCCCGGTGCTGGTCGACTGCCTGGGCACGTGGGTGTCCCGCGTCGTCGACGACGCGGTGGCCTGGGACGACCCTGCGGCGGCGGCCGCCGCCGTGGCCGACGCCCGGTCCCGCCTGGTGTCCGCGCTGGCCACCGCGCCTGGCGACGTGGTGCTGGTGACCAACGAGGTCGGGTGGGGGGTCGTGCCGGAGCACGCCTCGGGGCGGATGTTCCGGGACGAGCTGGGGCGGGTCAACGCCGAGGTCTCCGCGGTCGCCGACCGGGTGGCCCTGGTGGTCGCCGGGCGGGTGCTGGACCTGTCCGGCGCGCCGGTGGTGCCGTGACCGGCCCGGCCCGCGCCGGGCGCTGGGCCGACGGGTTGCGTCTGGCCTGGGGCACGCTGTCAGCCGTCCCGGTGCCCCCGCCCCGCAGGGTGGACCGGCCGGTCGCCGGGGCCGCGATGCTCCTGGCGCCCCTGGCCGCGCTGCCCCTGGTGGCGGCGTGGGTCGGGTGGGCGCTGCTCGCCCGGTGGGCCGGCTCTCCTCCCCTGGTCACCGGCGGGGTCGCGGTGGCGCTGGGGGTGCTGCTGACCCGGGCGATGCACCAGGACGGCCTCGCCGACTACTCCGACGGCCTGTCGGCCAGCTATGACCGCGAGCGGGCCCTCGCCGTCATGAAGACCGGCGACGTGGGCCCGTCCGGAGCCACCGCCATCGCACTGTCGCTGCTGGTCCAGGCGGCCTGCCTGGGCGCCCTCGCCCCGGCACCAGGTGGGATCACCCTCGGCGCGGTCGCCCTGGTGACCAGCCGGCACGTCCTCGCGTGGGCGTGCCTGCGCGGGGTGCCGAGCGCTCGCCCGAGCGGCCTCGGGGACATGGTGGCGGGCAGCGTCGCGCGGTGGCAGGCCCTGACCGCGCTCGCCGTGGTCGCGGGCGTGACGGTGGTGGCGGCCGGGCCGAGCGCCTTGTGGGCCGGGCTCGCCTGCGTGGCAGCGGGACTCGTGGGCTGCTGGCTGGTGGTGGAGCGCGCGGTGCGGCGCCTCGGGGGCATCACCGGCGACGTGCTCGGCGCCGCGATCGAGGTGTCCCTCAGCCTCGCGCTCGTGGCGGCGAGCCTGCTGCGCTGACCTCCGGCGGGACCTCCCCGCGGCGCTGCTGACCGGCGTGCGCCAGGACCGCGACCGCCGCCCCGGCCAGCACCGTGGCGGCCCCCAGCCACTGCCACCCGGTCATGGCCGCCCCCAGCAGCGCCGCCGAGCCCACCACCGAGACGATCGGCTCGACCGTCGACACGATCGACGCCTGGGTCGCGCCGACGGCGGCCACGCCCGCGAAGAACGTCGCGATCGCCAGCGCCCCGCCCACCAGACCGACACCCGCCACCGCCGCGGGGGCGAGCAGCGCCCGGCCCGGGGCGAGGGTGCCGAGCGCAGCCGTCGCCACCACGATGAAGCCCGTCGCGAGGGTGCACACCCAGGCGCTCGCCAGCAGCGGCGGGACCGTCGCGCCCAGGTGGTCGGTGAGCAGCACGTATGCCGTGTAGCACGCCGCCGTGGCCACGCCCGCGAGCACCCCCGACGTGGTGCCGGCCCCGGTCACCCGCCCGAGCGCGAGCCCGATCCCGGCGAAGGACAGCACCAGAGAGAGGACCACCGCGCGGGACGGCACGGCCCGGGCGGCCAGGGCGGTGATCAGGGCCACCAGGCAGGGGTAGAGGTAGAGCAGCAGCGCCGCGAGCCCGGCCGTGAGCTGCTGCACCGCGTAGAAGTACGTGGCCGCCTGCAGGAAGTAGGCGAACCCGGCGGCGGCGAGGCCGGCCAGGGTGCGCCCCGGGAGCCGCCGCACCAGACCGCGCCCCAGGCACAGGGCCCACAGCACGACCGCGGCGATCGCGAACCGGTAGAGCAGCACCGTGGACACGTCCACGCCGCTGCGGTAGGCGACCGTCGCGAGCAGCGGGGTGATCCCGAACCCGACGGCCGACGCCAGCACCAGCAGATATCCACGCAGCACGGGGCCACGCTAGCGGGGAGCACGACGGAGCGGCGGGGATGGCCACGCGCCCGGCCCGTCGGCATACGACCGGCCCGGCGCGAGGTGGCTCGCCCCGCAGGGGGCGACCCGGCGATCAGCTCGCGGCACCACCCTGGACGAAGGGCGGCTTCGTGACCACGGCGGCGACCTCGCGGCCGCGCACGTCCACGACGACCTCGTCGCCCTCCTTGGCGCCCCGGTCGAGCAGGCACAGCGCGATGCCCTGCTTGAGGGTGGGCGACATGGTCCCGGAGGTGACGACGCCGATCTCGCGGCCCTCGGCGTCCTTGACGACGCAGTCCTTGCGGGGGATGCCCCGGCCGGTGACCTTCAGGCCCCAGGACAGGCGGCAGTCCTTGGCGGCCTTCTGCGCCTCCAGGACCTCCTTGCCCCAGAACGCGTCCTTGCCCCAGCCGACGGCCCAGCCGGCGCGCGCCATGTTGGGGGTGATGTCCATCGACAGCTCGTGACCGTGCAGCGCGTAGCCCATCTCGGTGCGCAGCGTGTCGCGCGCGCCCAGGCCGCACGGCAGCCCGTCGTGCGGCGCCATCGCCTCGACCAGGGCGTCCCACAGGGCCGGGGTGTTGTCCCAGGTCGGCAGCAGCTCGTAGCCCTTCTCGCCGGTGTAGCCGGTGCGGCACACGATGACGGGACGGCCGTTCCACTCCGCCTCGGCGAAGGACATGTACTCCAGGTCGGTGGGCAGGCCCAGGGCGGTGACCACGTCCTCGGCGCGGGGCCCCTGCACGGCGATCACGCCATACTCCTCGTGCAGGTTGGTCAGCTCCAGACCCTCGGGCAGCTTGTCGCGCATCCGGCGCACGACCTCGGTCGTGTTGGCAGCGTTGGGGATGAGGAAGACCTCGTCGTCGCTCTTGACGTACTGGATCAGGTCGTCGACGACGCCGCCGGTCTGCTCGTCGCAGCACATGGTGTACTGCGCCTTGGGCGGCTCGACCTTGCGCAGGTCGTTGGTGAAGCAGGAGTTGACGAAGTCGGCGGCGCCCTCGCCGACGACCCTCGCCTTGCCCAGGTGGGACACGTCGAAGATGCCGACGCGCTCGCGCACCGCGGTGTGCTCGCGGATCACGCCGCCGCCGGGGTACTCGATCGGCATCTCCCAGCCGCCGAAGTCGGCCATCTTGGCGCCGAGCGCGACGTGCCTCTCGTGGAGGGGGGACTTCTTCAGTGAAGTTTCCGTCATGGCGCCGACCTTACAAGCCTGGCCGCCCACCCGGCGCGGGGGGAGGTAGGTTGGCCCGACGACGTCACGCCGGGCGTGACGTCGTCGCCATCGACCACACAGCTACATCGCTAGGAGCCGTCGTGACCTCGCTCGCCGTCACCGCTCGCTCCGTCGCTGATCTCTCCGCGGACGTCGTCGTCCTCGGTGCCTTCAGCGGCGGCGACGCCCCCACCCTCGCCGTGGACCTCCCCGCCGCGGCCCTCGACCACCTCACGACGGCGCTGTCCGCCCTGGGGTTCACCGCCGCCGCCGAGTCCTCGGTCGTCCTGGTCGCCGTGCCGGGCCTCGACGCCCGCCGCGTCGTCGTGGTCGGCCTGGGCGCGCGCCCGGAGAAGAAGAAGGCGCTGGACGCGGCCGTGCTGCGCCGCAGCGTCGGCGCGGCCCTGCGCTCGATCATCGACGCCGAGCGCGTCGCGGTCGCCCTGCCCGTGCCGAGCGCGGACCACGTCGCCGCGGTCGCCGAGGGCGCAGCGCTCGGCGCCTACCGGTTCACGGCGCAGCGCGGCACCAGCGACGCCCCGACCGTCGTCGACACCATCACGATCGTCAGCGAGCGAGGCCGCGACTCGGCCGTCAAGGCCGCCGTGAGCCGCGCGTCGGCCGTCGCGCAGGCCGTCGGCTACGCCCGCGACCTGGTCAACACCGCCCCCAACCTGCTCTACCCGCAGACCTTCGCTGACTCCGTCAAGCAGCGCGCCGCGGGCACCAAGGTCAAGGTCGCGGTCCTCGACGAGAAGGCGCTCGTCAAGGGCGGGTTCGGCGGGATCGTGGGTGTCGGCCAGGGGTCGGTCCACCCGCCCCGCATCGTGTCGCTCTCCTACGCCCCCGCCGGCAAGAAGAGCAAGCTCCCCCACCTCGCGCTGGTGGGCAAGGGCATGACCTTCGACTCCGGCGGCCTGGACATCAAACCGGCCAACCACATGGCCAACATGAAGTCCGACATGGCCGGGGCCGCCGCCGTCGCCGGGGCCGTCCTCGCCATCGCCGAGCTCGGGTTGCCGATCCGCGTCACCGGCTGGCTCGGTCTCGCCGAGAACATGCCCTCGGGGTCGGCCCAGCGCGCCTCCGACGTCGTCACGATGCACAACGGCATGACCGTCGAGATCCTCAACACCGACGCCGAGGGCCGCATGGTGCTCGCCGACGTCATGACCCTCGCCGGCGAGGAGTCGCCCACCGCCATCGTCGACATCGCCACCCTGACCGGGGCCCAGGTCGTCGCGCTCGGCCTCGAGGTCGCGGCCGTCATGGGCAACGACGACGAGTTCCGCACCCGGGTGTGCTCGGCCGGGGACGACATGGGCGAGGACCTGTGGCCGATGCCGCTGCCGGCGGCCTACCGCAAGGGCCTGGACACCGAGGTCGCCGACATCGCGCACAAGGGCGGCCCGGCGGGCGGCATGCTGACCGCGGGCCTCTTCCTGCAGGAGTTCGTCCCGCAGGTGGACGGCGAGGCGATCCCGTGGGCGCACGTCGACATCGCCGGCCCCTCCTTCAACGAGCAGGGTCCCCGGGGGTTCACCCCCAAGGGCGGCACCGGCTTCGGCGTGGCCACCCTGGTGCGGCTGGCCGAGCTGCTGAGCCAGTCCTGACCCGTCCCTGAGCCCCAGGCTCTCCCGACGACTCCCGCCACGCTCGTGGCGGGCGTCGTCGTCCTCGGCCCGTATGCCGCTCCCCCGCCCGGCCTCGTCTCCGGCCCGTATGCCGCTCCCCCGCCCGGCCTCGTCCCGCCCGGCGGCCGGCCGGGGCGCCCCGGGTCCGCTTGCGCCTGGTCGCCGCGCGGATGAGAGGATGACGCCGGCCCGAGCCGCCACGAGCAGGCCCGGCGCCATACGGACCCGGCCGACACGCAAGGGAGCGCACCATGGCTGAGCAGGACACCTTCGACCTCGTCATCCTCGGCGGCGGCAGCGGCGGCTACGCGTGCGCGCTGCGGGCGGCCCAGCTGGGGCTGACCGTCGCGCTGGTCGAGAAGGGCAAGCTCGGCGGCACCTGCCTGCACCGTGGCTGCGTCCCCACCAAGGCGCTGCTGCACGCGGCCGAGGTCGCCGACAGCGCCCGCGAGAGCGAGAAGTTCGGGGTGCGGGCGACCTTCGAGGCGATCGACATGGCGGGGGTCCACAGCTACAAGGACGGCGTGGTCTCCCGGCTCCACAAGGGTCTGCAGGGGCTGGTCAAGGCCGCCCAGGTCACCTACGTCGAGGGCACCGGCCGCGTGGTCGCCAAGGACACCGTCGAGGTCGACGGCCGCCGGCTGGTGGGGCGCAACCTCGTGCTCGCGACGGGCTCCTACGCCCGCACCCTGCCGGGCCTGGAGATCGGGGGCCGGATCATGACGAGCGAGCAGGCGTTGCACCTCGAGCAGGTGCCCTCCCGCGTGGTCGTGCTCGGCGGCGGCGTCATCGGCGTCGAGTTCGCGTCGGTGTTCTGCAGCTTCGGCGCCGAGGTGACCGTGGTGGAGGCGCTGCCCCGGCTCGTCGCGGCCGAGGACGAGGCCGTCTCCAAGCAGCTGGAGCGGTCCTTCCGCAAGCGCAAGATCGGCGTGCAGACCGGCGTGCGCTTCGAGTCGGCCGCGCAGTCCGAGGACTCCGTCACCGTCACCCTCGAGGGCGGGGAGACCCTCGACGCCGACCTGCTGCTGGTGGCCGTGGGGCGCGGGCCGGCCACCGAGGGGCTGGGCTACGAGGAGATCGGGGTCGAGATGGATCGCGGCTTCGTGCTCGCCACCGACTGCCGCACCTCCGTGCCGGGGGTCTGGGCGGTCGGCGACATCGTCCCCGGTCTGCAGCTCGCGCACCGCGGCTTCGCCCAGGGCATCTACGTCGCGGAGGCCATCGCCGGGCAGGAGCCGGCATCCATCGACGAGAAGGGCATCCCCCGGGTCACCTACTGCGACCCCGAGATCGCGTCGGTCGGCTACACCGAGGCGCAGGCCCGGGAGGCCTTCGGCGAGATCGAGTGCTACGAGTACAACCTGGGCGGCAACGGCCGGTCCCAGATCCTCGGCACGAGCGGCTTCGTCAAGCTGGTGCGCCGCATCGACGGGCCCGTCGTCGGCATCCACATGGTCGGAGCGCGGATGGGCGAGCAGGTCGGCGAGGCGCAGCTCATCTACGGCTGGGAGGCCCTCCCCGAGGACGTCGCCCCGCTGATCCACGCCCACCCGACCCAGAACGAAGCGCTCGGCGAGGCACACCTCGCCCTCGCCGGCAAGCCCCTGCACGCCCACGCCTGACCGCGCTCCGAGGTGCGCGTCCGCGCGCTCGCCGCGCCCCGCACGACACCAGGTATCGCAGTAGGGTGGTCGACGAACGTCTACGGCTCACCGAAGGAGAAACTTCCACATGTCTGAACGCGTGACGATGCCCGCCCTTGGCGAGTCGGTGACCGAGGGCACCGTGACCCGCTGGCTCAAGTCCGTCGGTGACGCGGTGGAGGTGGACGAGCCGTTGCTCGAGGTGTCGACCGACAAGGTCGACACCGAGATCCCCTCGCCGGTGGCGGGGACGGTCCAGGAGATCCTCGTCGAGGAGGACGAGACCGTGCCCGTGGGCGCCGACCTCGCCGTGATCGGCGACGGTGACGCCCCGGCCAAGGACGACTCCTCGGGCGACGACGCCTCCGAGGACACCTCCGCCGCCGAGCAGGCCAAGCAGTCCGAGTCCTCGGAGCCGGAGACCGAGGAGACGGTCGAGGAGACCACCTCCGCCACCCCCTCGGACGAGAAGGAAGAGCCCAAGAAGTCCTCCGGCGACTCCGGCGGCAACGGCTCCTCGGGCGGCAGCGGCTCCTCGGGCGGCAGCGGCTCCTCGGGCGGGTCGGGTTCCGGTGGCGACCGGGTCACGATGCCGGCGCTCGGCGAGTCCGTGACCGAGGGCACCGTCACCCGCTGGCTCAAGGCCGAGGGCGACGAGGTCGAGGTCGACGAGCCGCTCCTCGAGGTCTCCACGGACAAGGTCGACACCGAGATCCCCTCCCCCTTCGCCGGGACGCTCACCACGATCCTGGTGCAGGAGGACGAGACGGCCGAGGTCGGCGCTGACCTCGCGATCATCGGTGGGGACGCGTCCGGCGGCGGCTCGCAGGACGACTCCGCTCAGGACGACTCCTCGCAGGACGAGCCCGAGCAGCCCGCCGAGGAGGAGCCGAAGCAGGAGGCTCCGAAGGAGGAGCCCAAGCAGGAGGCGAAGCAGGAAGCCCCCACGGAGGAGGCTCCCAAGCAGGAGGCTCCGAAGAAGGAGGCTCCCAAGGAGGACGCTCAGAAGGCCTCGGCGCCCCGCGCGGAGGGTGGCGAGTCGGACGCGTCCGCCTACGTCACTCCCCTGGTCCGCAAGCTCGCCGCCGACAACGGCGTGGACCTGTCCACGCTGACCGGCACCGGCGTGGGTGGCCGCATCCGCAAGCAGGACGTGCTCGACGCCGCCAAGAAGGCCTCCGAGCCCGCCGCCGCAGCCCCTGCCGCGACTCCGTCGGCTCCGTCGGCCGGCGCGCAGGCGCCGACGGCGGTCCCGACCCCGGACCCCGTGTCCGCCGAGAAGCGTGGCACCACCGAGAAGATGCCGCGCCTGCGCAAGGTCATCGCGCAGCGCATGGTGGAGTCGCTCGCGACCTCGGCCCAGCTGACCGCGGCCGTCGAGGTGGACATGACCCGGGTGGTGCGGCTGCGCGCCCGCGCCAAGGACGAGTTCCAGCAGCGCGAGGGCGTCAAGCTCACCTACCTGCCGTTCATCACGCTGGCGGCGATCGAGGCCCTCAAGGCGTTCCCGCAGCTCAACTCCAGCATCGACGGCGACTCGATCGTCTACCACGGCGCCGAGCACGTCGGCATCGCGGTGGACACCGAGCGGGGCCTGCTGGTCCCGGTGATCAAGGACGCCGGTGACCTCAACATCGCCGGTCTGTCCCGCAAGATCGCCGACCTCGCCGACCGCACCCGCACCAACAAGGTGGGTCCGGACGAGCTGGGTGGCGCGACCTTCACGATCACCAACATCGGGTCCAACGGCTCGCTGCTCGACACCCCCATCATCAACCAGCCCAACGTCGGCATCCTCGGCACGGGCGCCATCGTCAAGCGTCCCGCGGTCATCACCGACGCCGAGGGCAACGACGCGATCGCGATCCGCTCGATGATGTACCTCGTGCTCACCTACGACCACCGCGCGGTCGACGGTGCGCTCGCGGGCAAGTTCCTCTCGGCGCTCAAGGCGCGCCTGGAGGAGGGCCGCTTCGAGTCCTCGCTGGGGCTGTGACCTGACGGTTCACCCGTCGACGTGACCCGACCGGGCCGCGACCCCGCCGGGGGTCGCGGCCCGTGCTCCTTCTCCCCCTCCCAGGAGGCCCGTATGCCGCCCGCCACCGCTCGCCGCATCGCCGTCACCGGCGCCTCGGGGCTGATCGGCACCGAGCTCGTCCAGGCCCTGCGTGCCCGGGGCGACGAGGTCCTCCGCCTCGTGCGTCGCGACCCCACCGCCCCGGACGAGAGGCGGTGGGACCCGGTGGCCCGCGTCGTGGACCCGGGTCTCGGCGCGGTCGACGCGGTGGTCAACCTCGCCGGCGCCCCCGTCGGTCGGCGCTGGACCGCGTCCTACCGGCGCGAGCTCCTGGACAGCCGGGTGACCGCGACGCGGACGGCGGCGGCGCTGGTCGCGAGGCAGGACCGGCCGTGCGTCCTGCTCAACGCCTCGGGGGTCGGCTACTACGGCAGCGACCGGGGCGAGGAGCTGCTGACGGAGGCGAGCTCGCCCGGCACGACCTTCCTGGCCGACGTGGTCCAGCAGTGGGAGGCGGCGACCGAGGCTGCGGCGGATGCCGGGCAGCGGGTCGTGCTCGCCCGCACCGGGCTCGTGCTGTCGCGCCGGGGTGGTGCCCTCGGGCCGATGCTGCCGCTGGCCCGGCTCGGGCTCGCGGGTCCGCTCGGGGACGGGCGCCAGTGGTGGCCGTGGATCGGGATGGCCGACGAGGTGTCGGCGCTGCTGCACCTGCTGGACCACGAGGTGTCCGGACCGGTCAACCTGGTGGCACCGGGCCGGGCGAGGCAGGCGGAGGTCGTGCGGGTGGTCGCCCGGGCCCTGCGCAGGCCGGCGGTGCTGCCTGCTCCGGCGGTCGCGGTGCGGCTCGCGCTGGGCGGTCTGGCCGACGACGTCCTGGGCAGCCAGCAGGTCGTGCCGACGGCCCTGGAGCAGAGCGGCTACTCGTGGATCCAGCCGCGGCTGCGCGACGCGGTGGCCGCGGTCGTCGGGCCGTGGGAGTCGCTGGCGTGGGAGTCCACGCCGTCTGGGTCGCTGCCGTCCGAGTCGCTGCCGTCTGAGTCGGTGCCGGAGATCAGGCCCGACGGCCCGCGGTCGAGGACGCCGTGAGGACGGCCACCAGGCACAGGCCCGCAAGGCTGATCATCGCCATGATCAGCATCCCCACGAGGTAGAGCCCGGTCTCGTCCCCGTGGGCAAGCGCCGTCCACGCGGCCGTCGCGCCGAGCGCCATGGGCACCGCCACGGTGCGCACGGCCACCCCGGCGCGGCGCTGCCACGACGCGAGGACGGTCACGGTGACGACGGTGGCGCCGCAGCCCAGGACCTGCCAGGCGGGGACCGTGCCCGCCCGCATCCCTCCGGACAACCACACCACCACGGCTAGCGCCCCGATCATGACGGCGGCAACGGCACGGACCCTCATGCGCACTCCTTGCTCGGCGGTCCTGCCAGCGTAGGAAGCGACACGACCCACGGCCTGAGCACATGTGCCCAGACGACCGCCTGGCCGGCGCTCACCTCCGCCGCGCCAGGCGGGTGCTCACCTCTCCTGCGGCACGCCGGTGCTGCTCCGCTGCGGGCACGTCGCGGACGCGGCTCACCTCCCCTGGGGCACGTCGCGGACGGTGTCGAGCCGCCAGCCTGCGGGCGTCCACCGCAGCACGTAGTCGGAGGTGCGTCCGTCGTGGCCGGGCTGCACCCGCGCCGGTCCCGTCCCGTCCGTCCACGAGTAGTCCGCCAGCCGCACGTCCGCACGGATCGTGCTCTCCGTCGCCGAGGCCCGCACGACCGAGGCCGACCGCACCTGGAAGCTCAGCCCCTGCTGCCGCTGGCCCCGGCGCGCGAGCTCGGCGATGGTCGCGCCGTCCTGGCGCATCGCCCACGAGCCGGGGAGGTCGGCCGCCCCCAGCCGAGCCGCGTTGCGAGCCATCAGGGCCTGGCTGCGGTGGTCGAGGAGCTCCTGCACCACCTCGCGCGGGGCCACGGTCACCGCCTCGGCCCGGCTCGCCGCCGGCTGCGCCGCGGCCGCCGGTGACGGGCTGGCTGTCGGGGACCCGACCGCTGCTCCTCCCCGCCCGCCCGCAGCGGACGCCCGCGCCGGAGACGGTCCGGTGGAAGCCGATGGTGCTGGTGGTGCTGGCGATCCAGCCGTCGCGGGACTCGTCGCGCTCACCAGCTCGGTCGCAGTCCCGGCGCGGTCGAGCCACACCTTGCCGCCGCCGATCCCCGCCACCAGCCCGACCACGGCGGCGACCACCAGGGTCCGGTGCCGCACCAGTGCCGGGCGCCGGAGGTCGCGGCGCGCCGCCTCCAGCTTGGCGGCCCGCTCCCGGGCCCGGGTCTGCGCCCGCTGCTGCTCGAGCGCCTGCTCGCGCACCCGGCGCGTGACGTCGGGTGGTCGGGGAGTCGCCGCCACGTCCACGGTCACCGGCTCCCCGAGCTCCTCGAGGCGGCGCGACACCTCGGTCAGGGCCGGGCGGTCCCGCGGGCTCGGTGCGAGGCAGGCACCGATCAGCTCCACCAGGGCCGGGTCGACCTCGGGGCACCGAGCCGCAAGCTCGAGCGGGTCGGTCGCCGTCTGCCGCGCCTCCCCCAGCAGGGCGAACCAGCCGAGCGCGCCCAGGGAGTACACATCGCATGCGCCCGACGGGTCCTCACCCACCGACCGCTCAGGGGCCACGAATCCCGTGGTCCCCCATGGGTCGTCGACCAGGTCACCCAGCACCGACACGGTGCCGAGGTCGGCCACCAGGGGGCGTCCGTCGGCGTCGAGCAGCACGTTGCCGGGGGCCAGGTCGCCGTGCACCAGGTCCAGGTCGTGCAGGTCCGACAGCGTCGCCGCCAGCCCCAGCAGCACCGTCGTGACCTCCTCCTGGGTCAGGTGACCGCGGGACGTGACCAGGTCCGCGAGCGAGCCCCCCTCGGCGAGGTCCAGCACGAGCACGAGTCGTCGGTCGTCCAGCACCAGGGCGTCGAGCAGCGTCACCACCCCGGGGTGTCGCAGCGTCCGCAGCCACTGCAGCTCGGCGACGACGGCCTCGGCGTCCTGCGGGCCGACGGACCAGCCCGAGAGCCACGGGTCGGGCCGGCGCAGCGGCTCACGCGTGACCTTCAGCGCGACGAGCACCTGGTCGGCCAGGCGCCGGGCGCGCCATACGACGCTTGATGCGCCCTCGCCGAGGATGGCCTCGACCTCGTATCCCGGCACCGTCGGCCTGCTCATCGGTCGCCTCCTGGTCGCTGGCTGGTCGTATGACGCCCCACCACTGTCCCGCGCCGCCGCCCACCGCGTCGTCCGTCATCCACAGGCCACGGGTTGAACGTTCGAAGACCTGTGGACAGAGCACCGCCGCCCCGGTCGTATCGTGGAGCCATGCGCTTCGAGCACCTCGGCTTCGCCCCGGCCTTCGTCGATTACCAGCAGGCATGGGACCACCAGCGCGAGGTCCACGCCCGGGTCGTGGCCCGCGAGATCCCGGACACCACCCTGCTGCTGGAGCACGAGCGCGTTTACACGGCGGGCAAGCGCACCGAGGCGCACGAGCGCCCCTGGGACGGCACCCCGGTGGTCGACGTGGACCGGGGCGGCAAGATCACCTGGCACGGCCCGGGTCAGCTCGTCGGGTACCCGATCGTGCACCTGCCGAGCAACCGTGACGTCGTCGCCCACGTGCGGCGTCTCGAGGACATGATGATGGGCGTCTGCGCCGACCTGGGCGTTCGCACCGCCCGGGTCGCGGGGCGCAGCGGCGTGTGGGTGCTGGCCGACGAGCGTGGCGGCGACCGCAAGATCGGCGCGATCGGGATCCGCGTCAGCCGCGACGTCACCATGCACGGCTTCGCGCTCAACTGCGACTGCGACCTGTCGTGGGCGCAGGTCATCGTCCCCTGCGGCATCGCCGACGCCGGCGTGACCAGCCTGTCGCGCGAGCTGGACCGCGACGTCACGGTCCAGGAGGTCCTCCCCCTCGCGGAGCGCCACCTCGCCCGGGTCTTCGACATGACCACCGACGAGGCCGTCGAGGCCGCACGCCGGCGCGGCACGGCTACCGGGACGACCGTCCTGCCCGAGCTGCTGCACTGACCCTCGTCATACGGCGTATGCCGCCGCGCCCGCCGCGGGCCGCACCACCGTCACGCGCGGGCCAGCACCTCGAACTCCTGCAGCACGACCTCCATGTCCGGGCGGAAGGGGTGCTCGCCGTCGTCGATCCGCTCGAAGAACGCCTGGTGATCGCGGCGCCACGACTCGAGCGACCGGTCACCCTCACCCTCGGCGCGGGCGTGCTCCGCGTCCACCTCGTCGAAGCGCACCCGACGCACCCGCGTCAGCCGCAGCAGCGCGCGGGGACGGCCGTCCCCGTCGCACACGATGCTCAGCTCGCCCGCGTCGGGCAGCGGCTCGTCGCCGAACTCCCACCACGCGCCCGCCGTCGCCGTCTTGGTGCCGTCCAGCACCAGCCGGCACAGCTCGTCCGCCATGCGTCGCGAGTCCCCGAAGGCCCAGGCGGGCGGGCACAGCGCCGCCGCCGACGACCGACCCTGATAGATCTCCTCGCCCGCGAGGCCGGACCGCACCCGGGCATCCGCCCAGAACGCGTCCACGACGTGGGGCTCGGGGCTGCGGGCACGATCGTCCATGGCGTCGAGCGTAATGGCGGTCGCACCCGGGCGCAGCGGCTGCATTGGGGGTGTGTCGGTGCCGCGGCGTAGGCTGTCAGACCGGTGGACCCCCTGGTCGGGGACACCGCAGCTGCTAGGGGTCGGCATACGGCCTGACGCACACGACGCCGAGGAGCACCATGACCGTCGCACCGGAGGGACGCCGCCTGCTGCGGGTCGAGGCCCGCAACGCCGAGACCCCCATCGAGCGCAAGCCGAGCTGGATCCGCACGACGGCCAAGATGGGCCCGGAGTACTCCGAGATGCAGTCCCGCGTGAAGGGCCAGGGCCTGCACACGGTGTGCCAGGAGGCGTCCTGCCCCAACATCTTCGAGTGCTGGGAGGACCGCGAGGCGACCTTCCTCATCGGCGGTGACGTGTGCACCCGGCGCTGCGACTTCTGCGACATCGCGACCGGGCGGCCGCAGGCCCTCGACCGCGGCGAGCCGACCAAGGTGGCCGAGTCCATCGCCACGATGGCGCTGCGCTACGCGACCGTCACGGGGGTCGCGCGTGACGACCAGCCCGACGGCGCCGCCTGGCTGTATGCCGAGACCATCCGCGAGATCCACCGTCTCAACCCCACCACCGGCGTCGAGATCCTGCCGCCGGACTTCGGCGCGCGGCCCGAGCTGGTGGGTCAGGTCTTCGACGCGCGACCCGAAGTGTTCGCGCACAACCTGGAGACCGTGCCGCGGATCTTCAAGCGGATCCGGCCCGCCTTCACCTACGACAAGTCGCTGCGGGTGCTGTCGATGGCGCAGGACGCCGGCCTCATCACCAAGTCCAACCTGATCCTCGGGATGGGCGAGGAGGAGGCCGAGATCGAGCAGGCCATCGGCGACCTCGTCGACGCCGGCTGCCACATCCTGACGGTCACGCAGTACCTCCGACCCTCCAAGCTGCACCACCCCATCGACCGGTGGGTCAAGCCCGAGGAGTTCGTGCACTGGCGCGACCTCGCGCTCGACCGCGGCATGAAGGCCGTCATGGCGGGGCCGCTGGTCCGCTCGTCCTACCGCTCGGGCAAGCTCTACAGCCAGGCGATGCGGGAGTTCGGCCGGCCGCTGCCCGAGCACCTCTCGCACCTCGCCGACGCGGCCGACCAGACGACCCGCCAGGAGGCGTCGTCGCTGCTCGCGTCCCGCTGACGCTCACCTCTGGCGACCTCACAGGACGGTACGATTCGCGCATGGCACGACAGACCTCCGGGAGCACCAAGGTGTCCCGCTTCGCCCGCAAGCCCAAGGACCCCAGCAAGCCTGGACGGTTCGCCCAGATCAAGCAGGGCTACGGCTTCGCCAAGCAGGTCGACCCCAAGATCACGCAGTGGATGGTCGGGGCTGCGGCGCTGGTGCTGCTGGTCATGGTGGCCATCGGCCTCATCACAGGCCACCCGTGGTACTTCCTGATCATCGGGATCCCGCTCGCGGCCCTCGCCGCGCTGCTCGTCATGAGCCGTCGCACCGACCGCGGCGCCTACGCGATGATCGAGGGCAAGCCCGGGGCGACGATGGCCGCTCTGTCGTCGATCCGCCGCGGTGGGTGGTACATCGAGCAGCAGCCGATCGCGGCCGACGGGCGGCCCCGAGGACAGGACTACACCGGCGTGGCGACGCTCTACCGCGCGGTGGGACGCCCCGGCGTCGTGCTGGTCGCCGAGGGCCCCACGGCTCGCGCCAAGAAGCTGCTGGTGGAGGAGCGCCGCAAGGTCGAGCGCCTCGCGTCCGGCGCCCCGGTGATCACGCTGCGCGTGGCGGAGGGCGAGTCCGACGACCCCGAGCAGATCTCGGTGCGCAAGCTGGCCAGCAAGGTGCAGCGGCTCAAGCCCGTCCTCACCAAGGAAGAGGTCACGGTCGTCAACAAGCGACTCAAGGCGATGAGCGGTCTGCGCACCGGCATCCCGGCAGGCATGGACCCGACGCGGGCGCGGGTGGACCGCAAGGGGATGCGCGGTCGCTGACGACGGGCGCAGCGGAGGGCCGGATCCGAGGTACGAGGATCGTGCCCGTAGCGGAACCGAGGAAGCGACCCACAAGGCACGTCGTTGACGACGGACATCTGCAGATGGTGAGGGCCCCGGGCGAGCTAGCGCCCGGGGCCCTCGGCCGTCCTAGCCAGCAGCTCGGGTCTCGCCGGCGTCTGGGTGGCCGTCCTCGGTCACGCGGCCGTCGTCGGTCTGGGTGGCCGTCGCCGGTCTGGGTGCCCGTCGTCGGTCTGGGCGGCCAGCTCCCGTCTCGTGCTGCAGCCCAAGACAGAGGCTGCCACCCAAGAGGGAGGACACAACCCCAGACCGGAGCGGCAACCCCAGACGAGCCTCAGCTGGCCCGCACCGCGGCGACACCAACCAGCGTCTGGGTGGCCGTCCTTGGTCTCGGCGGCCGTCGTCGGTCTGGGCGGCCAGCTCCCGTCTTGTGCTGCAGCCCAAGACAGAGGCTGCCACCCAAGACGGAGGACACAGCCGCAGACCGGAGCGGCAACCCCAGACGAGCTTCAGCGGGTCCGCAGCGTGAAGGCCCTGACCAGCCGCTCGGGTCCCGCTGGCGTCTGGGTGGCCGTCCTTGGTCTCGGCGGCCGTCGTCGGTCTGGGTGGCCGTCGCCGGTCTGGATGGCCAGCTCCCGTCTTGTGCTGCAGCCCAAGACAGAGGCTGCCACCCAAGACGGAGGACACAACCCCAGACCGGAGCGGCAACCCCAGACCGGAGCGGCAACCCCAGACGAGCCTCAGCGGGTCCGCACGATGACGGTGCCGACCGCCTTGTCGTGCAGGCCCCGACCGTCGCCGTCCCACACCACGGCGGGGATGACCAGCACCATCAGGAAGGTCCGCAGCGCAGCGCCGACCAGGCCGACCGGCCCGCCGTCGACGCGACGGACGTGCAGGCCGAGGAGCCGGTGCCCGATGGTGGCGCCGAGGGTGCCGACGAGCAGGACGTACTCGACGTACAGCACGGCGAGGGGGATGAAGGACTGCCCGCCGGTCGCGCCGATCGGCATCCGGAAGAGCCCGATCGCGATGGTCAGGCACAGCAGCCAGTCGACCAGCAGGGCCAGGACCCGTCGACCCAGCGGCGCCATGGCCCCCGGCCCCTCCGGGGGGAGCCCGAGGCGCTCCCCGGCATACGCACCCTGCTGCGTCAGCTGACCGGGCCCGTCGAGCCACCCACCGATGTCCTTGCGATCCACGCGCGCAAGGCTACCTGCGTAACACGCGGGAAACATTCGAGTCATGGCCGGGAAACCGCGGGGCCGTAGCGTCGGGGTCGACAGGTCGGCCAGAAGGGTCGGCCACACCCATGGAGGACGATGTGTTCAGCACCCCTGAAGAGGTCCTGACGTTCATCAAGGACGAGGACGTCAAGTTCGTCGACATCAGGTTCTGCGACCTGCCGGGCGTCATGCAGCACTTCAACGTGCCGGCCGCGTCGCTGGACGAGGACTTCTTCACGGAGGGCCAGGCCTTCGACGGCTCCTCGATCCGTGGCTTCCAGGCGATCCACGAGTCCGACATGAAGCTGCTGCCGGACGTGCGCACCGCCTACCTGGACCCGTTCCGGGTGGAGAAGACCCTGATCATGAACTTCTCGATCGTGGACCCGTTCACGGACGAGCCCTACAGCCGTGACCCGCGCAACGTCGCCGCCAAGGCGGAGGCCTACCTGCAGTCGACGGGCATCGCGGACACCGCCTACTTCGGCGCGGAGGCGGAGTTCTACGTCTTCGACGACATCCGGTTCGCCTCGGAGGCCAAGGGCTCGTTCTACGCGATCGACTCGGTCGAGGCCGCGTGGAACTCCGGGCGTGACGAGGAGGGCGGCAACCGCGGCTACAAGACGGCGTTCAAGGGCGGCTACTTCCCGGTGCCGCCGGTGGACCACTTCGCCGACACCCGCGACAAGATCTGCCTCAACCTGGACCGGGTCGGCCTCGAGGTCGAGCGCAGCCACCACGAGGTGGGCACCGCGGGCCAGCAGGAGATCAACTACAGGTTCAACACCCTGCTCCACTCCGGCGACGACATGATGAAGTTCAAGTACGTCGTCAAGAACACCGTGTGGGACGAGGGCAAGACGGCGACCTTCATGCCCAAGCCCATCTTCGGCGACAACGGCTCCGGCATGCACACGCACCAGTCGCTGTGGAAGGACGGCAAGCCGCTCTTCTACGACGAGCAGGGCTACGGGGGCCTGTCCGACCTGGCGCGCTGGTACATCGGCGGCCTGCTCAAGCACGCCCCGGCGCTGCTGGCGTTCACCAACCCGAGCGCCAACTCCTACCACCGCCTGGTGCCGGGCTTCGAGGCGCCGGTCAACCTGGTCTACTCGGCGCGCAACCGCTCGGCGTGCATCCGCATCCCGATCGCCGGCACGAGCCCCAAGGCCAAGCGCATCGAGTTCCGGATCCCGGACCCGTCGGCCAACCCCTACCTGGCGTTTGCCGCGCAGCTCATGGCCGGCCTCGACGGCATCAAGAACCGCATCGAGCCGCCGGAGCCGATCGACAAGGACCTCTACGAGCTGCCCCCGGAGGAGCACGAGCAGATCGAGCAGGTGCCCTACACCCTCGAGGCGGTGCTGCAGGCGCTGGAGGAGGACCACGAGTTCCTGCTCGAGGGCGACGTCTTCACCGAGGACCTGATCCGCACCTGGATCGACTGGAAGACCGCGAACGAGGTCGTGCCGCTGCGGCTGCGCCCCCACCCCTACGAGTTCGAGATGTACTTCTCCATCTGAGCCGTCACGCGAAGGCGTCCACCTGCTGGTTGCAGGTGGACGCCTTCGCGCTGGGTCGGGTGGCAGGATCAGCCGTATGCCGACGCCCCCCGTCTCCCCCACCACCGTCGTGCGCGGCTCCGCCCGCACCGCCGCGGCGGGCCTGGCACTCGCCGGCCTCGGCGTCGCGGTCTCGCGGGGCTGGGCCCTGCTGGCGTCCCGGGGCCGGATCTTCTCGGCCGCCGAGGCGCCCGCGGTGGACGTGGCCGTCGTGCTCGGCGCCGGCGTACTGCCGGACGGGCGGCCGAGCACCTACCTCGCCTCGCGGCTGGACCGCGCGCTGGAGCTCCACCGCGCGGGCAGGGCCGCGGTCCTGGTCGTCTCGGGTGCGGTCGTCGGGGACGCTGACGAGCCCCGCGTGATGCGGCACTACCTCGAGCAGCGGGGCGTCGACCCGCGGCTCGTCGTCGAGGACCGCGAGGGCGTCGACACCTACGCCACCTGCCGTCGGGCACGCCAGGTCTACGGGCTGCGGCGGGTCGCGCTGGTCAGCCAGGCCTACCACCTGCCGCGGGCCCTCGGGATCGCCCGCGCCACCGGCCTCGACGCGATCGGGGTGGCGGACCGGACCGTCCGGGACCACCCGGCGACCGACCCGGCGACCTGGGTCTACGGCGAGCTGCGGGAGTGGCTCGCGGGCGTCAAGGTGCTGGGCGACCTGGTGCGCCCCCGCCCCGAGGACGCGGACGCCCACGACCCGGCGGTGCGGCAGGCCCTCGACCACGCGAGCCGGGGGGCGGCATACGGCCACCCCGCCGACGAGGACCGCAGCCGCGCTGGATAGTGTCCACGATGTGGATGACGACCTCGACATCATCTGCGTGGACCCGACGGAGGACCCCGCGGCGGCCCGCCGCATCGCGGCGCTCCTCGCGAGCCAGGACCTCGAGATCGACGGCGGCGTCGAGGAGTTCGTGACCTTCCAGCACTACGGCCGGGTCCTTGCCTGCGCCGGGCTGCAGGGTCAGGTCGTCAAGTGCGTCGCGATCGACCCGAGCCTGCAGGGCCGGGAGGTGCTGCTGCCGCTGATGACGGAGATGACCTACCTGGCGCTGGACCACGGCGTCACGCACCTGTTCATCTACACCAAGCCGGAGTACCGCGAGCACTTCGAGGCGTGCGGCTACCACCACCTGGCGACCGTGCCCGGGACGGTCACGCTGCTGGAGAACACCCCGCGCGGGCTGCTCGCGTGCTGCGAGGGGCTGGCCCACCTGCGCCGGTTGCGGGACCGCGTCGGGTCGGTGGTGCTCAACGCCAACCCCTTCACCCTCGGCCACCGCTACCTGCTGCAGCAGGCGGCGCACGACTGCGACGTGCTGCACGTCTTCGTGGTGGCGGAGGAGAGCCGCACGTTCACCTTCGACGAGCGCTACCGTCTCGTGGCCGCCGGCGTCGCCGAGCTGCCCGAGCGGGACCACATCATGGTGCACCGCGGCTCGCCCTACCTGGTGAGCAAGGCGACCTTCCCGAGCTACTTCCTCAAGGACTCCGGGGTCGTCGACCGCGCCGGCACCGGGCTGGACCTGACGATCTTCCGCGAGCACATCGCCCCGTCCCTCGGGATCACCCACCGCTACGTCGGCAGCGAACCCTTCTGCCCCGTCACCCGCGCCTACAACGCCGACATGCACCGGTGGCTCGAGGACGCGCCGCTGGCCGCGCCGCCCGTCGAGGTGCGCGAGATCCCCCGCCTCGAGCGCGGCGGCGTGCCGATCTCGGCATCGGAGGTGCGGCGGCGGTTCGCCAACAAGGACCTCGTCGCGCTGGCCGGGCTGGTCCCCGCCCCGACCCTCGCGCTGCTCACCGCCAAGATCCAGGCCGCCACCCCGACGAGCACCACGCCGACGAGCCAGACCAGCACGGCCAGCACGGCCGGCACGGCCAGCACGCCCAGCCTCACTCCCCCGACCCACGCCGACGACCCGCGACCCGCCCTGGTCCCGGCCGCCGTCGGCTAGCCCCACCGACGACGAGGAGGTCGTCCATGCGCATCGTCCACGAAGCCATCGCGGGCACGCTCGAGAGCAGCGACGTCATGGTCACGGTGCTGCCCCCGCCGGGCCGGCAGGCGGAGGAGTCGCCAGGCCGACAGGCGGAGGTGTCGCCCGAGGAGCCGGAGACCCTGGACGTGATCGTGACGAGCGCCGTGATGGCGCAGTTCGGCCACCAGATCCGCGCCGTGGTCGACGAGGTCCTCGCGGCCCTCGAGGTCACCGCCGGCCAGGTGGTCGTCGACGACAAGGGCGCCCTCGACTGGGCGATCCGGGCCCGGCTGCAGGCCGCGCTGCTGCGCGCCTGCGACGCCGACCCCGACTGGGCCGCGCTCGCGGAGGCCCGGGCATGATCACCGACGCCACGATGCGCGAGCCGGGGACGCTCCCCCACCGCTCGATGCTCTTCGTCCCCGGGTCCAACGCGTCGATGCTCACGACCGCCTACGTCTACGGCGCGGACGCGATCATGTTCGACCTCGAGGACGCGGTCGCGCTGCGCGAGAAGGACTCCGCGCGCCTCATGGTCTTCCACGCCCTCGGCTCCCCCGCCTACCAGGGCACCGACACCGTGGTGCGGATCAACCCGCTCGACACCCCCTACGGCCGAGCCGACCTGGAGGCGTCCGTCCGGGCCGGGGCCGGCACGATCCGGCTGCCCAAGACGGAGTCCGCCGACGACATACGGCGTCTGGAGCACGAGGTCGAGGCCATCGAGCGCGACTGCGGCCGGGAGGTCGGGTCCACCCGGCTGATGGCGGCCGTCGAGTCCGCCGGCGGCGTCGTCAACGCCGTCGAGATCGCGACGGCCAGCCCTCGGATGGTGTCCATCGCCCTCGCCGGCTTCGACTACGTCATCGACCTGCGCACCACCCGGTCGCCGGAGGGCACCGAACTGTTCTACGCCCGCTGCGCCGTGCTCCACGCCGCCCGGGTGGCCCGCATCGCGGCCTACGACGTCGTCTGGTCCGACGTCAACGACGAGGCCGGATTCCTCGCGGAGGTCGAGCTGGTCAAGCGGCTCGGTTTCGACGGTAAGTCCCTCGTCAACCCGCGGCAGATCCCCCTGCTGCACAACGCCTACGCCCCGACCGAGGACGAGCTGGCCCATGCCCGCCTGGTCGTGTCCGCCGCCGAGAAGGCCGCCCGCGACGGCCTCGGCGTCGTCTCCCTCGGCGGCAAGATGATCGACGCGCCGATCATCGCCGCCGCCCGCCGCACCATCGCCTTCGCGGACGCCTCCGGCGTCCGCCGCTAGGAGCTCACGATGACCGTCCCGTCCCGCGTCTCCGGCAGCGAGGTCCCCGGTCTGCGCCCGTATGCCGGGTGGTCGGCCGCCACTCCCCACCTGGTCGACGGCGGCCCCAGGCTGGGTCGCAAGGTGCGGTCCTCGCTGGAGGAGGCGATCGAGCGCAGCGGCCTGCGCGACGGCATGACCATCTCCTTCCACCACCACTTCCGCGAGGGCGACAAGTCGATCAACCGCGTGGTGGACACGGTGGCGCGCATGGGCTTTCGCGACCTCACGCTCGCCAGCTCCTCGCTCAACCGCTGCCACGCACCCCTCGTGGAGCACATCCGCGCCGGCGTCATCACCCGCATCTTCACCAGCGGGATGCGCGGCGAGCTGGCCCGGCAGGTCAGCGCCGGCCTGCTCGAGCACCCCGTCACGGTCCACAGCCACGGCGGGCGGGCCGCGCTCATCGACTCCGGCGAGCTGCACCTGGACGTGGCCTTCCTCGGCGTCTCGGCCTGCGACCCCATGGGCAACGCCAACGGCGTCACCGGGCGGTCCCACTGCGGCTCGCTCGGCTACGCGATGGTCGACGCGCAGCACGCCGACCAGGTGGTGATGCTCACCGAGGAGCTCGTCCCCTACCCCAGCACCCCCGCCTCGATCAGCCAGGACCAGGTCGACCACGTGGTGCTCGTCGACGAGGTCGGCGACCCGTCCAAGATCGCGGTCGGCGCGGCCCGCCTGACCCAGGACCCCAAGGAGCTGCTGATCGCCCGCTACGCCGCGGACGTGATCGAGCACTCCGGCTACTTCGAGGAGGGCTTCGCGCTGCAGACCGGGTCGGGCGCGAGCGCGACGGCCGTCACGCAGTTCCTCGGGCCGCGCATGGAGCGTAAGGGGATCCGCGCCGGGTGGGCCCTGGGCGGGATCACCGGCGGCATCGTCGACCTGCACCGTCGCGGCCTGGTCGGCCGGGTCCTGGACGTGCAGGACTTCGACACCGTCGCCGTCGAGTCCCTCGCGAGCGACCCGGGACACGTCGAGATCAGCGCCAACGAGTACGCCAACCCCCTGTCCAAGGGCGCCTGCTCCGACGGCCTCGACGTCGTCATCCTCTCGGCCCTGGAGGTCGACCGGGAGATGAACGTCAACGTCATCACCGGGTCCGACGGCCTGATGATGGGCGCCTCCGGCGGGCACTGCGACGTGGCGGCCGGCGCCAACCTGCCCATCGTCGTCGCGCCGCTGATCCGCTCCCGGATCCCCACCGTCGTCGATCGGGTCACCACCCTGGTGACCCCCGGCGAGACCATCGGGGTGCTCGTCACCGACCACGGCATCGCCGTCAACCCCGCCCGGCCCGAGCTCGCCGAGCGGCTGCGCGGCGCGGGGCTGCCGGTCACCACCATGGACGAGCTCTACGACCGGGCCGTCGCGCTCACCGGCGTCCCCCGGCCCATCGAGCGCACCGACACCGTGGTCGGCGTCGTCCGCTACCGCGACGGGAGCGTGATCGACGTGGTCCGCCAGGTGGTGCCGTCGTGACCCGGACCGCGCCGGTCGGCGTGCCCAGCGGCGTGCCCGGCGGCGTGGCCGGCGGCGTGCCCGTCGCGCCGCACCAGCTCCTGGACGCCCGCGACCGCCGCGTCGCGCGCCGCCGGGCCCTGCAGGCCGCCCACCCCGGCCCGGGCGTCACGGTGGTGGCGGTGACGCTCGTCGTCCCGGGCCCCGTCAAGACCTCACCCACCCTCGAGGCGGTGCGCGACGACGGCGTCAGGGGCGTCATACGGGTCTGTGCGCTGCACCGCTGGCGGGTCCTCGCCCGGGCGGCCGAGGACGCTCCCAGCGGCCCGGAGGCACTCCTCGCCGTGGCCGCCCGCGCCGGGGAGCTCAAGCAGGCGCTGGTGCACCTCGAGGACCACCATCCGATCGGCCGGCTGTGGGACCTCGACGTCTTCGCCGGCAATGCCCCGCTGGGCCGCGCCGACCTGGGTCTCGGGCCGCGCCGGTGCCTGGTCTGCGAGCAGCCCGCCCACGCGTGCGCGCGCTCCCGCGCCCACCCCCTCGACCAGCTCACGACCGCCGTGGAGGTCCTCGGTGCCCGACGTCAGCCCTGACACCCTGCCCACGCCCGTCCTGCCCGGACGGTCGACGCGCGTGGTGACGGCCCTGCACGACCGGCGGCAGGCCGAGCACCTCGCCGACCTGGCCGAGCGCGCCCTTCTCGCCGAGGTGGAGCTCAGCCCCAAGCCCGGCCTGGTCGACCCGCTCTCGTGCGGGGCGCACGACGACATGGACGTGCACACCTTCCTCGCGAGCATCGCCGCGATGCGGCCGTGGTTCCCCGTCTTCCACGAGACCGGGCGCGCGGGCCACCGGGACGGGCGTCGCGCCTTCGTGGCGCGGCTGCGCGGGCCCGGGCAGGCGTGCGAGGACGCGATGTTCGCGGCGACCGGCGGGGTCAACACGCACAAGGGGGCGGTGTTCGCGTTCGGGCTGCTGCTGGGGTGCGCGGGCCGGCTGTCCGCCGCCGGCGAACCCGTCACCGTCGCGTCCCTCAGCCACATGACCGCCCGGATGGCGAGCACCATCGTGGGCCAGGAGCTCGGGCACCTCGGCCGGCCCCGGACCTACGGCGAGCGTGCCTACGCCGACCACGGGCTGACCGGGGCGCGCGGGGAGGCGGCCAGCGGATACCGGTCCGTCGTGGACGTCGCCCTGCCGGCCTACCACCAGGTGCTGGCGCGCACCGGCCGCGAGGACCTCGCGCTGCTGCAGGCCCTGCTCGAGCTCATGGCGGGCACCGACGACACCACCCTGGTCAAGACCGGGTCGCTGCAGGGGATGCGCCACGTGCAGGCCCGAGCCCGGGAGCTGCTGCAGGTGGGCGGCGCGCTGGCGCCCGACATCACCGCGCGCGTGGTGGCGCTGGACGAGGACCTGTCGGCGCGGCAGCTCAGCCCGGGAGGCTGCGCCGACCTGCTCGCCGTGACGGCCTTCTTCGCCCGGCTCGACCGCTAGGCTGCCCGCGTCCGTCGCCCCACCCCGGGAGGCCCCGTGAGCGTCGTCCTGCTGGTCAACCCGGCCTCCGCCCGGGGGCGTCACCCGCGCCTCGTCGCGCGGGTCGCGACCGCCCTCGACGGCCCGTATGCCGCCCCCACCGTCATCCGCAGCCGCTCCCTCGCCGAGGTCACCGACCTCACCGCGGCAGCAGCACCCGGCCAGGTCGTGGTCGTGCTGGGCGGCGACGGCACGCTGCACGCCGCCGCCGCGGGAGCCGCACGCTCCGGCGCGGTGATCGCCCCGCTCCCCGGCGGCAGCGGCAACGACCTGTGCCGTCACCTGCGAGTCCCGCTGCACCCGGTGCAGGCGGCCCGCGCCGTGTCCGGGTGGCGGCAGCGCCCGATCGACCTCGGCCTGGTCGGCGACCGGGAGTTCCTCACCATCGCGGCGCTCGGCTTCACCGCGCGGATCAACGCCGCCGCCAACCGGGCGCACCGCCGGGGTCCCTGGATCTACGTCCTCGCGGCCCTCGCCCTGCTGCTGCGCGCCCGCCCCGACCCGGTGACGCTGCGGCTCGACGGGGTGCCTCATGACGCGTCCGCCTGGCTCGTCGCGGTCGCGGGCACGCGCTGCCAGGGCGGGGGCATCACGACTGCCCCGCTGGCCGTCGTCGACGACGGCGTGCTGGACGTCATGGTCTACCGGGCGCGCACCTGGCCGGGCTTCGTCGGGACCCTGCTGGCCACGCTGGTACGACGCCAGGTGGGGCTCCCCGGCGTATGGCGCGCCCGGGCCCGCCTCGTGGAGGTCTCCTCCCCGGTGCCGCTGGACTGCTACGCCGACGGCGAGCTGCTCGCGACCACGCCCTGCCGCATCAGCCTGCGGCCCGGGGCCGTGCGGGTCCTCGCGCCGCGCTGACCGAGCGCGACGCCCCGCGCTGACCCAGCGCGACGCCCCCGCCGGCGAGGCCGGGCGGGGGCGTCGGCATACGGGCTGGTCAGCGGGTGCGACGCACCTGCACGATCGTCGGGCGCGGACCGGCGAACCGGCCGCCCCCGGACTGCTTGACGTAGTCCGGGAAGAACGAGTGCTGGTCCGCCCAGGTGCCGTCCTCGCCGGGGTGCTGCACGGCCACGAAGACCGACCCGTCACGGTCGTGGATGACGGGCCCGCAGGTCTCGGCCTCGGCCGGCACCGCGAGGAACTGCGTGACGCGGCCCCGCTCGGGGCCGCCCAGCTCGACGTGGAAGAGGCCGTCGTTGAGCTTCAGCGAGCTCGGCATGCCGTCCGTCGCGATCCACAGGTCGCCGCGGCTGTCGAAGGCGACGTTGTCGGGGCACGAGATCGGCGCGACCGGGCCGGTGTAGCCGCCGAAGTAGGTGCCGGCGGTCTTGGGGTCGCCGCAGATGAGCACCAGGTCCCAGGTGAACCTCGTCCCCGTGTGGTCGCCGCCGACCTCGGTGATCTCGACGATGTGCCCGTCCTTGTTGGTGACGCGCGGGTTGGCCTCGTCGGTGCCGGGCTTGCCCTCCTTGCCGCGGTCGGAGTTGTTGGTGCAGGCGGCGTAGATGCGCCCGGTGATCAGGTTGGGCTGCACGTCCTCGGGGCGGTCCATCTTGGTGGGGCCCTTGCCGTTGCTGCCCACTGCGGCGTCGGCCGCGAGCCGGGTGTAGACCAGCACCTCCTCGAGCGTGAAGCCCGGGACCATCGAGCGGCCGCGTCGGGTCAGCGGGATCCACTCGCCGCTGCCGTCGCTGACCTTGTCCTCCAGGCCGTCGCCGGTGAACTGCGCGACGTAGAGGTCACCGTCGGAGAGCAGCTGCAGGTTGTGCTTGCGGGCGGCGTTGCCGGGGCGGTCGTCGTAGCGGCGCCGGGACACGAACTTGTAGATGTAGTCGAACTTCTCGTCGTCGCCCATGTAGGCGACCGCGTGCCCGTCGTCGGACAGGATGATGTTGGCGCCCTCGTGCTTGAAGCGGCCCATCGCGGTGTGCTTGACGGGGGTCGAGGTCGGGTCCATGGGGTCGACCTCCACGATCCAGCCGAAGCGGTTGGGCTCGTTGCGGAAGTCCTCCGACCGGGCGTCCCACCGGGGGTCCACCGTGGACCAGCCGCGGCTGTCCTGGGTCGCGGACAGGCCGTAGCGCTTCTCCTCCTTGGCGGTGCCGGTCACCTTGAAGTACTGGTTGAAGTTCTCCTCGCCGGAGACGACCGTGCCCCACGGCGTGGTGCCGCCGGAGCAGTTGTTCATGGTGCCGCGGACCCGGCGACCGGTCGGGTCCTCCTTGGTGCGCAGCAGCCGCGAGCCGGCGGCGGGGCCGTCGACGGCGAAGGGCGTGTCCAGGGTGATGCGTCGGTTGAGCCGGCCGCCGCGGCGGTAGCTCCAGCGCTCCCCCGCCGCCGGGCGGGTCAGCTCGACCACCGACAGGCCGTGGGCGGCCCAGGCGACCTTGATGGCCTCGGTCTTGTCCATGGTGGGCGGGAACATGGTGTTCTCGTTGGTGTACTCGTGGTTGCAGACGAGCAGCGCCTTGGTGCCGCGCTTGTCGGTCACGATGATGTCGGTGTAGTCGTTGTTGAAGCCGAACTGCATGGCCTGCGCCTCGGCGGTCTGGTGCTCGGGGTCGAACATCGGGGCGCCCTTGAGGATCGGGTCGCCCCACCGGATGATCGGGTGGTACTCGAAGCCGCCGGGCACGGTGAGCCGGTCGGTGCCGGCCGGGACCGGGGCGATGCCGATGAAGGACAGCCCGGAGACGCGCTGCGGGTGGCCCTTGCCGCGGCCGCGGCCGTCGTCCTTGCCGCCGGCGAGGGCGGCGGCGGGCTCGGCCGTGGTGGTGGCGACCGCCCCGAAGGCCAGGGCCAGGGCGCCGGCGCCACCGAGGACCGAGCGGCGCGACAGCGCGCCGGCAGCCACGGAGGCGAAGGTCTCGTGGGCGGACTCGTTGGGGACGGGCCTGGAGCAGGCATCGCCGCACCGGAGGTGGCAGGTCACGGCGCTGCGGTTGGCGTGCGTGATGCCGGCCATCGGCAGGAGTCGGCGGTCTTCGGTCACGATGTCTCTCCCTGGTCGTGGTGGGGCGTCGGGCACGGGGGGTGCCGGCGTTGCCGCCGAACCTAGCCAGCGCCCCGACGCCCCGGGAGAGCGGTCAGGTGGCTGCCGGGTGAACGCTCCGTGAAAGGCCCGCCCGAGACGTGACGGGCCGACCACGTGGGGTGACGGCTCAGGCGGACCGGGCGTAGAACAGCCGGTCCACGACCGCGCGCGCCTGCCGGGCGATCCGCAGGTAGGTGTCGACGAGCTGCTGACCCTCGCCCGGCGGTCGCCCCACGATGCGGGCCATGCCCTCGGCGTCGCGCAGGTCGGAGGGGACGCTCTCCATGGGCCGCCCGCGCCACAGCATCCCGGCGTTGCGCAGCCGGGACGCCGATCCCCACGCCTCGACCAGCAGCGTGGCCTCGTCCTCGGCGAGCAGCCCCGCCTCCCGGGCCGCCTCGATGGCCGGGAGGGTCCCGGTGGTGCGCAGCCCCGGCACCTCGTGGGCGTGCTGCAGCTGCAGCACCTGCACGGTCCACTCGACGTCGCTGAGGCCGCCGGTGCCGAGCTTGAGGTGGGTGCGCCGGTCGGCCCCCCGAGGCAGCCGCTCGCTCTCCATCCGCGCCTTGAGCATCCGTATGTCGCGCAGCTGTCCCGCCGACAACCCCTCGGCGGGGTAGCGCAGGGTGTCCGCGAGCTCCACGAAGCGCTCGGCGAGCTCGGCGTCGCCCGCGACCGGGCGGGCCCGCAGCAGGGCCTGGCGCTCCCACGTCAGCGCCCACCGCTCGTAGTAGGTGCGGTAGGAGTCCAGGGTGCGCACGAGCGGGCCGTTCTTGCCCTCGGGGCGCAGGTCCGCGTCGATCCCGACGGCCGGCTCGGGCCCGCCCCAGGAGGTGAGCCGCCGCAGCTCCTGCACCACCGCCGTGGCGCGTCGTTGCAGCTCGGCGTCGTCGTGCGGGGACTGCGGGTCCGGCTGGTGCACGAACATCACGTCGGCGTCGCTGCTCCACCCGAGCTCCGCCCCGCCGAGACGCCCCATGCCGATCACGACCAGCCGGGTGCCGAGGGGCTCGCGCAGCTCCATCTCGATCTTGCGCACCGCCGTGTCCAGGGCCACCTCGAGGGTCGCGGTGGTGATCGCGGTCAGCGCCTCGCCCACCTGCGCGACGTCGAGCGTCCCGACCAGGTCGCCGACCGCGACCCGGAAGAGCTCGTGGCGCCGCACCCCCCGGACGGCGAGCATCGCGTCCTCGGGGGTGTCCTTGCGCTGCGCCGCCGAGCCCATGACGGTACGCAGCGACTCGAGGGTCCGCGGCTGCAGCCCGACGTCGTCACCGAGGACGGCCACCGCGCCCGGCGTGCGCTCCAGCAGCTCGGCGGCGAACCTGCTCGAGCTCAGCACCTGCGCTAGCCGCTCGGCGGCGCTGCCCTCGTCGCGCAGCATCTTGAGGTACCAGTGGGTGGTGCCGAGCTCGTCGCTGACCTTCCGGAAGGACAGCAGCCCGGCGTCGGGGTCCGCGCCGTCGGCGAACCAGCCGAGCATGACCGGCAGCAGCGTCCGCTGGATCGCCGACCGGCGCGAGACGCCCTCGGTCAGCGCCTCCAGGTGCCGCAGCGCCCCCTTGGGGTCCCGGAACCCGAGGGCCGCCAGCCGCTCCCCCGCCGCCTCGGGCGTCAGCCGCGCCTCGCCCGCCGACAGCCGCGCGACGGCGGACAGCAGCGGCCGGTAGAACAGGCGCTCGTGCAGCCGGCGGACCTCCAGGGCCCGGCGGCGCCACAGCGCCTCGACCTCCGCGGCGGGGTCCCCGTCGACGTGCAGCCCGCGGCCGAGCCGGCGCAGCTCGGCCGGGCCGGTCGGCATGAGGTGGGTGCGGCGCAGGCGGAAGAGCTGGACCCGGTGCTCCAGCGACCGCAGGAAGCGGTAGCTCTCGTCGAGGACCGCAGCGTCGTCGCGGGCGACATACCCGCCTGCGGCGAGCGCAGCGAGCGCCTCCAGCGTGGTGCCGGAGCGGAGCGTCTCGTCGAGGCGACCGTGCACGAGCTGCAGCAGCTGGACGCTGAACTCCACGTCGCGCAGCCCGCCGGGCCCGAGCTTGAGCTGCCGGTCGGCCTCCTTGGCGGGCACGTGCTCCTCGACGCGGCGGCGCATCGCCTGCACGTCCTCGACGAAGTGCTCCCGCGAGGACGCCTGCCACACGAGAGGGGTCACGGCCTCGAGGTAGCGGCGCGACAGCTCGGCGTCGCCGGCCACGTGCCGGGCCTTGAGCAGCGCCTGGAACTCCCAGGTCTTGGCCCACCGCTGGTAGTAGCTGAGGTGGCTGGAGACGGTGCGGACCAGCGGGCCGTTCTTGCCCTCGGGGCGCAGCGCCGCGTCGACGGGCCACAGCGTGCCCTCGCCGGTGGAGGTCGCGCAGGCCCGCATCACCGCGCTCGCCACCTGGGTGCCGACCTGCAGCGCCTCGGCCTCCTGCGGGCTGCCGGGGGCGACGTCCGGGTCGGTGGGCTCGCAGACGAAGATCACGTCGACGTCGCTGACGTAGTTGAGCTCGCGGCCGCCGCACTTGCCCATGCCGATGACGGCGAGCCGGATCGTCTCGGAGCCGGGCACCTCCGCGCAGGCCACCACGTGGGCGGCCTCCAGCGCGGCGGCCGCGAGGTCGGCGAGCGAGCGCGCGGTGTCCGGCAGCGTCACGAGCGGGTCCGGGGAGGTCAGGTCCAGGGCCGCGACGGCGAGCAGCTCCTGGCGGTAGGTGGACCGCAGCGCGTCCAGGGCCGCCCCCGTGGCCAGCCCGCGGACCGCGCCGGTCAGCGACGCGCTCAGCTCCTCGGCCGTATGCCGCTGCGCGCCCGTGGCCCGGCGCCAGTGTCCCGGGTGGCTGACGAGGTGGTCCCCGAGGGCCGACGAGGCCCCGAGCACGGCGAGCAGCCGGTCGCGCTCCGGGCCGGGTGAGCCCAGCACCCCCCGCAGCGCGTCGACCTCCGTGGTGGAGCGGCCGTCGCCCGCGGCCGCCTCGAGCAGCCGCACCGCGGCCAGCAGCGCCAGGTCGGGGTCGGCGGTGGCCGAGAGCGCGCCGACCAGCCCCGCGCGCTCGTCGTCGGTCAGGCCGGCCAGCACCCGGTCCTCGAGCAGGCGCTGCGCCCGCTCGGGGTCCGAGAAGCCCTGGCGGGCCAGGGTGCCGGACGTCGACGCCGGTCGTGCCATCGTCACGCGCCCACCCTAGGTCCGGCTCGTCACAGCCGCGGCAGGAGGCGTTGCAGCTCGAAGGGCGTGACCTGGGAGCGGTACTCCGCCCACTCGGCCCGCTTGTTGCGCAGGAAGAAGTCGAAGACGTGCTCGCCGAGGGTCTCGGCGACGAGCTCGGAGCGCTCCATCACGTCGATCGCGCGGCCCAGGGAGCTCGGCAGCGCCTCGATCCCGAGGGCGGCGCGCTCGGCGTCGGTCAGGGCCCAGACGTCGTCCTCGGCCTCCTCGGGCAGCTCGTAGCCGCCCTCGATGCCCCGCAGCCCGGCGGCCAGCAGCACCGAGTAGGTGAGGTAGGGGTTGCAGGCCGTGTCGATGGTGCGGATCTCCACGCGGGTGGCCTGGCCCTTGGTGGGCTTGTACATCGGGATGCGGACCATCGCCGACCGGTTGGCGTGCCCCCAGCACACGTAGGCGGGGGCCTCGCCGCCGCCCCACAGCCGCTTGTAGGAGTTGACCCACTGGTTGGTGACCGCGGTGATCTCCGGGGCGTGGCGCAGCACCCCGGCCACGAACTGCCGCCCCACCTTGGACAGCTGGTAGCGGGCGCCGGGCTCGTAGAAGGCGTTGTTGTCGCCCTCGAAAAGCGACACGTGGGTGTGCATGCCGGAGCCGGGGTGGACCGACAGCGGCTTCGGCATGAAGGAGGCGTAGACGCCGTGCTCCAGCGCGACCTCCTTGATGACGGTGCGGAAGGTCATGATGTTGTCGGCCATGGTCATGGCGTCGGCGTAGCGCAGGTCGATCTCGTTCTGCCCCGGCGCGCCCTCGTGGTGGCTGAACTCCACCGAGATGCCCATCGACTCGAGCATCGTGATCGCGGCGCGCCGGAAGTCGTGGGCCTGCCCCTGGGGCAGGTGGTCGAAGTAGCCGCCCTCGTCGATCGGCCGGGGCGGGTTGGAGGGGCGGCGGTTGCCCGGCTGGTCCTGCTCGAAGAGGAAGAACTCGATCTCGGGGTGCACGTAGAACGTGAAGCCCATGTCGGCCGCCTTGGTGAGCTGGCGGTGCAGCACGTGCCGCGGGTCCGCCAGCGACGGCTGCCCGTCGGTGGAGCGCAGGTCGCAGAACATCCGGGCGGTGCCGGGGGACTCACCCCGCCACGGCAGCACCTGGAAGGTCGTCGGGTCCGGCTTGGCGAGCATGTCGGCCTCGTTGACGCGGGTCAGGCCCTCGATCGCGGAGCCGTCGAAGCCGATGCCCTCCGAGAACGCCGCCTCCAGCTCGGCCGGGGAGATCGCCACGGACTTCAGCGTCCCCAGCACGTCGGTGAACCACAGCCGCACGAAACGGATGTCGCGCTCCTCGATCGAGCGCAGGACGAACTCCTCCTGACGATTCATGTCCCTAGCCTGGCCCACCGATGTTTCGACCGGGTTACGCCGCGCCGCGTCGCCGGGTGGCCACCCCACCGGCCCGGGGGCCCCACCTGCGGGGTACTGTGACATCAGGCCGGTTCACCCCGGACCGGTCGACGAGGATCGGATATCGGAAGAGGTCCGTCATGACCGAGCAGAGCAGCGAGACCGCCCCCGACGTGACGGGCACCACGGTGAGCGTCAGCCGCGTGGTGTCCCACTCCATCGACAGCGTCTGGAACGTCCTGATGAAGCCGCACGGCGCCGAGGCCCTGCTGGGCGAGGGCGGCGAGCTGGGCAGCAAGGGTGAGCCCTGGCACGCGACCGACGGCAGCCACGGCGTCGCCCGCAGCTTCCATCCCATGGAGCAGATCCGGTTCTCGTGGCACCCCGACGACTCCACCGACACGCCGGCCAGCATCGTCGAGCTCGACCTGAGCAAGGACGGCGACGCGGCCACCCGCCTCGACCTCACGCACAGCAACCTGCCGAGCAGCGCCGACCGCGGTGCCCTGAAGGCCCGCTGGACCACCGCGCTGGAGCGGATCGACCAGGACGCCCTGTGACCGCTCCCGTCACCGGCTGACGCCGGTCGGGCCGTATGCCGAAGGCCCGGTGCCACCCTCTCGGTGAGGGGGCACCGGGCCTTCGGCATACGGTCTAGAGACCCAGCGCGTTGGGCGTGTCCGGCTCGTCGCCGTCCTCGCGGGCGCGACGCTCGTCCTCCTCGTCCCAGGCCTCGGTGCGCTGCCGCGCCGAGGAGAGGGCGCTGCTGGCGGCCTCGTGGGTGTCGTAGGGGCCCATGACGTCCTCGTCGCGGGCGCGGTCGTCGTCGGTCTCCACCTGACGGGTCCTGACGTTGTACCAGTAGGCCATGGCTCCTCCTCGAGCGGGTTGGGCTGCGGACTCGCGATTGGGGCGCCGGCGAGGCGGCTACCTAGACTGCACCCTATGCCGAAGCTCCCTCCCGTCGATGTCTCCGTGGCCCCTGGGACCGTGTCGCCGCGCCTGCCGGTGCCCGGCCACATCGCCCGGCCCCACTACGTGGACCGCGGCGAGGACATCCGCGAGGACGGCGACGCGCTGGTCAAGGACGCCGGGACGATCGAGCGGATGCGCGTCGCGGGCCGCATCGCCGCGCAGGCGATGGCGGTGGGCGCGGCGCTGGTGGCGCCCGGGGTGACGACCGACGAGATCGACCGGGCCGTGCACGAGTTCATCGTCGACGCGGGCGCCTACCCGTCCCCGCTCGGCTACAAGCACTTCCCCAAGTCGCTGTGCACCAGCGTCAACGAGGTCATCTGCCACGGCATCCCCGACTCCCGCGCCCTGGTCGACGGCGACATCGTCAACCTGGACGTCACCGTCTTCGTCGACGGGGTCCACGGCGACACCGACGCGACCTACCTGGTTGGGGAGGTCGACGAGGCGTCGCGGCTGCTCGTGGAGCGCACCCACGAGGCGATGATGCGCGGGATCAAGGCGGCCCGCCCCGGTCGCGAGGTCAACGTCATCGGCCGCGTCATCGAGTCCTACGCCAAGCGCTTCGGGTACGGCGTGGTCCGCGACTACACCGGCCACGGCATCGGCACGGAGTTCCACAGCGGCCTGGTCGTGCCCCACTACGACGCCGCGCCCGCCTACGACACCGTCATCGAGCCCGGCATGACCTTCACGATCGAGCCGATGCTGACGCTCGGCGGCGACGGCGAGTGGGACCTGTGGGACGACGGCTGGACCGTCGTCACCGCCGACCGCAGCCGCTCCGCGCAGTTCGAGCACACGGTGCTCGTCACCGAGACCGGCGCCGAGATCCTGACGCAGGTCTGACCGGTTCCGCCCGGCTCGGCCCGCGCGCGCGACGTAGTCTGTCGGCCATGACTGCGAAGAAGAGCCTGCCGCTCGGCATCGACGTGGGTGGCAGCGGGATCAAGGGCGCCCCCGTCGACCTGACCTCCGGGGAGTTCGCCGCGGAGCGGGTGCGGATCCCCACGCCCGACACCTCCACCCCCGAGGCCGTCGCCGACGTGATCGCGGAGATCATCGACGCCTTCGACGAGGTGGGCCCCGACGCCCCCATCGGCATCACCGTGCCCGGCGTCGTCACCCACGGCGTCGTGCGGTCCGCCGCCAACATCGACAAGGGTTGGCTCGACTGCGACGCCGACAAGCTCTTCACCGAGCGGCTCGGGCGCGACGTCCACGTCGTCAACGACGCCGACGCCGCCGGCGTCGCCGAGGTACGCTACGGCGCCGCCAAGGGCAAGGAGGGATTCGTCATCCTCACGACCCTCGGCACCGGCATCGGCGTCGCCCTGATCCACGACGGGGTGCTGATCCCCAACGCCGAGCTGGGCCACCTCGAGCTCGACGGGCACGACGCGGAGAAGCGCGCCTCCTCCGCCGCCCGCGAGGCCAAGGACCTGTCCTGGGAGGAGTGGGCCGAGCGGCTGCAGCGCTACTACTCCCACCTGGAGAACCTCCTGTGGCCCGACCTCTTCGTGGTCGGCGGCGGCGTCTCCAAGAAGGCCGGAAAGTTCCTGCCGCTGCTGGACCTGCGCACCCCGATCATCCCCGCCACGCTGCTCAACAGCGCCGGGATCGTGGGCGCCGCCGCGCTCGCAGCGGACGAGTCGGCCCGCCGCCGCTGAGCCCCCGCGACCGTCAGCGGCCGGCTGGCCGAGGATCGGTCCGCCGGCCGCGATGAGTCCGGGGAGGCTGTCCGGTCTACCTGTATGACGGGATCCCACCCCGGGGCCCGCAGAGCACAGGAGCATCGACGATGGAGACGACCACCCAGACCGGCCAGACCACCTCGACCGGCCAGACCACCCAGACCGGCCAGACCACCTCGACCGGCCCGACCTCCTCGACCGGCCAGGCCGGGGCGGGCGGCGCTCGCCTCGCCCACCAGATGATCTTCGTCAACCTACCGGTCGCCGACCTGCAGCGCAGCCGGGACTTCTTCACCGCCGTCGGCTACGAGATCGATGAGCGCATGTCCAACGAGGTCGCCGTGGGCGTGCGCCTCGGCGACAACCTCTACGCCATGCTGCTGGTGCCGGAGTTCTTCGCCCGCTTCCACGACCACGAGACGGCCCGTCCGGGCACCTCGGAGACCCTCGTGTGCCTGTCGGCCGAGGACCGGCAGCAGGTCGACGAGATCGTCGACCGGGCCGCGGCGGCCGGCGCCACCGACGTGCGGACCGGCGACGACCAGGAGTACATGTACGGCCGGTCCTACACCGACCCCGACGGCCACGTCTGGGAGATCATGTGGATGGACGTCGCGGCGGCGACCCAGGCCGGCGCCCTCGGCGAGTGAGGCGGCGACGGTGACGACGGAGGAGCCCCGGGCGGTCCCCAGCCGGCACGACTTCGAGCAGCAGGCGCTCGCCCTGCGCGCCGAGCTGCTGGCCCACTGCTACCGCCTGACGGGCTCCGCCGTCGACGCCGAGGACCAGGTGCAGGAGACCTACCTGCGGGCCTGGCGCGGTCTGCCCGACTTCGACGGGCGTGCGTCGCTGCGCACCTGGCTCTACCGGATCGCCACCAACAGCTGCCTCAACCACCTGGCCTCCGCGTCGCGGCGGGTCCTGCCGAGCGGGTTGGGCGCACCGCCCGGCGACCCGGAGGCGCCGCTCCACCGAGGCGACCACGCCTGGCTCGAGCCGTTGCCCGATGCCCTGCTGTGGTCCGGCGCAGCACCCACGCCCGAGGAGCGTCTCCTGGCGCGGGAGAACCTCGCGCTGGCCTGGACCGCGGCGCTGCAGACCCTCTCCCCCAACCAACGGGCCGTGCTGCTGCTGCGCGACGTCCTGCAGCTCAGCGCGGCCGAGACCGCCGAGACCCTCGGCACGTCCGTGGCTTCGGTCAACTCCGCGCTGCAGCGTGGCCGGGCCGCGGTCGGCACCGACCCGACCGACGGCGCCCCCGGCACGTCGGCGGGGGCGTCGGCAGGGACCTCGTCGGGGGCGTCGGCAGGGACCTCGGCAGCGACCTCGGCAGGGGCGCCGGCGGAGACGTCACGGGGGACCCGGTCCCCGGGCGACCGGGACGCCCTCGAGGAGCGTGCCGTGGCCGGCTTCGTCGACGCCTTCGAGGCGCACCACTTCGACGCCGTCGTCGCCGCGCTCGCCGAGGACTGCACCTGGCAGATGCCGCCCTTCGACCGGTGGTACTCCGGCAACCTGGCCGCGGCCCGGCTGTCCTGGACCCACTGCCCCGCCCGCGGTCCGGGCGACCTGAGGTTCCTGCGGGCGCTGGCCAACGGTCAGCCCGCGGTGCGGATGTACCTCCGCAAGGGCCGCGACCACGAGGCCTTCCAGCTGCAGGTGCTCCACGTCGACGACGACGGGCTCATCGACCAGGTCGTGGGGTGGTTCGAGCCGCACTGGTTCCGGCTCGCCGGGTTGCCGCTGGTGCTGCCTCGCTGAGGGCCCCCCCCCCCACCGCCGGGCTGCGGGGGCGCGGCGGGGGCGGCATACGGGCTGCTAGAGGGTGATCTCCCGGGCGCCCGCCCCGGCGAGGTCACGGACCTCGGTCTGCTCCGGGCTGAAGCTCGAGGCGTGCCCCAGGTAGACCTGCCGCCCGGCGGGCGCGAGCAGCCCGTCGTGGATCGGCACGGCGACCCGCGGTGCGATGCGCCGCAGGAAGGCGATGGTCTCCTTGCTGGCGCACCAGGGAGCGTTGAGCGGGAAGGCGAGGACGTCGACCGGGCCGGGGTCGGCGTCGTAGGCGTCTCCGGGGTGGAAGACGGTGGGTTCGCCCTCGGCGCTCAGCACCGCTCCGGTGTTGCGGATGCGGGGGATGAACTCGTTGATCACGGCGTGCTGCTCCCCCACGCCGCGCAGCGTCACCTCCCCGACCTGCAGCTGCGCGCCGCTCGCGAAGGTCTCGGCGCCCGGGACGTCCACGACCTCACGGGCCTCGGCCTCGACGTAGAACGCCGCGTCGGGGTTGGCCGCCCGCAGCGCGGGGAGCCGGTCGGGGTCGAGGTGGTCGGGGTGCTGGTGGGTCACCACGACGGCGTCCAGGTCGCGCAGCTCCTCCCAGTCGGCCGCGAGCGTCCCGGGATCGAGCAGGATCCGGCTGTCGGCCATCTCGACGAGCAGGCAGGCATGTCCGAGGTGGGTCAGGCGCATGGCCCCAGCCTAGGCGTCGACCCGGCCGAGGACCACGGGGCGGTGCCGGGCGAACCTCACGGCGTCGCGGCCGGACGCCTTGGCGTCGTAGAGGGCGACGTCCGCCCGCAGCAGCAGCGTCACCAGCGACTCGACCCCGTCCCACACGGCGGCTCCGGCCGAGAAGGTCTGGCCGGTCTGCGCCGCACCCCGCAGCCCCTCGAGCAGCAGCCGCACGTTGTCGGGGTGCCGGCCCTTGGCCAGCAGCAGGAACTCCTCCCCCCCGTGCCGGCTCAGGAAGACGTCCGTCGGCAGGCTGCGGCGCCACGCCGACGCCGTCGACTCGAGGAGCCGGTCCCCCGCCGGGTGCCCGTGCTGGTCGTTGTAGGCCTTGAAGTGGTCCAGGTCCAGCAGCACCGCCACGAGCGACGCCTCCTGGTCGATCGCCTCCCGCATCATGCGGCGCATCTCGGCCTCCCCGGTGCGGCGGTTGGGCAGGGAGGTGAGGTGGTCGGTGCGGGCCAGCGACTCCAGCTGGACGCGCTGCCCGTCCACGACCCCCATCATCCGCTCCAGCCGCAGCACCACCAGCGTGAAGACGACCCCCGACATCGCGAGCAGCGGACCGGCGGTGGAGATGGTCGGGTGGTCGCGCTCGCGCAGCAGCATCAGCGGCGGCATCACCGCGGCGATCGCGACCGCGGTCAGGTGCAGCCGCTCCAGGTGGGGCGTCGCCGGGCGGCCGCGGTTGCCGAACCTCACCATCGACGGGTGCAGCGCCGCCAGCGCGGCCAGCAGGCAGCTCGTGACGTAGCAGACCATCGCCGCCTGGTGCGAGCCGTCGCTGCCCTGGTCCCGCACGGCCTGCAGGGACGCCAGGTCACCCACGGTCATGGCGCCGAGGGCCAGCAGCAGCAGGGTCGGGGACGCCGCCCCGCCCGCGATCATGACGAGCCGGGCGGCCGCCATCAGCGCCAGCCCGTCGAGGAACGGCGACGACAGCGTGGTCAGCGGCACCTCGGTCCCGAGACCCGGTCGCGCCGCGAAGGACCAGATCACGCTGACGCACCCCATCGCGAAGATGGTCGCGTCCACGACGAACTGCGCGGGCCGGTCGCTGGAGGCACGCCGGGCGGCCCCGAGGATCCCGACGATCAGCACGGCGTAGCCCCCGAGCGACAGGACGTCGTGCCCGGTGGCGGGGCCGAGGACGCGCCCCTGGACCGGGGCGAGCGGCAGCAGGGACAGCCCCCACAGGACCGTGCAGCCGATGATGCACCACCACACGCCCGCCCGGGCCGGCCGGTGGCGCCGGATGCCCCACCACAGGACGAGCGGCAGGACGGCGTTGGCGCCCACCACCATGTGGGCTTGACCGCCAGGGGGCAGCCAGAGCAGGGTCACGACGACGGCGACGGCCAGCACCAGCGCGGAGCGAAAGCTCAGCAGCCCCTCACGCATCGTCCCCACCGCCCGGCAGCGCGGGGGTCAGGCCGCGGCCCGGCTCGCGGTCGCTGCGGTCGCCGTCGTTCTGCCACAGGTAGGTCCGGGCCCGGCCGTTGGCCTTGGCGGCATACAGCGCCTCGTCGGCGCGGGAGAGCATCTCCGCGGCGGTGTCGCCCCGGCGCCACACCGCGATCCCGGCCGAGAAGGTCTGGTCCCGCGGGGTGACGGCCCGCAGCCGGTCGACGAGGTCGATGACCGCCGACGTCGGGAGTCCCACCGTCACCAGGACGAACTCCTCGCCGCCGTAGCGGGCCAGGACCTCCGCCGGTCCCAGCAGGTCGGACCACCGGTGCGCGCAGCCCGACAGCAGCTCGTCGCCGGCGTGGTGCCCGTAGGTGTCGTTGAACGCCTTGAACCGGTCCAGGTCCACGATGGTCACGCTGACCGGCTCCCCGGTGCGGCCCGCCCGGGCGAGCGCCCGGGCCAGCTCGGCGTCGGCGGTGCGCCGGTTGGGCAGCCCGGTGAGGTGGTCGCTGCGGGCCAGCACCGCCAGGTCACCGGACTGCTCGTCGGCGGTGCGCATCATCCCCGCCGCGCGGGCCACGACCAGCATGAACATCAGGAGCATCGCGATCGACAGGGTCGTGCCGTCCTGCACCCCGCCGGCCTCGCCGGGCCGCACCAGCTGCCAGCCGTAGACGATGACGGGCACCAGACCCGTGGCGAAGATCCACGGCACCCGCCGCCGGCCGTGGCCGGTCGCCGCGACCTCGCGCGACCCCCGCCACAGGTGCGCGCCGGGCGGCACCATCATGGCCACCGCCGCGCTGCCGTAGGCGAGGAACCAGCAGACGTGAGCGAGCAGCGGCTCCTGCCGGTGGTGCATCAGGTTGACGAAGTCGAGCACGTCGGCCACGAGCAGGAGCACCGGGGACAGCAGCCCGACCAGCGCGGCCCAGCTGACCGGGCGCTGCCCCGACAGGTAGGCGAAGCCGAGGGCGACCAGTGCCAGGTCCAGGGTGGGGAACAGCGACGTGACGACGGCGTTGAGCGGGGACTGCGCGAGGGCGGGGGAACGCATCCCCGGCATGATGAGGCTGACCCACACGAGGGTGCCGAGGGCGACGGCGACGATGGCGCCGTCGATGACCCGGTCCAGGTTGACCAGGTCCCGGTGCCGGTGCGCGACCCGCACGAAGCCGGTCAGCAGCACCGCGTAGCCGCCCAGCATGAGCGCGTCCCCCGGGTCGGACAGCTGCCGGTTGCTCGCGAAGATCGTGTCCGTCGCGATGTCGCTGACCGTGTCCCCGATGACATAGGCGGCCCAGGCGGCGAGCACCGACATCGTGAAGTAGTTGCGTCGTTGCGGGTAGCGCACCATGGCGAGCGCGCTGGACAGCAGCAGCGTGGTGTAGGCCCCGACGTAGAGGTAGTAGCGCAGCGAGTGCGTGGGGTCCTGCCCGATCCGGCCCAGCTCGGTCACGAGGAGCACGGCGACGAGCAGGAGGTACCACCCCGCGAGCGCGGCGGCGGCTGACCAGCGTCCCACGGGTTCCACCTCGCTTCCCCGGCCGCGCACCGAGACCGTGCCGCGACCGAGTGTAACGACGGTGGTGCGGATGAGTCGGTCTGTACGCCGGGTTCTGTCCCCCTCCTCGCGGAGGATGGGCGATCATCCATCTCGGGTGGCCGTTGCCGGACACCTCTAGCGCTCTACCCGTGCACTCGGGCGGGCCGCCCTCGGACGTGCACTGTCTGAGCTTGCTTCAGGTGGGGTTTACCGAGCCGGTGCAGTCACCTGCACCGCTGGTGGTCTCTTGCACCACCGTTTCACCCTTACCACCACGGCCGGAGCCGGGTGGCGGTCTGCTTTCTGTGGCACTGTCCCGCGGGTCGCCCCGGGTGGCCGTTAGCCACCACCTTGCCCTGTGAAGCCCGGACGTTCCTCGGCACCTGACGGTGACGCGATCGCCCGACCGACTCATCCGCCGACCAGTCTAGCGGGCCGCCCGGGCCGTCCACCGCTCGTCCCGTATGCCGCTCACGCCGTCCGCTGCTCGTTGGCTCCGGGGCCCACCGCCTCGAACGTGACCCGCCGCTCGGCGACGGAGGCCTCCACCAGCCGCACCTGGACCTGCTGCCCGAGCTCCACCTCGCCGCGGCACGGCGCGAGGATCGGGTGGCCGGTGAGCTGCACCAGCGCCGGCCCCTTGTCGCCCTGCTCGACCACGCCCGCCGCGAAGACCTCGCCGACGTGCGGCTGCAGCACGGCCGCCTCGACCGCGTCGGTGCAGGCGCGCTCGACGCCCTTGGCGCGGCGGTCGCTGGCCTTCATCAGCTCGGGCAGGTCCGGGAGGGCGGCGCGGGCCCAGTCCGGGACCGGCTGCCCGGCGACCAGGGCCTCGCACACGGCCAGGCCGAAGCGGTCGACGAGCCGCCGCAGCGGCGCGGTGACGTGGGCGTAGTCCGCCGCCAGGGCCGCGTGCTGGGTCTGCTCGGGCGGCTGCCCGTCGAAGGGGGTGTAGGACGCGCCCCGGAAGAGGCTGGTGGCGGCGTGGATCACGGCGAGGTGGCGGGGGTCGCGACGGTCGAGGCCCTGCAGCATCTCGCCATACGGCTGGTCCTCGGGCCACGGCACCCCCAACGTCGCGCACTGGCGGCGGAGCCGCTGCAGGTCGCGCGGCGCCGCCGGCGGCATGGTGCGCAGGATCCCGACGCCGCCCTCGAGCATCACCGAGGCGGCCGCCATGCCGGTCATGAGGGAGATCTGGGCGTTCCAGTCCTCGACCGGCGCGAGCGGGCGCAGCTCGAGGGTGTAGCCGCCGGCGGGGTCGGGGTGCACCTCCTGCTCTGGCATCGGAAGGCTGGCGCCACCCCGGGCCCGCTCCTGCGCCATCCGGCTCAGGCCCACCTCGCGGAGCAGGAGCAGCAGCTCGTCGGCCCGGCCGTCGTCCAGGTCCCGCTGCACCCCGTCGTAGTCCAGGCGGGCCGCCGAGCGCACCATCGCCCGGTCCAGGCCCTCCAGGCGGACCTGGCCGTCGGCGTCGACCCGCAGGTCCCACACGAAGGCCGGCCGCACGACCCCGGGCAGCAGGCTCGCGGCGTCCTCGCTCAGGACCGTGGGGTGCAGCGGGGTGCGCTGGTCGGGCGCGTAGACGGTCTGGCCGCGCCGCCTCGCCTCGGCGTCGACGGCTCCGCCCGGGTCCACCCACAGCGGCACGTCGGCGATCGCGTAGCGCACCCGCACCCCCTGCCCGTCGCGCTCGAGGTGCATCGCCTGGTCCAGGTCCATCGACCCCACCGGGTCGATGGTCACGAAGGGCACGTCCGTGAGGTCGGTGCCGGTGGTGCGCTGCTCCCGGGCCACGCGCTCCGCCTCCGCCAGCGCCTCGGGCGGGAAGTCGGTCGGCACCTCCAGCTCGGCGCGGATCGCGTCGAACGTGCGGTGCAGCTCGTCGTCGCCAGGGTCGGAGGTCAGCCTGATGCGGGTCGCAGCCATGGCGCTCACTCTAGGGTCCCTAGGCTGTCCCGGTGCTGATCCTGCTGCCCCCGTCGGAGTCGAAGTCCTCCCGCCGCCGCGGTCGCCCGAGCCGTCCCGAGTCGTTGTCGTGGCCCGAGCTCGCCCCGGCACGGGCGGAGGTGGCGGCGCAGCTGGCCGCGGCGAGCGCCGCCCCGGACGCCCCGGCCCGGCTCGGCGTGTCCGAGGGCCTGCGCGCCGAGGTGGCCCGCAACCTGGTGCTCGACACGGCGCCCGCGGTACCCGTCGCCGAGCTCTACACCGGGGTGCTCTACGACGCGCTGGACCTGCCCACGCTGGGTGCGGACGGGATGCGGCGGGCGCGGAGGTTCGTCGTGGTGCAGTCGGCGCTGCACGGCGCCCTGCGCCTCGCCGACCGGGTCGCGCCCTACCGCCTGTCGATGGGGGTCTCGCTCGGCGCCCTCGGGCCCCTGGCCGCCTGGTGGCGCCCCCGGCTCGCGCCGGTCCTGTCGGCAGCCGCCGGCACCGGGCTGGTCGTGGACTGCCGCTCCAGCACGTATGCCGCCGCGTGGTCACCGTCCGGCGACGTCGCCGGTCGATGGGTGCATGTCAGGGTGCCCGGGGCGACCCACCTCGCCAAGCACACCCGCGGCCTGGTCACGCGAGCGGTCTGCGATCTGCCGACGACGCCGCGCAGCCCCGCCGCCCTGGCGCACGCCCTCGAGGGGGACGGTGGTCCCGGCACTCTCGCCGTGGCCCTGACTCCCCCGGCCCGTCCCGGGCGGCCCTGGGTCCTCGACGCGACCTACCGCGCGTAGGACGCCAGGCCCGGATGGAGGGCCTAGGACGGAGGGCCGAGGACGGAGGGCTCGGCCTCGCGGCCCGGGCGCTCAGTCGCCGAGGTGGTCGGTGCGGTTGACGAAGGAGACCACGGCGTTGCCATCGCGCCACACCTCGACCCCGGTCAGCGAGCCCGGGGCGAGGGCGAGCCTCCAGAAGCCCTCGGGCGCGATGCCGAGCAGGTCCGTCAGGATCACCAGGAAGGGTTTGCGGTGCCCGACCAGCACGGTCGTGCCGCCCGCCGCGACCAGGTCGTGCCACCCGGCGAGGACCCGCTCGCGCAGCTGCTCGTGGCTCTCCCCGCCCGGGCGGGCGTAGGTCTGGTCGGTGCGCAGCCGCACCAGCTCGTCCGGCCACCGCGCGCTGATCTGGCCCATGGACTTGCCGTCCCAGTCGCCGAAGCCCTGCTCGTCGAAGCGGTCGTCGGCCGTCGGCGTGACCCCCAGGCGCTCGCCGAGGACGGCGCCGGTCTGGCGCGCGCGGTAGAGCCCGCTGGTCACGACCCGCACGTCGCGGCCCACGAGGGCGCGGACGGCGCGTGCGACGTCCGAGGCCTGCTCCCGGCCCTGGGTGTTGAGGCCGGGGTCGCCCCCGCCGCGGCCGTCCAGCTGGGCGCGCAGGGTGTGGTCGGTCACCCCGTGGCGCACCAGCAGGACACGGGTCGGCGGGGTGAGGTCGGGCTCGCTCTGCCGCGGCTCGACGGGCGCCTCGGCGACCGTGGTGGTGGCGCTGGTGGCCGGGGTGGCCGCGTCCGGCGCCGCCCCGGGAGCAGCGTCGGGCGCGGCATACGAGCGGTCGATGGTGCGGCCGTCCATGCCGTCGTTGGACAGCGCGTCGGCGGCCTTGTTGTCGGCGCGGGGGATCCAGGTGAAGGTCACCGACCCGCCCGCCGCGGACCGCGCCGAGCACAGCTCGCGGGCCGCCAGCGCGAGCCGACGCATGTCCTCGTGCTTGATCTTCCAGCGCCCGGCCATCTGCTCGACGACGAGGTTGGAGTCCATCCGGACCTCCACGTCGGCGGCCGGGTCGATCCGGGCTGCCGCCTCGAGCCCGGCGATGAGGCCGGAGTACTCCGCGACGTTGTTGCTCGCCTTGCCGAGCGGGGCGGCGCGCTCCGCCAGGACCGCCCGGGTGTCGGCGTCCCGGACCAGGGCGCCGTAGCCGGCGACGCCGGGGTTGCCGCGCGAGCCCCCGTCGGCCTCGACGACGAGCCGGCGCGCCGTCACAGCCCGGACTCGGGGGTGCGCACCAGGATGCGGCGGCACTCCTCGCAGCGGAGCACCTGGTCGTCGGCGGCGCTGCGGATCCGGCCCAGGTCGACCTGGTTGAGCTCCATGTGGCAGCCCTCGCAGCGGCGCTGCCGCAGCGCGGCCGCACCGACCCCGCCCACCGACTCGCGGATCGTCGTGTAGAGCGCGAGCAGGTCCTCCCCCACACCGCCGGCAACGTCGCCGCGGCGCCCGGTGACCTGCTCCCGCTCGGCCTCCAGCGTGCGGACCAGCGCGTCCCGCGCCGAGACCGTCTCGGCGAGCTCGGCCTCCAGCTCGGCGGCACGCGCCTCGAGCCGGTCCAGCGTGGCCTGGTGCCCCTCGGCGCGCTCCATCACCTCGAGCTCCTGGTCCTCCAGGGTGCTCTGGCGCCGTTGGAGGGAGGCGATCTCGTGCTGCAGGGCCTGCAGGTCCTTGGCGGTGCCTTGTCCGGAGTCCAGACGAGACTGGTTGCGGGTCAGGCGATCTCGCACCAGCTGCACCTCGTCCTCGGCCCGCCTGACCTCGCGGTCCACGTCGCTGACCGCGGTGCGAGCCAGGACCAGGTCTGTGTCGATGTCGGCGCGGCGCCGAGTGGCGGCGTCGACCGCGCGCTGCTCGTCGGAGGAGCGCAGCCGGTGGGTGATCTGGTCCAGGCGGGTGTCCAGCTCGGCGAGGTCGAGCAGGCGCCACTGGCGGGAGGCGTCAGCCTTCACGGGCGTACTCCTTCGGTCGGTCCGGGGCGGGCGCCCGGGACGGCGGTGGGGACGGCGGTGGTGCCGTCGGAGACGGTGGTGGTGCCGGCTCTGGCATCGGCAGTGGTGCCGTCGGTGTCGGCAGTGGTGGCGGCTGAGGCAGCGGTGAGCCCCGCGGGCCCGTCCGTGGCCACGAGGAAGGTCCAGGGGTCGGTGACCCGGGCGCTCGTGGTCACCTCGAGGTCGGGCAGCCGCTCGACCAGGCGGTCGCGCAGCACCGTCAGCCAGACCGCCTCGGTGGCGTAGTGCCCGGCATCGACCAGGTATGGCGCGCCGCCGCGTCCCTCCTCCCGAGCCTCCAGGGCGGGGTGGTGCCGCAGGTCGCTGGTGACGTAGACGTCCGCACCCGCGGAGCGCACCGCGTCGAAGAGGCTGTCGCCGGCGCCGCCCAGCACGGCGACGGTCCGCACCTCAGCCTGCGGCGGCCCGCTGACCCGGAGGCCGACCGGGGTGGCGGGCAGGACGGCGGCCAGCCGCCGCGCGAGGTCCCGCAAGGGCATCGGGTCGACCTCGCCGACGCGGCCGAGCGGCTGGCCCTCCTCCACGGCGAGGGGTCGGACGTCGCGCAGCTCCAGCGCCTCGGCCAGCGCCTGGGAGACGCCGTCGTCGGCGACGTCGGCGTTGGTGTGGGCGCAGTAGAGGGCCACGTCGCCGACGACGAGCCGGGTGACCGCGGCGCCCTTGGCGGTGGTGGTCGCGACGGAGTGCACGCCGCGCAGCAGCAGGGGGTGGTGCGTGACCAGCAGGTCGTAGCCGCCCGCGACCGCCTCTTCGACGACGTCGAGGGTCGGGTCCACGGCGAGCAGCACCCGCCGGACGGGCTGGGCCGGGTCACCGGTGACGAGGCCGACGCGGTCCCACGACTGGGCGGTGTCCTCGGGGTAGAGCCCGCGCAGCGTCGCCAGCACGTCGTCGAGGGTCAGGCTGTCCATGTGGGCCCGGCCGGGATCGAACCGACGACAGCTGCGGTGTAAACGCAGTGCTCTACCAGCTGAGCTACAGGCCCCGTCGCGGCGCCGGGGACGGCGCCGCGACGGACCATTGTGCCAGCCCGCGAGCGCGGCGCGTCCGTCAGCCGCGCAGCGCGGCGAGCGCCTCGTGGTAGCCGGTGAAGTCCCGCCCCTGGCCGGGCTCGTTGACCAGGGTCCAGGCGATGGTGCCCTCCTTGTCGACGAGGAAGGTGCCGCGCTTGGCCAGGCCGCCACCCTCGACGAAGACGCCGTAGTCCTGGGCGACCTTGCCGTGCGGCCAGAAGTCGGACAGCAGCGGGAAGTCGTAGCCCTGGTCCTCGGCCCACGCGCGCAGCGTGAACATCGGGTCGCAGGAGATCGCGAGAACCTGGACGTCCTCGCCCTGGAAGCCGGCGATGTTGTCGCGGATCTCGCACAGCTCGCCGGTGCAGATGCCGGAGAAGGCGAAGGGGTAGAACACCAGGACGACGTTCTTGTCCCCCGGAAGGAGGACAGCGTCACGTCCTCGCCGAACTGGTTCTTGAGGGTGAGGTCGGGGGCCTTCGAGCCCACGGACGGTGCGGTCTGGGAGTCGCTCATGACCCCAGTCTGTCAACCCTCGCGGCGGCCGCAACCCTGGCGGCGGGCGCGGCTCGTCCCGACGACGCAGGTCGCCGCCCCCTCAGCGGCGCACGGCGGACGTCAGCCGCGCACAGCGGCCGTCAGCGCCGCTTGGTGCGGGCGGGGACGAGGCGGGCGCCGGCCCAGTCCCGCGACCCGGTGAGCGCACCCGACACGTGCAGCCCGGCGGTGCCGGCGGCCTCGGCGATGTCCGAGGGCTCGACCTCCCCCGGACGGCCCGCCCGCGGGCTCATCAGCAGGATGAATCCCTGGTCCTCCAGGTCGGTGAGCGCGTCGACGATCGCGTCCACCAGGTCGTCGTCCCCGTCGCGGTACCACAGCAGGACGGCGTCCACCACGTCCCCGTGGTCCCCGTCGACGAGGTCGCCCCCGATGTGGTCCATCAGCTGCTCGCGCAGGTCCAGGTCGACGTCGTCGTCGTAGCCGAGCTCCTGCACGACGGTGCCCTCGGTCAGCCCGAGCTTCGTGAGGTGGGCTGCCGCAGCGGCCGCTTCCGCGGTCGGTGTCACTGTCGTCGTCGTCCTTCCGTCTCGCCGCGGCGGCACAACCGGCCTCGCGGGCCCCCTCCCTGCGAGGTGGTGCCCTCTAGTCCACCGAATCCCGAGGCATCTGGCAAGGACGTGCGCCCGCTCGGGGGCGGCGCGTCACCTACCCTGACGCCATGGGAAGGGTGACGACGCGGGTGCCGGCGACACGGTTCGTCGTGGCGGAGGAGGCGGTCGAGCAGCGGCCGCGGCCGGACACGCTGGCGGTCGAGGAGCCCCTGGAGGTGCGGGTCGCCGGCGAGGTCGTGGCGGTGACGATGCGGACCCCGGGCGACGACTTCGACCTCGCGGTCGGCTTCCTGCTCACCGAGGGCGTCATCACGTCCGCCGACGACGTGCTCGGGATGATGCACTGCCTGGACGAGGGCGAGGACGGCTCGCCCACCTACAACGTCGTCGACGTGACCCTGCGCCCGGGTGCCGGGTCCGCCGAGGCGCTGGCCAGCGCGACCCGCAGCACCTACACGACGAGCTCGTGCGGGGTCTGCGGCAAGGCCGGGATCGACGCGATCCGCACGCGGCTCCCCTACCCGGTCGGCGAGGACCCCGTGACGGTCCGGGCCCGGGACCTCGTGCGTATGCCGCAGACGCTGCGCGAGCACCAGGGCGCCTTCGACAAGACCGGCGGGGTGCACGCGGCAGGCCTGTTCACCCCGGCCGGCGAGCTGCTCCTGCTGCGCGAGGACGTCGGGCGGCACAACGCCGTTGACAAGGTCGTGGGGGCCGCCGCCCGGGAGGGACGCCTGCCGCTCACGGGCCATGTCCTGCAGGTCAGCGGCCGCGCGAGCTTCGAGCTCACCCAGAAGGCCGCGATGGCGGGGCTGCCGGTCCTGTCGGCGGTGTCCGCGCCGTCGTCGCTGGCCGTGGACCTCGCGCGGGAGGTCGGGCTGACGCTGGCCGCCTTCGTGCGCGAGCCCCGGCTCACGGCATACGCGCGGCCTGACCGGGTGAGCACCGACTGAGGTGCGTCACCTTTTGCACCGGATAAAAAGGAGCAAATAGTCTCGACCCGTGGGCGCCCCGTGCCCCGGTGTGACCTGGACCCCACCTTGGGTGGAGACTGGGGCACAGTCGTCCCGCCGCCGCGCCCGACCCCTGGCGCGCCGACCGGGTCCATCAACGAAAGGACGTGAGGCGTGGTAGCACGCGAGGGCGTCGGTCCGATCATCAACGGACTGCCCAACCAGCTCCCCGACATCGACCCGGACGAGACCCAGGAGTGGATCGAGTCCCTCGACGGGATCATCGACGAAGGGGGCCGTCAGCGGGCGCGCTACGTCATGCTCAAGCTCCTCGAGCGGGCCCGTCAGCGCCAGGTCGGCGTCCCCTCCCTGACCTCCACCGACTACGTCAACACGATCCCGCCCGAGCGCGAGCCGTGGTACCCCGGCGACGAGAAGATCGAGCGCGGCTACCGCCGCCTGCTGCGGTGGAACGCCGCGATGATGGTGCACCGCGCCCAGCGCCCCGGCATCGGCGTCGGCGGCCACATCTCGACCTACGCGTCCGCGGCGACGCTCTACGAGGTCGGCATGAACCACTTCTGGCGCGGCAAGGACCACGCCGGCGGCGGCGACCAGATCTTCTTCCAGGGCCACGCCTCCCCCGGCATGTACGCCCGCGCCTACCTCGAGGGACGGCTCGACGAGACCGACCTCGACGGCTTCCGCCAGGAGCACTCCCACGTCGTCGACGGCAAGGTCCGCGCCCTCCCGTCCTACCCCCACCCCCGGCAGATGCCGGACTTCTGGGAGTTCCCGACCGTGTCGATGGGGCTCGGCCCGGTCAACGCGATCTACCAGGCGCAGTTCAACCGCTACCTGCACCACCGCGGCATCAAGGACACCTCCCAGCAGCACGTCTGGGCCTTCCTCGGCGACGGCGAGATGGACGAGGTCGAGTCGCGCGGCGCGCTGCAGTGGGCCGCCAACGAGGAGCTCGACAACCTCACCTTCGTGATCAACTGCAACCTGCAGCGCCTCGACGGCCCGGTCCGCGGCAACGGCAAGATCATGCAGGAGCTGGAGAGCTTCTTCCGCGGCGCGGGGTGGAACGTCATCAAGGTCGTGTGGGGCCGCGGGTGGGACCCGCTGCTCGCCGCCGACCGCGACGGGGCGCTCGTCAACCTGATGAACACCACCTCCGACGGCGACTACCAGACCTTCAAGGCCAACGACGGCGCCTACGTCCGCAAGCACTTCTTCGGCCGTGACCCGCGCACCGCCAAGATGGTCGAGGGCTGGTCCGACGAGGAGGTGTGGCGCCTCACCCGCGGCGGCCACGACTACCAGAAGGTCTACGCCGCCTACAAGGCCGCGACGGAGACGACCGGCGTCCCGACCGTCATCCTCGCCCACACCATCAAGGGCTACTTCCTCGGCCAGCACTTCGCCGGGCGCAACGCCACCCACCAGATGAAGAAGTTCGCGCTCGACGACCTCAAGGACCTGCGCGACCGGCTCGAGATCCCCGTCACCGACCAGGTGCTCGAGGACGACCCCTACCAGCCGCCCTACTACCACCCGGGCCAGGACGACGAGCGCATCAGCTACATGATGGCCCGGCGCCAGGAGCTCGGCGGCGGGCTGCCCTCGCGGCGCCGGGGCGGCAAGGCCCTCAAGCTGCCCGAGGACAAGGCCTACGCCACGGTCAAGAAGGGCTCCGGCAAGCAGCAGATCGCCACGACCATGGCCTGGGTCCGGCTGCTCAAGGACCTGATGCGCGACAAGGAGTTCGGCTCGCGGGTCGTCCCGATCATCCCCGACGAGGCGCGCACCTTCGGCATGGACTCGTTCTTCCCGACGATCAAGATCTACAACCCCCACGGGCAGAACTACACGCCGGTCGACCACGAGCTGATGCTCGCCTACCGCGAGGCCAAGAACGGCCAGATCCTGCACCTCGGGATCAACGAGGCCGGGTCGGTCGCGGCCTTCACCGCCGCCGGGACGTCGTACTCCACGCACGACGAGCCCATGGTGCCGATGTACATCTTCTACTCGATGTTCGGCCTGCAGCGGACCGGTGACGCCATCTGGGCCGCCGCCGACCAGCTCAGCCGCGGCTTCCTGCTCGGCGCGACCGCGGGGCGCACCACCCTCACCGGCGAGGGCACCCAGCACATGGACGGGCACAGCCCGCTGCTGGCCTCGACCAACACGGCGCTGGTGGCCTACGACCCGGCGTTCTCCTTCGAGATCGCCCACATCATGAAGTCCGGCCTCGAGCGGATGTACGGCCAGAACGCCGAGGACGTGATCTTCTACCTCACGCTCTACAACGAGCCGATCGTGATGCCGGCCGAGCCGGAGGACGTCGACGCCGAGGGCATCGTCAAGGGCATGTACCTCTTCAAGCCCGCCGAGGACACCGGCAACGACAAGCGGGCCCAGCTGCTCGCGTCGGGCGTCGGCGTGCCGTGGGCGCTCGAGGCGCAGGAGCTGCTCAAGAAGGACTGGGGCGTGGACGCCGACGTCTGGTCGGTGACCTCGTGGGGCGAGCTGCGCCGCGACGGCCTGGCCTGCGACGAGCGCGCCTTCCTGCACCCCGACGAGGAGGCCCCGGTCGCCTACGTCACGCAGCGGCTGCAGGACATGCCGGGCCCGGTCGTCGCCACGTCGGACTACATGCGGGCGGTCCAGGACCAGATCCGCGAGTGGGTCCCCGGTGACTACTACACGCTCGGGGCGGACGGCTTCGGCTTCTCCGACACCCGCGCCGCGGCCCGCCGCTACTACCACATCGACGGCCCGTCGATGGTGGTGCGGACCCTGGAGGCGCTCGCCAAGCAGGGCGTGGTGGACAAGGCGGTGGTCGGTCAGGCCATCGACAAGTACTCCCTGCATGACGTGACCGCCGGCACCAGCGGCAACGCGGGCGGCGACGCCTAACCCCGCCCGACCCCACCTCACCCACCTCACCCGCGATCGTGGACCCTTTTGGTAGCCCCGCTGCCAAAAGGGTCCACGTTCTTTGACCCGCCGGCCCGTTTCCTTCCCCCTCTCCCCCCCCTCCCCGGGACTGTCCGCTTAGCGGTGTAAGTGGCGTTTTCATACTCAGCGGTCTTCGGCGGCCGGCATGCGGTCGGCGAAGGTGATGGCGAAGGCGTTCAGCGCTGGCTTCCAACGCATGGTCCATCGTGTCTGGCCGGTGCCCTTGGGGTCCAGACTCCTGGTCACCAGGTACAGGACTTTCATCGCGGCCTGCTCGTTGGGGAAGTGCCCTCGGGCACGGACCGCGCGTCGGTACCGGGCGTTGAGCGACTCGATCGCGTTGGTCGAGCAGATCACCTTGCGGATCTCCACGTGGTAGTCCAGGAACGGGATGAACTCACCCCAGGCGTTCTCCCACAGGGTGCGGATCGCGGGGTAGGCCTTGCCCCACTTCTCGGCGAACTCCTCGTACCGGTCCCGTGCCGCGGCCGCGGTGGGGGCGGTGTAGATCGGTTTGAGGTCCTTGCTGATCGAGTCCCAGTACTTTCTGCTGGCGTAGCGGAAGGTGTTGCGGATCAAGTGGATGATGCACGTCTGCACGATGGCCTGCGGAAACACCGCGTTCACGCTGTCGGGTAGCCCCTTCAGGCCGTCGCACACGACGAAGAAGACATCCTTGACCCCGCGGTTGCGGAGCTCGGTCAGCACGGCCAGCCAGTACTTGGCCGACTCACCATCCCCGTCACCGGCCCACATCCCCAGCACGTCCTTGCAGCCGTTCAGATCCACCCCGATCGCGGCGTAGAACGGCCGGTTACGCACCTGCCCGTCACGGACCTTCACCACGATGGCGTCGATGAAGACCGCGGCGTAGACCTTCTCCAACGGCCGCGCCCACCACGTGGTCATCTCCTCCACGACGCGGTCGGTGATGCGGCTGACGGTGTCTTTCGACACCGATGCCCCGTACACCTCGGCCAGATGAGCTGAGATCTCGCCGGTGGTCAGTCCCTTGGCGTACAGGGACAGGACCATGGCGTCCAGGTCACCCAGGCGGCGTTGGCGCTTCTTGACCAGCTGCGGCTCGAACGAGCCGTTGCGGTCCCGGGGCACCTCGATCTCGACGGGGCCGGCGTTGTCGGTGATCACGGTCTTGGACCGCATCCCGTTGCGGGAGTTGCCGCTGCCACGCCCTGCCGGGTCGTGCTTGTCGTAGCCCAGGTGCTCGGACATCTCTTCATCCAGAGCTGTCTCGACGACCATCTTCGTCAGCTGCTTGAGCAGCCCATCCGGGCCGGTCAGGTCCATCCCGGCGTCCTTGGCAGCCAGCACCATCTGCCGGATCACGGCCGCGTTCGCTGCCGACAGATCCTGCCCAGCCGGGGGCTGCCCGTCCGGCGCTGCCGCGCCGAACGCCTCACCCGAGGCGTCCTCGAGTGGCTCCTGCGGTTCGAGTTCGTCCACGTGCTTCAGTGTCTCGGTCATGACGACCCTCCTGCCCCTTCCAGGGCGATCAGGCCACTTACACCGTTAGAGCGACAGACCCCCCTCCCCCCGCGATCGTGGACCGTTTGTGCCGTATGGCGACTGTGAAGTCCGGACACATGTGAGACCGGGATGTCCGGAGAGATCTGAGACTGCTGTTCTAGGCGTGTGGGGCGTGCTTGATCGCTATGCGTAGTGCATGGCGGGGAAGCAGGCGGCGCGTATGGCTCTGTTGGACAACGCGTGCAGGATCGAGGCGCAGTACGGCACGAAGGCGGCGTTCCCGGATGGGTTCGCCGCCTTCGCGCGGGCCCATGGGATACCGAAGGCTACGGCCTACCGGCACCGGGAAAGGGCGCTGCGGGAAGGGTCGTGGCAGCCCCGGTCGCGCCGTCCTGGGTCCAGTCCCAAGCAGGTGCCCGACTTCGTGGCCGGGCGGATCGTGGCGCTGCGCGCCGGGGCCGAGTTGGACGAGGGCGCGGACTTCATCCGGGCGGTGCTGATCGCCGAGGCCGAGCGCGACCAGTGGGCGAGCAAGGGGCTCGTCGTGCCGGCCCGCTCGACGATCAACCAGGTCCTCAAACGGGCGGGGATGCTGCGTACCAATCCCAAGAAGCGACCTCGGTCGTCCTATCGACGGTTCGCCTACGCCCGCCCGCGGGACTGCTACCAGATCGACGGCACCAACCTGACCGGGCTCGGGTTCGGCACCGGCACGGTGTGCATCATCGAGGTCCTCGACGACGCCACCCGCACCCTGGTCGCCGCGCACGTGTGCGCCGCCGAGACCAGTGTTGACGCGCGGGCCGCGCTGACCAGGGCCATCGCGGCCTTCGGCGCGCCCGGGATCGTCTTGTCCGACAACGGGGCCGCGTTCGCCAGACACTCCCGCGCCGGGGCCACCCCGGCGCCGACCAAGTTCTTCGAGCTGGTCGACCGGCACGGGACACGACTGATCCACTCCAGCCCGTACCACCCGCAGACCTGCGGCAAGTGCGAGCGGCACCACCAGACCAGCAAGCAGTGGCTGACTCGCCGTGTGCGTGAGCTCACCGCCGCGGGTCATCCACCGACCTGCATCGCCGACGTCCAGGCCCTCGTGGACCAGTACCAGGAGTACTACAACCAGCGCCGCTGGCACTCTGCCTTGAACAGCACACCCGCCCAGGCGTGGGCCGAGGCCGCCGCGCGCGGCGATCTCGGCGGCCCGACCCGCCTGCCTGCCCAACGAGACGCTGACATCCGCGCAGCGAAGGTCAGCACCGAGGGCCGCGTCCGTTTCGGCAGGCTGCGGTTCAGCGTCGGACGATCCCGAGCCGGCAGCACCGTCACGATCCTTGTCGACGGCAACCACGCCAATGTCCACGATCACGAGGGCACTTGGATCGGGCACCTCACCATCGACTGGGACACCACCGACCAAGGACGAATCGCGGCCTAACCTGTCTCACATCTATCCGGACACCACGTCTCACATGTATCCGGACAGCACAGCCGTATGGCGACCAAACCCGTCCACGTCGGCAGGGTGATGGGGCGTCGCCGTCATCCACAGGCGGGCTCCCCTCGATAGCCATGACTCCCCCGCCGAAGCCACCCTGCGGACATGATCATCGACACGAGTGCCGACCCCGTCGACGCCCTGCTGCTCGCTCAGGACGAGGTCGTCTCCCGGCAGCAGCTGCTCCAGCTCGGTCTGAGCCCGGGGCGCATCAGGGGCCTCTCCCGGCACTGGCAGCATCCCTTCGCCGGCGTCTATGTGGCGGTCCGGGCGGGCAGACCGCTGACCTTCCGGCAGCGGGCTCGCGCCGGTCTGCTCGCGGCCGGCGATGGCTCTCGGCTGCGGGGTCGCAGCGCCGGGTACCCCCAGGGTCTCGTGGACGAGGAGCCGGACGTGGTCGAGGTGCTCGACCCCTGGACCGATCGACCCCGCGGCCGCCACCCGAGGATCGCCTTCGTCCGGGAGCGACCTCGAGTTCGTCTCGCGTCAGCCGTGTTTCGTGGCCTGCCGTGCACCCAGCCGGAGGACACCGTGCTGGACCTGTGCGGCGAGGGTGGTGAGCGCCAGACGCTGACCCGGCTCGCACGCGCCTGCCAACGCCGTCTGACCACCGCCGAGCTGCTGCTGGGGCGGATGGCCGGCCGCCGGCGGGTGCGCCACCGTCGCCTGCTCAAGGAGATCCTGCTCGACGTCGCCGCGGGCGTGCACTCCCACCTCGCGAAGCGCTGGGTGGACGACGTCGAGCGCCCGCACGGTCTCCCCCCCTGGAGCGGCAGCATGTCGTCCCGCAGACCGGGCACGCGGCGGACGGTCTGCACCGCCCCACCGGCACCCTGCTGGAGCTGGACGGGGCGGCGTTCCATCGCGACGAGGTGAGGTTCCGCGACACCCGCCTTGACGCCCAGCACGCCGCCCTGTCCTACGCCACCTTCCGGGCCGACTGGGCGTCCGTCACCTACCGGGCCTGCGAGACGGCGCGGGAGTTCGCGATAATGCTGCGCTCCCGGGGGTGGGACGGCGAGCTGACGCCGTGCCCGTCCTGCGAGTACGCGGCCCCACGAGCTCGGCGAGCGTCGTGAGGCCGCGTCAACCCCTCCGGCCCCTCGCCGACGTGGACGGGTTTGGTCGCCATACGGCCCAAACAGACCACGTTGTCGGGAAAAGGAGAGGGAGGGAGAGGGAGGGGGTCAGCGGTTGGACCAGAAGACGTCCCGGGCCACCACGCCGGTGTCGGGGTTGTCGGTGAAGAGCCCGTCCAGACCGGTCTTGAGGTAGGTGACCTGCTCCTGGACCGCCTTGCCGTAGTCGGCGGGGTTGGCGCCGTTCCACAGGTCCTTGGCCATGAACTGGTTCTCGTTGCGGAAGGTCCACGGGATCACCTTGAGCCCGAGCCGGTGCGCGTCACCGACCAGCGAGGTGGGCTGGCCCAGCGTGCCGTCGGCCTTCTTGGGGATCACGAAGAACTTCTCCGGCCCGATCCCGTTGGCGAACCGGGAGATCTCCTTCAGGCCCTTCGGCGTCATCCAGTCCTGGTAGAGCCGCTTGTCGCCGCGCGAGATCAGGTCGTAGGGGCCGTCCAGCGGGCCGGTCCCGGTCCACGCGAGGAAGGTGGAGCTCGCCTTGTAGCCGTAGCGGAACCGCAGGTCCTTGAGGTTGGTGATCTCGAAGGACTGGATCCACATCGGCGCGTTGCGCTTGTTGAGGCCGTACTTCTCGGTGAGCTGCACGACAGCCGGCTCGGGGTTGAGCCCCTTGGCGTGGAAGTAGGTGGAGTGCTTGATCTCCGGGATGATGCCGATGGTGCGGCGGTACTTCCGGGACAGCCGCTCGCGCAGCTGCAGCACCTCCTCGTAGGTCGGGACCTGGTACATCCCGTCGTAGATCGTGTTGCGCTGCCGAACGGTGGCGAGGCGCTCCTTGGCGCGCAGCGTCCTGAGCTCGGCGAGGGTGAAGTCCTCGGTGAACCAGCCGGTCACGTCGACGCCGTCGAGCTTCTTGGTGGTCTTGCGGGACGCGAACTCCGGGTGCGACGCTACGTCAGTGGTCCCCGAGATCTCGGGCTCGTGCCGGTCGACCAGCTGGCCGTCCTTGGTCATCACCAGGTCGGGCTCGATGTAGTCGGCGCCCATGGCGACGGCGAGCTCGTAGGCGGCGATGGTGTGCTCGGGGCGGTAGCCGGACGCCCCGCGGTGGGCGACGACCAGCGGCTGCGGCATGCCCTTCGCGTCGGTGTAGGCGTGCCCGCGACCCTGCCCGTGACCGTCGTCGGTCTGCGGGCGGGCGGCGGAGGACAGGGCGGTGACGGGGATCATGGCGGCCGCGGCGACGACGGCCACGGCGACGTGGGTGCGCTTCATGGCCGCGACCCTAGGGACGCCAGGCGTCACCCATCGGTCACCCGGATGAACACTTGGGTGCACCGGGTGTCGACTTCGTGTCACCCGAGCAGCCCAGGCGCCGTATGCCGCCTCCCGTGGCCGGTTGTGGAGGTCGGACAACTAGAGTGGGGTGATGCCCTCCGCCCCGCCGATGCCGAGCCCCGCGTCGCTGCGGCGGGTGCAGTCCAGCGCCGGTGCGCTCGCCACCGCCGCGACCGCGCGCATCGAGGCGCGGCACGAGTGGTACCGCGCCCTCTCGGCGGAGGACCGGTCCTGGGTCGGCCTGGTGGCCCAGGCCGGCATCGGCAGCTTCCTGACCTGGCTGCGGGACCCGGGCTCGGCCCCCATGGTGACCACGGACGTCTTCGGGACGGCGCCGCGCGAGCTGACCCGGTCGGTGACGCTGGCCCAGACCCTGGACCTGGTGCGCAGCGTGGTGGGCGTCGTCGAGGAGCGGGTGGACGAGCTGGCCGCGGAGGACGACGAGCCGGCGCTGCGGGAGGCGGTGCTGCGCTACAGCCGCGAGGTGGCCTTCGCGGCGGCCCAGATCTACGCGGAGGCGGCCGAGAGCCGGGGCGCCTGGGACGCGCGGCTGGAGTCCCTCGTGGTGGACGCCGTCATCCGTGGGGAGGCGGACAACTCGTTGCGCTCGCGCGCGACCGCGCTCGGGTGGGGCTCGATCGAGCACGTCACCGTGGTGGCGGGGCCCAGCCCGCGCGAGGAGACGGCCCACGTCATGACCTCGCTGCGCCGGGCGGCCAACCGGCTCGGCGTCGAGGCGCTGAGCGCGGTCCAGGGCCGGCGGCTGCTGGTCATCCTCGGTGGCACCGAGGACCCGCGCGGCGCGACCGAGCAGCTGCTCGCCTACTTCGGCGACGGGCCGGTGGTGCTGGGCCCGACGGTGCCGCACCTCTTCGCGGCGGGTCGGTCGGCCCGGACCGCCCTGTCCGGGCTCGCCGCCGCCCGGGCCTGGCCGGAGGTCCCGCGCCCGGCCGACGCCGCCGAGCTGCTGCCCGAGCGGGTCCTTGCCGGCGACAACCAGGCCCGCAAGGCGCTGCTGGACCGGATCCACGCCCCGCTGCTGCGGGCCGGCGGCGGGCTCCTCGAGACCGCCGACCGCTACCTGGACGAGGTGAGCCTGGAGGCCACGGCGCGGGCGCTCTTCGTCCACGCCAACACCGTGCGCTACCGCCTGGGGCGGATCGCCGAGATCACGGGCTACGACCTGGCGCTGCCCCGCGAGGCCTACGCGGTGCGCGTCGCCCTCGCCCTGGGCCGCCTGTCCACGCCGCCCACCGCCCCGTGGCGCTGACGCGCGAGCCTACCCGCGCGTACCCCCACCGTTTTGTAGGGATCCTCCAAAGATCCCCCGGGTTATTGGCCAGCATCGCGCGAGGCGGCGGGGGCGGGGCCGCGACAGAGTAGGACCGTGCTAGCCATCGTGTGCCCTGGACAGGGCTCCCAGTCCCCCGGATTCCTCGCCCCGTGGCTCGAGCTGCCGGGCTTCCGAGACCGGCTGGAGTGGTTCTCCGCCGTCGTCGACCACGACCTCGTGGCCCACGGGACCGTCTCGGAGATGGACACGATCAAGGACACCGCCGTCGCCCAGCCGCTCATCGTCGGGGCCGGCCTGCTGAGCCTGCTGGCCCTCTTCGAGCACCCCGCCGCCGGCTACCCGGTCATCGGGATCGGCGGCGGCCACTCCGTCGGCGAGATCACCGCGGCGTGCGCGGCGGGTGTCCTCACCGCCGAGCAGTCGCTGGTCTTCGTCCGCGAGCGCGGGGCCGGTATGGCGCGCGCCGCCGCCCTCGCCCCCACCGGCATGAGCGCGGTGCTGGGCGGCGCCCCGGACGACGTGGCCGCCACGCTGGAGCGGCACGGGCTGACGGCCGCCAACGTCAACGGCGGCGGCCAGACCGTGGCCGCGGGGACGGTGGAGCAGCTGGAGGCGCTGGCGGCGGAGTCGCCGGCCAAGGCCCGCGTGATCCCGCTGCCCGTGGCCGGCGCCTTCCACACCGAGCACATGGCCCCGGCCCAGGAGCGCCTCGCCGTCCTGGCCCGCGGGGTCACCTCCCACGACGCCCGCGTCCCGCTGGTCTCCAACAAGGACGGTCAGGTGGTGCGCGAGGGCGGCGAGGTGCTGCGGCGCCTCGTCAGCCAGGTCGCCAGCCCGGTGCGCTGGGACCTGTGCATGGAGACGATGGTGCAGCACGGGGTCACCGGCCTGATCGAGGTGCCGCCCGCCGGCACCCTCACCGGCCTCGCCAAGCGCAACATGCCCGGCGTGGAGCTGCTGGCCCTCAAGACGCCCGACGACCTCGAGGCGGCCCACCGCATGGTCCGCGAGCACGGCGAGCAGCCGGGGACGGGGAAGGACGCATGACCAGCAGCCCAGCCACCGAGGGTCGCACCCGACCCACCCTCAAGCAGCGGGCCGGCGCCCCGCACGCCCGCGTCTGGGGTGTCGGCGGCTACCGCCCTGAGCGGGTCGTCACCAATGCCGAGGTGTGCGAGTGGATCGACTCCTCCGACGAGTGGATCCGCACCCGCTCGGGGATCGAGGAGCGCAGGTTCGCCCGCGAGGACGAGTCGGTCGTGGACATGAGCTGCGCGGCCGCGGAGGACGCGCTCGCCAAGGCCGGCGTGCGCGCCGACCAGCTCGGCGCCGTCATCGTCGCCAACGTGACCCACCCCTTCCAGACGCCGAGCGCCGCCGCCGCGGTGGCCCACCGCATCGGCGCGACGCCCGCCGCCGCCTTCGACCTGTCGGCCGCCTGCGCCGGCTACTGCCACGGCATCGGGCTGGCCAACGACATGGTCAAGGCCGGGACCGCGGAGTTCGTGCTGGTGATCGGGGTCGAGAAGCTCTCCGACTTCACCGACCGGCACGACCGCGGCACCGCGTTCATCTTCGGTGACGGCGCCGGCGCCGCGGTCGTCGGCCCGAGCGACTTCCCCGGCATCGGCCCCACCGTGTGGGGCTCCAAGGGCGAGGACTGGGACGTCATCCGCAACAAGTACTCCTGGGTGCAGCTGCGCGACCACGCCCACGTCGGCAGCCTCGAGGAGCAGAGCCCCCGCGACCCGATGCCCTGGTCCTACCTGACCATGGCGGGGCAGAGCGTCTTCCGCTGGGCGGTCTACGCGATGGCCCCGGTGTGCCGGGAGGCGCTGGACGCGGCGGGGATCACCGCCGACCAGCTCGACGCGTTCATCCCGCACCAGGCCAACATCCGCATCGTCGACGCCCTCGTCAAGCAGCTCAAGCTGCCCGAGCACGTGCCGGTGGCCGACGACATCCGCCACCAGGGCAACACCAGCTCGGCCTCGATCCCGCTGGCCACCGACCGGATGCTCACCGAGGGGCAGGCGCCCCACGGCGGTCTCGCCCTGCAGATCGGCTTCGGCGCCGGCCTCGTCTACGCGGCGCAGGTGATCGTGCTGCCGTGACGCCAGGGCCGCGCCGCCGCGGACCACGACCCGGTGCCACGACCCGGGCCACGGCGGGGCGGCATACGACCTCGACTCCCGCCTCCCGACGGGACCCATCGGGAGACTGCACGACCGACATCACCCACAGACCCCGTCGCCGCAGGCGACGGTCAACGAGAAGGAGCCCGACATGGCCATGACCGAGAACGAGATCCTCGAGGGCCTCGCCGAGATCGTCAACGAGGAGACCGGCCTGGACGCCGGCGAGGTGCAGATGGACAAGTCCTTCACCGAGGACCTCGACATCGACTCGCTGTCCATGATGACCATCGTCGTCAACGCCGAGGAGCGGTTCGGGGTGCGCATCCCGGACGAGGAGGTCAAGAACCTCAAGACCGTCCGCGACGCCGTCACCTACATCGCCGGGGCGCAGGGCTGAGCGACCAGCCGCGCGTGCCCCGGGGCGGGTCGGGACCGGTCCTCACCAGGACGGCTCCGGCCCGCCCCGGGCAACCACGGCTCGCCGCCGAGCCAGCCCCACCACACAAGGAGCAGCGAGATGACCACTAGCAACCGCAAGGTCGTCGTCACCGGCCTCGGTGCCACGACGCCCGTCGGTGGGACCGTCCCGGACACCTGGGACGCGATCCTCGCGGGCCGCTCCGGCGCCCGCACCATGACCTTCGACTGGGTGGAGGAGTACTCCCTGCCCGTCCACTTCGCTGCGACCCTGGCCGTCCCGCCCTCGGAGGTGCTGTCCAAGGTCGAGGTGCGCCGCAACGACCCCAGCACCCAGAGCGCCCTGGTCGCCACCCGCGAGGCCTGGAGCGACGCCGGCGAGCCGCAGGTCGAGCCGGAGCGGCTCGCGGTCTGCATCGGGACCGGCATCGGCGGCGTCCAGACGCTGCTGGACCAGTGGGACGTGCTGCGGGAGAAGGGCCCCCGCCGGGTCTTCCCGCTCGCCGTGCCCATGCTCATGGCCAACGGCCCGTCGGCCGCCGTCTCGCTCGAGCTCGGTGCCCGCGCCGGCGCCCACACCGCCGTGAGCGCCTGCGCCTCCGGCGCGGAGGGCATCGGCCAGGCGGTCGACCTGATCCGCAGCGGCAAGGTCGACGTCGCGGTGGCCGGTGGCACCGAGGCCGCCATCCACCCGCTGCCGGTCGCCGGCTTTGCGGCGATGCAGGCGTTGTCGACGCGCAACGACGCCCCGGAGCGCGCGTCGCGTCCCTACGACACCGAGCGAGACGGTTTCGTGCTCGGCGAGGGCGCCGCGATCCTGGTCCTGGAGTCCGAGGAGCACGCGCTCGCTCGTGGCGCCACGATCTACGGCGAGGTGGCCGGGGTCGGCGCGTCCGCGGACGCCTACCACATCACCGCGGGCGAGCCCGAGGGCAAGGGGGCGGCGCGCGCGATGCTCGAGGCGATCGAGGACGCCGGGCTGACGCCGAGCGACGTCTGCCACGTCAACGCCCACGCCACGTCCACGCCCGTCGGGGACGTCGCGGAGACCCGGGCGATCCACCGGGCCTTCGGCGACCACACGCCCTCGCTCGCGGTGACCGCCACCAAGTCGATGACCGGGCACCTGCTCGGGGCGGCCGGGGCTCTGGAGTCGGTCCTGACCCTGCTCTCGCTGCGCGACCGCGTGGTCCCCGCCACGATCAACCTGGAGCACCAGGACCCCGAGATCGACCTCGACGTGGTGACCGGCGAGCCGCGGCCGCTGCCCGAGGGCGATCTCGCCGCGCTCAACAACTCCTTCGGCTTCGGCGGCGCCAACGTCGCCCTCGTCCTCAAGACCTACCGGCGGTAGGAGGATCGACCGGCCTCCCTTCACCAGGCTGATCGTGCGGCCGCCGGTAGGTGCATCGAGGACGCACGGAGGGCCGGGGGCACCACAGGAATGTGGTGCCCCCGGCCCTCCGTCATACGTCCGGTCTCCCGGCGGCACGCACACTGCCGGCCGGGATCGTCTCGTCGCGCTCAGCCGACCTTGTGCAGCCAGCGCACCGGCGCGCCCTCCCCGGCCTCGCGGTAGGGCTCGAGCTCGGCGTCCCAGGAGCCGCCGAGGATCTGGTCGACGATGTCGGAGAAGACGCGCGGGTCGCCCTGCGCCTGGGCCACGGCGTGACGCAGCCGGCTCTCGTTGACCACCGCGTCGCCGCTGGCCGAGATCCAGGTGTGGTGCAGGCCCAGGTCGGGCGTGTGGGACCAGCGCGAGCCGTCGCAGCCGGGGCTGGGCTCCTCGGTCACCTCGTAGCGCAGCGAGTCCCAGCCGCGCAGCGCGCTGGCCAGCGCGGCGCCGGTGCCCGCCGGGCCCACCCAGTTGACCTCGGTGCGCATGGCGCGGGCATCCGCGGGCTGGCTGGTCCAGTCAAGGGTGACGGCAGCGCCGAGGACACCCTCGAGCGCCCACCCGACGTGCGGGCACAGGGCAGTGGAGGCGCTGTGGATGAACACCACGCCTCGCGTCGTGGGGACGGTGTCCCCGTCACGATGCAGATCTGCTGCAACAGACATCCGGACCTCCTGTGTGCGAGGGACGTCTTCCCCAACGACCTCGGACCAGCAGGCACGGTCACTCTGCGTCGTCAATCATGCCCCATGATGGCGGTCGAGACCAGCCCTGCCCCGGCACGACACGCCCGGGGCTCAGGCCAGACCCAGCCGAGCCGTCGGGGTGTAGCCCGGGAAGATCGTCGCGAGGTTGGCGCCGTTGAGCAGCCGCTTCTCGACGAGCTCGGACAGCACCAGGCGGTAGTCCGTGGTGATGGGGACGTCGCCCTGCACCAGGTTGGCCGGGGTCAGGGCCGGCATGGTGCCGTAGACCTTCCCGCCGTTGATCCCGCCCCCGGCGACGAACATGACGTTGCCGTGGCCGTGGTCCAGGCCCCGGTCACCGTTCTCCTGCACGCGGCGGCCGAACTCGCTCATCGTCACGACCGTGGTGCGCGCCCACAGGGCCCCGAGGTCGGTGCGCAGCGCGGCGATGCCTGCGGACAGGTCCGCAGCGCGGCGCCACATCCAGGCCCCCGTGTCCTGCGCCGACCCGAGGTCGTGGTGCATGTCCCAGTCGTCGCTGTCGATGCAGGCCACCTCCAGGCCCTTGCCCGCCTTGGCGATCTGGGCGATGTCCTGCATTCCCTTGCCGAAGGTGGAGTCCGGGTAGACCGCTCCCCCGGAGGGCTGGTAGCCCTTCGCGGCGGCGATGGCGCGCTGGTCGGCCAGTCGCGCCACCGCGTCCAGCGTCGAGCGAGCCGTCGCGGCGGCGGCACCGCCGGCGCGGGCGTACATCCCGTCGACGATGGCGCTGATCCGCTCTCGGGTGATGCCGTCGGTGGTGTAGGTGGGCTGCAGCCCGAAGCTCGCGAGCTCGGCGACGGCGGGCACCTCGAGCGAGGGCGCGCTCAGGGACAGGGCGACCTGGCGGCCGCGCGTGATGGCGCGCAGGGTCCCGGTGGTCGGTCCGGAGCTGGTGAGGTGCCGCGCCAGCCACCCGGAGCGCATGTTGGCCGGTGCGGCCCACTCCATCGCGTTCATGTCCTCGAAGTGGGAGCGCAGCACGCCCGGGTTGCCGGCCCCGACGACCACGGCCAGGTCCCCGGCGTCGTAGAGCGTCTTGAGGCTGGCCATCGCGGGGTTCAGGCCGTAGCGACCGTCGAGCGCCAGCGCCTGCTGTGCGGTCACCTTGATGGTCGGCCGTGCGGCGAGGTAGGCGCTGTCGGTCAGCGGCGGGACCAGCGACAGCCCGTCGGCGCCGCCGCGCACGAAGATCACGACGAGCAGGTCGCGCTGCGTCGCCGTGCTCGCGAACGCGTAGCGCGGCACCGCGGACTCGGCCAGCAGCGCCCCGAGGCCGAGCGCGGCGCCCTGCAGGACGGTGCGCCGCCGCAGCGGCCCGCGCCAGCCGGCAGCCTCGGTCACCTCGTGCGGGCACGGTCCCGGCCGTGCGTGGGAGACGTATGCCGCCGCGTCGGCCGCCGACATCACGCGGTCGCCGTCCTCGGTGCGGACGACGAGGTGGTTGCGGGACTCGTCGTGGTGGTGCATGGGGGTGACGAGGTCCTCGTGCAGCAGCGGGCTGTAGGGGTCCGGTGCGGTCACGGCAGGGTCAGGTGTGGTCACGGCAGGCTCCGGGGTCAGCGCAGGAAGGAGTAGGGGCTGGCGAGGACCAGGCGCACGGCCTCGGGCAGCCACCACGTAAGCGCGTCGGCGCTGAGGACGTCGGTGGCGGTGGCGGGGCGGTCGCCGTAGCTGCACAGCCACGAGGCGATCGGGGCGATGTCCTGGTCCCGCCAGGTGTAGCCGGTGAGGTCGCGGGTGATGCGGCGGGCGGTGGCGAGGACGTTGTCGCCCAGCTTGGCCTGCAGCGCGAGGTCCCAGCGGGGGCGGTTGTTCGTGTCCTTCGGGTCGACCTGGGCGGGGTAGCTGGGGCCGTCGCCCCAGCCCCAGGCGATGCTGTGCGTCATGTTCCAGGAGGAGAGGGTGGCGATCGTGGTGCGCCACTCCAGCGCCGTGTCCGGGTAGCCGTCGACGCGCGGCCAGTCGCGGGGGGCGTGACCGCACTCGTAGAGGAACCAGAAGTAGTTGCTCATCGCCCAGGGGTTGCTGGTGATCGGCTGCTCGAAGCTGTAGCCGGTGGGCTTGGCGGCCCGCACGGACCGGGCGCACAGCTCGGCCGGGCGGCTCCACTTGGCGCCCACCGAGGACCAGAACTCCGGGTGGTCGAAGAGGCGGCGCAGCACCGGCACGATGGCGGTGTCGGCGGCCAGGTAGGTCGAGGCGAGGGTCTGCAGCAACGACTCGCTCGGCGTGTCCGACACGAACCTCGTGGCGATCACCTGGGCGACGTGCCGGGCGGTCCGCGGGTGCCTGGCCAGGTAGTCGGTGTAGGCGCGCAGCACCGCCGGGCCGCCGTCGGCGGAGCCGTTGGGGTGGCTGAAGCCCATGACCTTGACCGGGCCCACGTGGTGCGCCCACCGGTCGAAGCGGTAGGTGCGGGTCGTCCAGTCGATGCTGTGGCCGGTCAGCAGCAGCGCGGACTGCCGCACGTCCGTCTCGGTGTAGCTGCCCACCCCGACGGTGTAGAGCTCGAGCAGCTCGCGCCCGAGGTTCTCGTTGGGGTTGTCCGCCGAGCTCACGTCGTTGTCCAGGTTGCGCAGGATCGCGGGATGCGTGACGGCGGCGTGCAGGAGGTCGGCATACCGGCCGAAGGCGTGGCGACGCAGCACCGCCCAGTCGTACTCCAGGACGAAGGCGTCGGCCTTGCTGCGGTAGGGGACGTAGAGCAGGTCGCCCCACATCGTCACGACGTTCTCCCACAGCACCTTGGTGGTGAAGAGGGGGCGGACGGCCTGGGCGTGGGCCATGACCGGGCCGCCGCGGAAGCCCTGCCCGCCCGTCACGTCGTCGACCTGCTTGCTGGTCATCGGCAGCCACGCGAAGCTCTGCTGCACGATGGCGTCCCAGGCGGGGTCGGTCAGCCGGCCCGGGTCGAGCTGCTGGTCGAGCCAGGCGCGGGTGCCGAGGCGCTCGATGTCGGCGACGATCGCGGCCGTGGGCGCCTGCGCTGCCCGGCGGGCGAGGTGCCAGGCCGGTGTCGTCCGCAGCGGCAGGGAGGCCGCGAAGGCCGAGGTCACCTGCGCCGGGACCTGGTGCCCGAGCCGGGGGTCTGGGCGCCCCGTCCGAGGTTGGGTGGGAGGTCGGGTGCCGGCCGTCCGAGGGGCGGGCGGCGGGGGTGTGGGCGAGCCGGGGAGGAGTCGGCCGAGGATGGTGGGAGCAGGCATGGGGCAACACCTTCACAGAGGGGATGTGCACATTCTGTAACGATCAAAGCCAGATAGTGAGCCCTTCTACCTCGTTTGGGGGTCTTGTCGGGCGAGATTCATGCACACCGCGTCATGGCCGTCCGGATGACGAACCCCGGATGCCCGGGTCGGGCTGCACCGACCTCCTCCGCGCGGCCGGTAGGCTGGGAGACCCGCCCAGCGGGGCCCGGGACGGTAGCTCAGTCGGTCAGAGCAGCGGACTCATAATCCGTCGGTCGTCGGTTCAAGCCCGACCCGTCCTACCCGACCACCGTCCGACGACGCAGGCAGGCTCCGGTGATGCGTCCCACCCCAGCCGTGGCAGTCACGGCCCTGTGCGCGGCGACGCTGCTCGCCTGCTCGGCCCCGGCGCACCGCCCACCCACCACCTCTGCGGGCAGCCCCACCGCCGAGCCGCAGCGTCGCTGGCCGGCGTTGCCCGACCGGGTCTTCGCGGAGACGTCGTTCTGGTACCACCCGCTCCCCCGCAGCACGCCCACCGACCCGCGCAGCGCCGACATCGTCCGTGACCTGCACCGGGCGGCGGTCGAGCACGGCGACGGCACGCTCGCCAACGTCGGCATCAACACCGCCGACTACTCCCCGCCGCTCGTCACGGTCCCGCCCGACGCCCCGACGGTCGACGTCGTGGCCGGCCCGGGCTGCTCGCTGCACCCGGAGGTGGCGGCGACGTTGCGCGGCATACGCGTGCCTGCCGACCTGCGACCCGCGGGGGGCTCGGACGCGGAGGTGACGCTCTTCGACCCGCAGGCGCGCCGCTACACCGACCTGTGGCGGGTGCGGCGCGACGGGCAGGGGCGCTGGACGGCGTGCGGGGGCGGCTCGATCGCCAACCCTCGGCGCAGCGACGGCCGGTTCCCGTTCCCGATCGGGACGACCGCGACGGGGTTGCCCTTCGGGGGCGGCATGATCCGGGTCGCGGAGCTGCAGCGGGGGCACATCGACCACGTCCTCGGGCTGGCGGTGCCGTATGCCGCCTCCGCCCCCGCGCACAGCTGGCCGGCGTCGCGCTCGGACGGGCGCAACCCGCGCGGCTACCAGGTGCTGCGGCAGGGCCAGCGGCTGCGGCTGCCCGCCGACCTCGACCTGGACAGCCTGCGGCTGTCGCGGACCGCGCGGGTCGTCGCCCAGGCGGCCCAGGACTACGGCCTCGTCGTCTGGGACACGGCCGGCAACGTGAGCCTCCGCGCGGAGAACCCGTCGGCCTTCGTCACCGACCCCTACCCCGGCCTCTTCGGGGTGGCCACGGGGTGGGAGGCGCTGCACGGGGACCCGGGCCAGGGTGAGCAGCCGTTCCCGCTGGAGCGGCTCGAGGTGCTACCGGTCGACTACGGCAAGCCGTAGGCCGGCGCCCGCTCAGACGTCGGCGTGCCGCGCCCGGAAGAACAGGTAGATCCCGAAGGCCGCGAACCCGAGCGCCATGAAGCCCACCAGGACCCGCCCGTAGGGCTGCTCCAGCACGAACCGGAAGGCCGCGTCCAGACCGCTGGCCTGGGCCGTCGAGTTGTCGATGGCGGCCAGCACGAAGAGCAGGCCCACGACGCCGAGCGCCACGCCGCGCGTCGGGTAGCCGAGCATGCCCGCGTAGACGGCGAGCGGGCCCGGGTCTCGCTCGTTGTCCGCGAGGAACTTCTTCCGCAGCCCCTTGACCACGTGGTAGATCCCGACGCCGATGATGGCCAGCCCGATGATCGCCACGAGCAGCCGGCCGCCGAACCCCCGCATCAGCGCGGTCGTCAGGTCGCGGATCCGGTTCTTGCCCGACGAGTGCTCGCCGGTCGCGAAGCCGAAGCAGGACACGGCGAGGACGAGGTAGATCACAGCCTTGGCCGCGTCCTTGGCCCGCGACTGCCAGCTGTCGCCCGCGAGCCCGGGCACCAGCACCTCGGTGAGCTGCCACAGGCACAGCCCCGCGAAGCCCACGACCCCGAGCCAGAGCGCCAGCAGGCCGGCACCGGTGGACGCCAGCGTGGCGAGGGCCCCGGACTGGTCGGCGTCGCCGGTCGGCCGCAGCATGGCCAGCTGCAGGCAGATCCACGCGATCACGAGGTGCAGCAGCCCGTTGACTGCGTACCCGGCCCGCGCGGCCTTCTCCAGGGCGGGGTGGTTGCCCGCCGTCTGCGCCGCGTCCTCGAGGCGTCCGCCGAGGTTCTTGCCGGACCCCCGCCGCGGTGTGCCATCACTCATGGAGGACATCATGACGCCGGGGAGCCGTCCGCGTGGTCACCTCGGCGTTGTCGGTGGCGTGAAGTGACCCGCGTGGCGGATACGGTAAGCCTGTCGACCACCCGTGGAGAGGATGCCCATGACCGTGAGGTCTCGCCCGCGACGGGTGCTCGCCGCGGTGCTCGCGGGGTTGTCGGTCGGGGTGGTGAGCGGGTGCGGTCCGGGCGTGCTGACGCTGGGGGTCTCCTACGACCGCCCGGGGCTGGCGATCCGGGCCGGCAACGACTTCTCGGGCTTCGACACCGTCCTGGGACGCGACCTCGCCCGGCGGCTCGGGCACCCGGGCAAGAAGGACGTCTCCCTGATCAACGTCCCCGAGCGCCGCACCACTCCCCCCACCGGTGAGCTGCCGTATGACGTGCTGGTCGCCGCCTACCCCGCCACCGACGCGCTGCGCGCGAAGGCCGACCTCGTCGGGCCCTACCTCTCGGGCGTGCAGGACCTCGCGGTGCGGGCCGACGAGCGGGATGCCGTCTCGGCGACCTCGCTGGCCGGGCGTCGGGTGTGCGCGGTGGCGGGATCGGAGATCGGCCGGACCGCCCCCACCGCCTTCCCCGGCGCGACGATCGCCTACCGCAGCACGCTGTCCACGTGCCTGACCGAGCTGCGGCGCGGGACGGTGGATGCGGTCACCGACGAGCGGCTGGCGCTGCGCGGCTACGCCGCCGAGCAGCCCTTCCGGGGCACGATCAGGGTCGCCGGCGTCTCGATCGCCACGTTCGACTACTACCTCGCGGTGCGGCGCAAGGACCCCCGGCTCTGCGGCCGCGTCAAGGACGCCCTGACGGCAGCGGTGGCGGACGGCGGCTGGGCGCGCGCCTACGAGGAGCAGCTGGTGCGCACCGGCGTGACCGAGCGGGTGCCGGCGCCGCCGCGCGCGATCACGGGCTGCACCGGCTGACGGGCACCGAGGCCGGCCGCTCGAGTCAGATGCAGGGGACGACGAAGGCAGGGCACGACGAAGGCCCCCGACCGCTGGGGGTCGAGGGCCGTGGCTGCTCCCCCGATTGGACTCGAACCAATAACCTGCCGGTTAACAGCCGGCTGCTCTGCCAATTGAGCTACAGGGGATCGCGCCGCGTCCGGCGCGAGTGAGACTGTATCAGGATCGGCGCCTGGATCCGAATCCGTCGACACCCGAAGGTCGCCGGGCGTTCACCCGTGGACCGTGCCCCCGGCGGCACGGTCCACGGGTGCGTCCGAGGGGCTGCCCGGGTGGCGGTCCGAGGGGCTGTCGAGGGGGCTGTCGAGGCGGTTGTCGAGAGGGGCGTCCGCGGGTGGCAGGCCCACCGCGTCGCGCAGCGCCCGGTCGGCTCGGGCGACCGCGTCGCGCACGCCCGGGTCCTGCGGGCGCGCGCCGCGGGCATAGAGGGTCTGCAGCAGCAGCTCGCGCGTGGCGAGGTCCTGGCGGACCACGACCCGCACGCTCCCCCGGGCCCCGGCGGAGACGTCCTCGTGGGCGACCACGCTGGCCTGGACCCGCTCGCGCAGGGCCTGCAGGGCCCGCGGCTCCGGGTCGGTGATCGTGAGACGCCAGGTGGTGAGGTCGTCGACCCAGCTGATCGTCAGCGCCGCCTCGTCGCGGGCCCAGCCGGCCCGGTCGACGAGGTGCCAGGGCCTGGCGACCGGGGTGCCCGCGTCGGGCAGCAGCACGACGTGGTGGGTGGTCACGAGGAGCCGGGCCTGCACCTGCGGGAGCTCCAGCAGGGCCAGCAGCTCGTCCCCCTTCGAGAGACCGACCCGGTCCCGGTCGGTCGGGGAGAGCTGGGGGCGCACCCGTCGCAGCCAGGCCATCAGGTCATCTCCGATCGGAGCACGGCGAGCTCGCGCTGGAGCCCCTGGATGCGGATGCCGAGCGCGCGGGACTCCTCGGCCTGGGCCGGGTCCATGCGCTGCAGCGCGCTGATGGCGTCGGCGATGCGACGGCGCAGCGTGACCTCGCGGACCCGGCGCACCAGCTCGTCGGTGTAGCGGCGTCCCGGCAGCCCGGTGGCGCCGTCCAGCCTCGCGGGCACGGGGGCCACCGCGAGCTCGGTGACGAGGGGGCGCACCTCCTCGTCGGCGTGCTCGCCGACCCGGGAGATCCAGCCCTGCCCGGAGAGGGCGACGGCGGTGGACAGCCCCCCGGCTGCGCGCACCGCCTCGAGGACGAGCTGGTAGGCGGGCGCGACCATGGCCTCGGGCTCGATAGCGTCGACCTCGGCCACGTCGAAGAGCGAGGGGTACTGCAGCAGGCACTGGAGCAGCTGGTGCTCGGCGAAGACGACGGGGTCGCGCAGGTCGGGCGGCGGGAGCGCGGTGCTCCCGGCCTCCTGCGACGGCTCCGGCCGCTGGGCGCGGCTGGAGGTGACGGGCACCTGGGCGGCGGCGGTCCCGGCCACCGACACCTCGTGGGCCACCTGCTCGACCGTCACGCCGAGCCATCCGGACACGGTGCGGATGTACTCCGGGCGCAGCCCCTCGTCGCGGATGCCGGCGATGATCGGCGCGACGGACCGGATCGCCATGACCCGACCCTCCGCCGTCCCGAGGTCGAAGCGGCCGATCGTGGTGCGCACCGCGAACTCGAACATCGGCACGGCGTCCTCGACGAGGTGGCGCACCGCGTCGTCGCCGCCCCGCTGCCGCAGCTCGTTGGGGTCCTGGCCTGCGTCCGCGACCGCGACGAAGGACTGGGACGCCCAGCGCTGGTCCTCGGCGAAGGCGCGCATGGCAGCCTTCTGCCCCGCGGCGTCGCCGTCGAAGGTGAAGATCACCTTGGCGGGCGCCTGTCCCGCCTCGTCGCGCAGGATCCGGCGCAGCGTCTTGATGTGGTCGACCCCGAAGGCGGTGCCGCACGTGGCGACCGCGGTCTCCACGCCGGCCAGGTGGCAGGCCATCACGTCGGTGTAGCCCTCGACCACGACGGCCTGCCGGTCCCGGGCCATCGCGCGCTTGGCGAGGTCGAGACCGTAGAGCACGGACGTCTTCTTGTAGATGGGGGTCTCGGAGGTGTTGAGGTACTTGGCCTCGATGCGGTCGTCGTCGAAGATCCGCCGCGCCCCGAAGCCAACCGTGTCGCCGGTGACGTCGCGGATCGGCCAGACCACCCGCCCGCGGAAGCGGTCGTAGGGACCACGGCGCCCCTGCGCCGCGAGCCCCGAGGTGACGATCTCCTCGTCGGTGAACCCCTTGGACCGCAGGTGGTCGGTGACGACCTCGCCGCCCCGGGGGGCGTAGCCCACCCCGAAGACCGAGCAGTCCTTGCCGCTGAAACCCTTGGCGCGCAGGAAGTCTCGCCCGGTCCGGGCCTCCGGCATCGCGAGCAGGGCCTCGGCATACAGCTCACTGGCGACCCGGTGGGCCTCCACCAGCCGCTGCCGCTTGCCGGCGGGCTCGCGCTGCGGTGCCTCGCCGTCCTCGTAGTGCAGCTCGACGCCCGCCTTGGCCGCGAGCCGCTCCACCGCCTCGACGAAGCTCAGGTGGTCGACCTCCTGCACGAAGCGCAGCACGTCGCCGCCCGCCCCGCAGCCGAAGCAGTGGTAGGCCCCCACCGTCGGGCGCACCGTGAAGGATGGCGTCTTCTCGTCGTGGAAGGGGCACAGGCCCTTGAGGCTGCCGGGCCCGGCGCTGCGCAGCGTCACGTGCTCGCGCACGACGTCCTCGATCGAGGTGCGCTCCTTGACCAGCGCGATGTCCTCGGCCTTGATCAGGGCCACCTGCACCTCCCGTCGTCGTCAGCGAGTCTAGGCCGTCGCCCGGCCACGCCCGCTCACCTGCTCCACAGCTGGTGCAGCGCGAGCGCGCGGGCGTCGGTCAGCCCTGCCACCTGGTCCACCACGACCCGCAGCCGCGCCGCTTCGTCCCCCGCGGCGGCGAAGTCGGCCCACAGGTCGCGGTCCAGCCGCGCCTCGGGGTCGGCGAGGTAGGCCTGGACGAGCTCGCGCACCACGACCCGCTCCTCGGCCATCAGGTCGACCCGCTCGCGGGTCTGCATCACGTAGTGCGCCGCCACCGCCTTGAGCACCGCCACCTCGGCCCGCACGTCGGCCGGCACCACGAGGTTGGCGGCGTAGCGCGTCAGCACGCCCGCGCCGTAGCGCTCCCGCGTCGCCCGCTCCGCGGCCCCCGCGAACCGGCCCACCAGCCGGGAGGTGAGGTCCTTGAGCCGGGCCAGGTCCCGCCGCGAGCCCCCGTCGAAGCTCGCCGGGACCAGGTGCGGCACCACCAGCCGCCAGTAGGCCTCCTCCAGCGAGCCGATCTCGATATCGGGGGCGTAGCGGTCACGAGCGATGGGCAGCACCTGCTCGACGGCGCCCCCGGCGTGCAGCTCGCGCGCGTCCAGCCCCCCGGAGGCGATGGCGTCCTCCACGTCGTGGACGGAGTAGGCCACGTCGTCGGACCAGTCCATCGTCTGGGCCTCGAGGCACCGGTGGCTGGTCGGAGCCCCCTCCCGCACCCAGGCGAAGGCGTCCAGGTCGTCCTCGTAGACGCCGAACTTGCGGGTCGCGGTCGGCCCGTGACCGCGGGCCCAGGGGTACTTCGTCGCGGCGTCGAGGGATGCCCGCGTCAGGTTGAGGCCCGCCGACCGGTCCGTCCCCGGGTGGAACCTCTTAGCCTCCAGTCGCACGAGCAGCCGGAAGGTCTGCGCGTTGCCCTCGAACCCCCCGATGTCCGCGGACACCTCGTCCAGCGCCGCCTCGCCGTTGTGGCCGAAGGGCGGGTGCCCCAGGTCGTGCGCCAGGCAGGCGGTGTCCACGACGTCGGCGTTGCACCCCAGGGCTCCCCCGAGCTCCCGCCCGATCTGCGCCACCTCCAGGGAGTGCGTCAGCCGGTTGCGCACGAAGTCGCTGGAGCCCGGCCGCAGCACCTGGGTCTTGGCCGACAGCCGCCGCAGCGACGCGGAGTGCACCAGCCGCGCCCGGTCGCGGGCGAAGTCGTCCCGGTCCCCCGACTTCTGCGCCGGGTCCTCGCTCACCCACCGCTGACGGTCCGGCGGCTCGTAGCCGTCCCCCGCGACCCCGACCACCGCGACCGGCCTGCCCTGCTGCGTCATACGCCTCATCATCCCCTCCTGCACCTGCCCCGCACGGTAGTCGCGACCACTGACAGACCCCGGGGCAACCTGATGGCCCGCTGGGATGTCAGGATGGTGAGCGCGGATGCTCCGCGCCTCGTCTCGGGGGGAAGTCACATGAGCACCAAGCGCATCGCGCCCTACGTCCTGATCGTCCTGCTGGCGCTGGGAGGCGCCCAGGCCGGCATCGCGGCACGGCACGCCGACGCCGCGACCAGCGCGAGCCAGTCCATCTCCGCCGGGCGCTGACCCCGCCGCCCGGGCGCCCGTCACGGCGCCTACGCTGTCGGGCATGACCGCCCCCGAGCTCACCCAGCGTCCGCTCCTGTCCGTCCACGAGCTGAGCCAGGCCCTGCAGGCCCCCGACCAGCACCGCCCGGTCGTGCTCGACGTCCGCTACCAGGTGGGGCGCTCCGACGGGCGTGAGCAGCACGCGGCGGGGCACATCCCCGGCGCCGCCTACCTCGACCTCGACACCGTCCTCGCCCACGTCCGGGAGGACGGTCGTGGCGGTCGGCACCCGCTGCCCGAGCCGGAGCGGCTGCAGGCCGGGCTCCGCGCGGCAGGTGTGCGGTCGGACAGCCAGGTGGTGGTCTACGACGACTGGCGCTCCATCGCCGCGGCCCGGGCCTGGTGGTTGCTGCGGCACGCCGGCCACGCCCAGGTGAGCGTCCTCGACGGCGGGTGGCAGGCCTGGCAGGCCGCCGACCTGCCGGTGGAGACCGGCGAGGTCGTCCCGCAGGAGGGCGACGTGACGGTGGCGCCCGGTCGGCTCACCGTGCTGGACGCCGACCAGGCCCAGCGCTACGCGCAGAGCGGGACCCTGCTGGACGCCCGGCCGGCCAACCGGTTCCGGGGCGAGGACGAGACGGTCGATCCCGTCGCCGGTCACATCCCCGGCGCCGTCTCGCTGCCGGCGCTGGAGCTGGTGGACGAGACGGGGCGGTTCCTGCCGCGCGAGCAGCTCACCAAGGCCTTCCACGACCGCGACGTCCGGGACGGCGGCGCGGTCGCGGTCTACTGCGGCTCCGGGGTGCAGGCCTGCCACGTCGCGCTCGCGGCGGCGGCGGTGGGCCTCAGCGGCGACCTCGCGGTCTACGCCGGGTCGTGGAGCGACTACATCACCGACCCGGGCCGGCCGGTCGCGACCGGCGCCTGAGCGCCCGAGGCCGTATGCCGCACGCCCCGCCTCGCGCGATCAGCCGCCGCTGACGCTCAGCTCCGCCTCGGCGATCAGCCGCTGCTGGCGCTCGTCGATCTGCGGCGAGTCCAGCCAGCCGTCGGGCAGGGCCACCGCCTTGGGCGAGCCTGCGCGGCCGCGCGGGCCCTCGGCGGCGTCGCCCGGCCACGGCTGGTCGCCGTCGAGGGAGGCGATCAGCGCGTCCAGGGCGGCCAGGGAGTCGACCAGGGCCAGCTGGTTGCGGATCTCGTGGCCGGCGGGGAATCCCTTGAGGTACCACGCGATGTGCTTGCGGATGTCGCGGCAGGCCTTGGTCTCGTCCTCGTAGAAGTCCGCGAGGTAGCGGGCGTGCCGACGCATGGTCTCGCCCACCTCGGCCAGCGCGGGGCGGGCGCGGTAGGTCACCCCCGCGAAGGCCGCCGCCAGGTCCGCGAACAACCACGGTCGCCCGAGGCAGCCACGACCCACGACGACCCCGTCGCACCCGGTCTCGCGCACCATCCGCACGGCGTCCTCGGCGGACCAGATGTCGCCGTTGCCGAGCACCGGGATGGTCGTCACGGCCTCCTTGAGCCGGCCGATCGTGGACCAGTCGGCCTGCCCCGAGTAGTGCTGGTTGGCCGTCCGACCGTGCAGCGCGACGGCCGAGGCGCCCTCCTGCTCGGCGATCCGGCCCGCCTCGAGGTAGGTGACGTGGTCGGCGTCGATGCCGACGCGCATCTTGACGGTCACCGGGATGTCGTAGGGCGCGGCCTCGCGCACCGCTGCGCGCACGATCGCCCGGAACCACTCGGTCTTCCACGGCAGCGCGGAGCCACCCCCCTTGCGGGTCACCTTGGGGACAGGGCAGCCGAAGTTCATGTCGATGTGGTCGGCGCGGTCCTCGGTCGCGATGATCCGGGCGGCCTGGCCGACGGTGACCGGGTCCACGCCATACAGCTGGATCCCGCGGGGAGACTCGTCCTCGTCCATCTCGATGAGCTTCATGGTCAACGGCACCCGCTCGACGAGCGCGCGCGTCGTGATCATCTCTGAGACAAACAGCTGCTTGGCTCCCCCAGCCCCGGCCGCGGCCAATCCCATATCGCCATACTCACGACACAGGCGCCGGAAGGCGCGGTTGGTGATCCCCGCCATCGGGGCGAGGACGACGGGCGACTCATAGGTGTGGCGGCCGATGACGAGGGGCGGGAGGACGGCAGTCATATCCCCTCCATTGTCTCAGGCGCCCGAGGGTTGGGAGGATGACGCCATGAGCGGTGCGCGGGGGCAGGTCCAGACGGTCACGACAGCGGCCAGGCTGCGGGAGATCGTCGGGGAGCCCGGCGAGAGGGCGCGGACGAAGGTGCGCCCCGTCCTCGACGGCGACGACCGAGCCTGGTTGGCGGCCGCCACGTTGTGCTTCCTCGCCACGAGCGACGCGGCGGGACGGTGCGACGTCAGCCCCAAGGGGGACCCGCCCGGTCGCCTCGTGCACGTCGTCGATGACACAACCCTTGCGATCGGTGAGCGCCCCGGCAACCGCCGCGTCGACGGCTACCTCAACGTCCTCGACAACCCCCGCGTCGGGATGGTGTTCGTCGTGCCGGGCCGGTCGGACGTCCTGCGCGTCAACGGCGTCGCCACGCTGGTCGAGGACGCGCCGTGGTTCGCCGACCTCACGGTGCAGGGGCGCCGGCCCGTCCTGGCCCTGATGGTGCACGTCGAGGAGGTATTCGGGCACTGCGCCAAGGCCTTGGTCCGCTCCCAGGCCTGGCACCCCAAGACCTGGGACCCGGCCGGGGTGACGGACGTCAGCGCGAGTGCCCGCCAGCGGCGCGCCCGAGGGTTGCCGGACCTGCACGCCGCCATCACCGACGTCGGGCAGCTCGAGCAGGCCCAGGTCGACTCGTATGACGTGCCGCTGTACTGACCGCCACCGTCCCGTCTCGCCGTGCCGCGCCCCGCGGACGGCTCCGGAGCCGCCGTCAGCCGTCGAGGTCCGTGACCCACTCGCTGAGCAGCGTCCACGTGGCGAATCCGGCGACACCCGCCTTGAAGGCCTGCCGCTGGCGTGCGTCGCCCGGGTCGAGCGGCCGGGCGACGGCGACGGCCCCGAGGGCGTTGAGGCTCGCCCAGAGGGCGTTCACCGCGGGGCCGGAGCGTCGGCCCGCCAGCGGTGTGAGCTGGGTGGCGCCGACGACGGCGGCGTAGGCGTGCGGGGTGGCGTTGGCCGCCAGGACCCCCGAGCAGAAGGCGCGCAGCAGACGAGGTGTAGGCATACCGTCAGCGTGCCCGCCCGGGCGAGCGGACGTCCAGGGTGCCGCGGCCGGGGCTCCCCTTCCGCGAGGGGCCCGCGGCCAGCAGGCAGGGACCTGCCCTGCTGGCCGCGCCTCCTGAGGAGGACCGGATGACTGCCGTGGACCTCGCTTACCCCTTCACCGGTCGTTGGCTGGTGCAGAACTCCCCCGCCGACCGCGTGCCGAGCCACGGGACCTCCGCGTTCGCGAGCTCGTACGCGATCGACTTCGTGCCCCTCGGCGAGGACAGCCGCACCGCCCCCGTGCGGGCGCGCACGTGGGTGCGGCCCGAGCCACCGGTGGCGTTTCCCGGCTTCGGACGCCGGCTGCTCGCACCGGTCGACGGCGTGGTGCTGGCGGCCAGCGACGCCATGCCTGACCACGAGGCGTACCGAGGACTCCCATCGGTCGTCTACGCGGTGACCCAGGGTCGACGCGCCGCGGCGGGGTGGGGCGCATTGGCGGGCAACCATGTCCTGATGCGCACCGGCGCCGGTGTCGTCGTCGCCCTCTGCCACCTGCGTGGGTCGAGCCTGGTGGTCCGGGTGGGCGACCGGCTGCGGGCCGGGCAGCCGGTGGGTGCCTGCGGCAACTCCGGCAACAGCACGGAGCCGCACGTCCACGTGCAGGCCATGGACGGCCCTGACCCCTCGCGGGCCGGCGCCGTGCCCATCACGTTCGGAGGGAGCGTGCCCCGCAGCGGCAGGGTGGTCCAGGCGGCTCTCCCGCAGCCCTGACCTCGGCCGTGTTCACCCGAGGGGACACGAAAGAGGAGAGACTGAGGGCGTGCCTATCGACCCCGGGCTCTCCATCGCCCTCAGCCTCGACGAGCTGAGGGAAGTCGCACGCTTCGCGGTCGCCCCCGCCGAGGAGGCTCTTGCCCTTCTCACCTGCGCCAGGGCGACCGGCTCGTGCTGCTGCTGACCGGGGGCGACAAGTCCACCCAGGAGGCAGATATCCGGGAAGCCCACCGGATCGCCGCGGAATGGAGGAAGAACTCATGACCAACGCAGCCGTTGCTCCCTTCGACAGTGCCGACTACCTCAACACCTTCGACGATGTGGCCGCCTATCTGGAAGCTGTCCTCGAGGACGCCAAGGACGATCCGAAGGTCATCGCGGCAGCGCTGGGGCCCGTTGCTCGTTCTCGCAATCTCAGCGAGATCGCGCGACAGGCGGGCATGAGCCGGGAGGGTCTCTACAAGGCGCTGTCCGCGGACGGCAACCCCTCCCTGGCCACCGTCGTCAAGGTTGCCCATGCCCTCGGCCTTCGCCTGCACTTTGCAGCCACTGCCTGACCCACGCGTCCGAGGTGAGTGCTGACAGGATCTCCCAGCCAGCCAGCCAGGGCCTACAGAGTCGGCATGCCGAGGGCCCGCCGAACCGCACCCGCCGTCCACGCGCCCAGCAGCGCCCCAACGACCACGTCGGAGGGGTGGTGCATCCCCCGATAGACGCGGGACGCGGCGACGCTGACCGGCACACCCCACCGCACCGCGTGGGCGAGCCTCCGCGAGCCGGGCACGTCCCGGCGGGCCAGGGCGTGCGCCACGGTCAGGCTCATCGCGGTGGTGGCGCCGGTGTGCCCCGACGGGAAGCTCGAGGTGTGCGCGGGCTTGTCCAACCACGGCACGTCCGGCCGCGCCCGCCCCACCACGCGCGCGGCGTTCATGAAGCCCACCGTCTCGACGGTGATGGCGGCGAGCGGCGCGACGGCCTCGCGCACGCTGCCCGTCTCGCGCCACAGCCACCCGCCGTAGACGAGCGACATGGCGATGGTGGCGGGCGTGTCGGCATACGTGGACGGCACCCAGGTGAGGGCGTTGCCGAGCGGTGTGCGGTGGCGCACGCACCACCGGTTGAGCTCGTCCTCGGCGGGCCATCCGCGCAGCGGCCCCTCGATGACCCGGCCAAGCACCGCGATGCCGGCGCTGATCACCGCCCCGGGGACGACGACCTCACGCACCCACGGCTGCCAGACCTCGCTCATGGCGCCGACCCTAGCCGAGCGGAGGACGACGAGCGCCGTATGGCGGCCGCCACCCCCTCGCGCTCAGCCGCGGTGGCCGGCGAGCAGCTGCTCGAACGGCGTGACGGCCCCGAGGCCGACGCCCGAGGACCGGGCGGGGCGGGTGGGGGCGTGGTCCTGCTCGCCCTCGGCGAAGCCGGCCACCGCCCCGGACTCCGCGACGACCAGGGAGGCCAGCTCCGAGGCCGCGCGCCGCACCCGGGACGACAGCCCGGCCCCGGCCTCCCCGCCGCCGAAGTCCTCGGTGGCGGCGAACACCCCGGTGGGGACCACCACGGCGCGCAGGTAGGTGAACAGCGGGCGCATCGCGAAGTCCAGCGCGAGCGAGTGCCGGGGCGTGCCCGCGGTGGCGGCAATGATCGTCGGCATCCCGGTGAGGGCGTCCGGCGACAGGCTGTCGACGAACATCTTGAACAGCCCCGCGTAGCTCGCGCTGAAGACAGGGGTGACGGCGATCAGGCCGTCGGCTCCCGACACGAGCTCGCGGGCCCGGTCCAGGGCGGGGGTCGAGCGACCACCGCTGGTCATGAGCTGGGCGAGGTCGGTGGCGAGCTCGCGCAGCTCGATCACCTCGACCTGCGTCGCCTCGCCGCGGGCGGTCACCTGCGCGGTGACCGCCGAGGCGATCTGGTCGGCGAGCAGCCGGGTCGAGGACGGCGTGGACAGTCCGGCGGTGACGACGGTGATGCGGCGCGTCATACGGTCTCCTCCTCACGGGAGCGGGCGGGCACGACGAGGTGGTGCGGGGACTCGGGGCCGGCGGCCACGAGCGAGGCGTGGGTGGGCGGGTCGCTCGGCACGTGCGCGGGGCGACGGCGGTCGAACTCCGCCCGCAGCACCGGGGCGACCTCGCGGCCGAGGATCTCGATCTGCTCGAGCACGACCTCCAGCGGCAGACCCGCGTGGTCCATCAGGAAGAGCTGGCGCTGGTAGTCGCCGACGTAGTCGGCCGAGGCCAGGGTGCGCTCGATGACCATCTCGGGCGTGCCCACCGTCAGCGGCGTGTAGCCGGTGAACTCCTCCAGGGACGGGCCGTGGCCGTAGACGGGCGCCACGTCGAAGTAGGGCCGGAAGCGGCGCTTGGCCTCGGCCTCGGTCCCGGCCATGAAGGCCTGACCGCCGAGCCCCACGATCGCCTGGTCCGCGGCGCCGTGGCCGTAGTGCTCGAACCGCTGGCGGTAGAGCGCCACCATCTGCTCGGTGTGCTCCTTGTTCCAGAAGATGTGGTTGTGGAAGAACCCGTCGCCGTAGTAGGCCGCCTGCTCGGCGATCTCGGGGCTGCGGATCGACCCGTGCCACACGAAGGGCGGCGTGCCGTCGAGCGGCGCCGGGGTCGAGGTGTAGCCGTGCAGCGGCGTGCGGAACTGGCCCTGCCAGTCGACGACCGGCTCCCGCCACAGCCGCCGCAGCAGGTGGTAGTTCTCGATGGCGAGCGGGATGCCCTGCCGGATGTCCTTGCCGAACCACGGGTAGACCGGGCCGGTGTTGCCGCGCCCCATCATCAGGTCGACGCGGCCGCCCGACAGGTGCTGCAGCATCGCGTAGTCCTCGGCGAGCTTGACCGGGTCGTTGGTCGTGATCAGCGTGGTCGCGGTGCTGAGCAGCAGCCGCTCGGTCTTGGCGGCGATGTAGCCGAGGTGCGTCGTCGGCGACGACGGCACGAACGGCGGGTTGTGGTGCTCCCCCGTCGCGAAGACGTCGAGGCCGACCTCCTCGGCCTTGAGCGCGATCTGGGTCATCGCGTCGATGCGCTCGTGCTCGGTGGGGGTGCGACCGGTCGTCGGGTCCTGGGTCACGTCGCCGACGGTGAAGATGCCAAGCTGCATTGGGTCCTCCTCCACGCTGGTCGTTGAACTTTCAACCAGCCTAACGCAGGGATGGCCCGGATCATTCCCGGTCGTGCTGTCTGACCGCCGTCAGCCCGCCGCTGCCTCGTCGTGCCCCAGCCCGGTCCCGCGCGAGGACCCGCCCCCCGCTCCTTGGGCGTCGCTGCTGAGCTGGTCGATCAGGCGCTGGGTGGCGACCGCGATCTCGAGCACGGTCTCCTCGAAGACCTCGCGGTGCTGCGGCTGCGGCCCGGCCCCGCCGGTGACCCGACGCACGTAGTGCAACGCGGCCGCGCGCGCCTCCGCCGACGTGGACATCATCTCCACGTCGTGCAGGGCCCGCAGCTGCTTCGCCATACATCCAGCGTGACACAGCCGAGAGGTGAAGATGGGGCAAACCGCACGAAAACTCGTCGTGGGACCGTGGTCCTCGACGCGACCGGGGCGGTCGGTAGGCTGAGCGGGTGAGCAACCCCCATCCCGTGCGCGACTCCGTCGAACGCGCCAGCACCCCCGCCGTGACCGCCCTCGCCGGCCTGCCGACCTGGGCCACCACCATCGTGTGGCTGGCACTGCTGGTGCTCGCGGCGCTGGTGGGGCCGCCCGTGGGGTGGGTGCTGCTCGCGGCCGCGATCCTGTTCGTCGCGTGGCTGCTCTACCTGGTCTGGCCCTACGCGTCGACCAACGCCAAGCTGATGCGCGTCGCGGTGCTGCTCGTCGGCGTGGCCGTCGTCCTGGTGCGCCTGCTCCCCCGCTGACGGAGTGGCGGGTCTTCGGGGCGGTGCTGACCATCATCTACACCGTCGCGCTGTCCGTGGTCCAGGTCGTCGCGATGGGGTCGATCCTCGCCGGGATCCTGGACATCGACACCCGGCTGGCCATGGTCTACGCCGGCGTCGTCGTGGTCTTCTACACCTTCCTCGGCGGGATGTGGTCGGTCACCCTGACCGACATCGTGCAGTTCGTCATCAAGACGCTCGGCGTCATGCTGCTCGCCCCGATCTTCGTCCTCGCCGACCCCCGGGTGGGGGGCCTCGGCGGTCTGGTGGACAAGGTGCCCGCGGGCCACTGGGACCTCGGGGCCTACGGCTTCGCCGGCACCCTCTACTGGATCCTGCTCTACGTCCCGGGCCTGGTCATCGGCCAGGACATCTGGCAGCGCGTCTTCACCGCCAGGAACGAGCGCGTCGCCAAGACCGGCACCCTGTCGGCCGGGTTCTACTCGATCGCCTACGCCCTCGCCGCGATCCTGCTCGGCATGGCGGTCCTCGCCGCCGGCATCACGGTCGCCAAGCCGGGGCTGGTCTTCGAGGTCGGCGTCGTGAGCTTCCTGCCGGCCGGGCTCGCCGGGCTGCTGCTCGCAGCCGCCATGGCCGCCGCCATGTCGGTCGCCTCCGGGACGATCCTCGCGGCCTCCACGGTCGTCTACAACGACCTCTACCTGCGCTTCGTGCGCGGCGAGAAGCACGCCGAGGTCGAGGAGGCCCACGTCGACGCCACCGGTCGGGTCCACACCGCCCGGGACGTGTGGATCAACCGCGGCATCGCGCTGGCGCTCGGCCTGGTCATCATCGTGCTGTCGGTGCTGATCGAGGACATCTTCAAGGCGCTCGACCTGTCCTACGGCTTCCTGTCCGGCTGCGTCTTCATCCCCGTCTTCGCGGCCTTCGTCCTCAAGCGGGTCAGCCCGCGCGCCGGCCTGGTCTCCCTGGCCCTCAGCTTCCTCGCCGTCGCGTCCACGATGGTCTACGGCCGGGTGAGCGGCGAGGCCGACTTCTCCATCGGCGGCAACTACCCGATCATGATCGGCATGGCCGTCGGCCTGGTGTCGCATGTCGTCGCCCACCTCACCGACCCCCACAAGGTGGTCCCCAACGTCGACCCGGACGTCGACGACCTCGAGGAGCTGCCGGCATGACGGCGACCCCGCGGCGGCATACGGCCGCAGACCCCGACCGGCTCGTCTCCTCCCGCTACCGCGGCGCGGCGTCGACCCCGATGAGCTCCGCGGTGGACCTGGCGAGCAGGTTCGACGACGTCATCTCCTTCTCGCTCGGCGACCCGGACCTGACCACGGACGCCGGCGTGATCGACGCGGCGGCGGCCGACGCCAAGGCAGGGCACACGCACTACACCGACACCTACGGCGACCCCGAGCTGCGGCGGGAGATCCTCGCGTTCTACGCCGAGGAGTACTCCCACGAGCGGCCGCTGTCGGACCTGCTCGTCACGACGAGCGCCTGCCACGGGATGTGGCTCGCGCTGGAGTCGATCCTCGACGACGGCGACGAGGTGATCATCCACGAGCCCTACTTCACGCCCTATCCCCACCAGATCCGGCTCGCGCGCGGCGTCCCGGTGGCGCTGCCGACCTACGAGGCCGAGGAGTGGCAGGTCCGCCCCGAGCGGCTCGAGGCCCTGATCACCGAGCGGACCCGCGCCGTCATCCTCAACTCCCCCACCAACCCGACGGGGGCGTGCTTCTCCCGCGAGACGCTCGAGGCGGTGGCGGAGATCGCCATACGGCACGACCTGGTGGTGATCGCGGATGACATCTACCCGCTCTACTCCTACGACGAGCCCCACCTGCCGATCGTGACGCTGCCCGGCATGGCGGAGCGTACGATCGCGCTCGGGTCGTTCAGCAAGGACTACGTCATGACGGGGTGGCGCATCGGCTAAGTCATCGCTCCCCCGGCGATCATCCGCACGATGAAGGACGTCAACGAGAACGCCGTCTTCACCGCGCCGGCCATCTCCCAGCGCGCCGCGCTGCACGCCCTGCGTCGCCGCCACGAGATCCAGCCGCCGATCAAGGAGCTCTACGCCGAGCGGATGCGCTACGCGTGGGAGCGGGTGTGCGCGACGCCGCGCATGTCGGCGCTGCGGCCCAAGGGCTCGATCTACCTGTGGGTCAACGTGTCCGAGACGGGTCTGCCGTGCGAGGAGGTGGCGCGGCGGCTCTTCGAGGAGGCGCACGTGCTGACGATCCCGGGGACGGCCTTCGGGGAGTCGTGCGAGGGCTACCTGCGGCTCGCGATGACGGTGTCCGTCGAGCGGTGCGCCGAGGCCTTCGACCGCATCTCCCGCATGCCCCTCTTCACCTAGCCCATCGAGTCCGGCATCTGCACCGCCACCACGCGCCCGCGCGCGACCACGGTGTCCCCCGCCGAGACGGTCTCCTCCACGATGACCTTGCGCCCCTTGACCTGCTCGATCACCCCCCGCACCTCGAGCTCGACCCCCATCGGCGTCGGCGCCAGGTAGTCCACCTGCAGGCTCGCCGTCACGTACCGCAGCAGCGGCTCGGTCGCCGGATCCACGCCGGCCGCCCGAGACCCCGCGGCCGCCGCGGACCCCGTGCCGTGGCAGTCGATCAACGACGCCAGCAGCCCGCCATAGACGAATCCCGGGATCGCCGTGTGCTCCGGCCTCGGCGTGAACCGCGCCACCGTCCCCTCGCCGTCCCAGTAGCTCTTGAGCTGGATCCCCGCCTCGTTGAGCCGCCCGCAGCCGTAGCAGTGCGCGACGTCCTCGTCGTAGCAGTCCTGGAACGCCTGCTGGTCGCTCATCGTCGAGCCCTCCTCGTCATCGGGTCCCTCGAGCCTAGGCCCCAGCCCGTATGCCGCTCCGCCCGCCGCCCCACCTCGTCGCCGAGCGGCGCGGCGCTGCGGCATACGGTCGTGGCGTCCGCGGGCTCAGCCCACCGCGGACCGGTCGGTCAGGACCAGCGGGCCGGACTCGGTGATCGCGATCGTGTGCTCGACGTGGGCGGTGCGGGACCCGTCGGCGCTGCGCAGCGTCCACCCGTCGCGGTCCTTGGCGAGGACGTCGGTGCCCGCCATGAGCCAGGGTTCGACGGCGATGACCAGGCCGGGGCGCAGCACGAGACCGCGACCGGGGCGACCGTCGTTGGGGACGTGCGGCTCGCCGTGCATGGTGCGCCCGACCCCGTGGCCGCCGAACTGCGTGTTGACGCCGTAGCCCGCCGCCGCGGCGATCTCGCCGATGGTCGCGCTGATGTCCCCGAGCCGGTTGCCGACCTGGGCCACGCCGATCGCGGCGGCCAGCGCGCGCTCGCACGTGTCGATCAGTGCCAGGTCGGCCTCGGCCGGCTCCCCCACGACGAAGCTGATGGCACTGTCGGCCACCCACCCGTCCACGGCCGCCGCGAAGTCCAGCGACACCAGGTCCCCGTCTCGCAAGCGGTAACGGTGCGGAAGCCCATGCAGCACAGCGTCATTGACGCTGGTGCAGATCACGTGCCCGAACGGCGAGTCGCCGAAGCTCGGGTGGTAGTCCACGTAGCAGCTGACCGCGTCCCGCTCCCGGATCAGGCCGGCCGCCCGCGCGTCGATGTCGAGCAGGTCCGTGCCGACGCCCACCTCGCGCCGCAGCGTCGCCAGCACCTCGGCCACGAACCGACCGGCCGGCCGCATCGCCTCGATCTCCCCAGGGGTCTTGTACTCGATCACCGCCCCACCCTCCCACGTCCGACCGCTGCTCCCCGCACCATCCCGGGTCTCGGCGGCCGTGCCGCGTCTGCATGGCCGTCCCCCGTCTCGGGCTGCAGCCCAAGACGGGGGACACGCTGCCAGACCGGGGACACAACCCCAGACCGGACCCAGCCGTATGCCGCGCGCCGTCGTCGTCAGTCCACACCGAACTCGATCGCGGCGTGGTCCAGGCTCTCCACGTCCTCGTCCGCCTCGAGGTAGCGACGGTCCCGGGAGATGCGCTCGGCGCCACCGGGTTCCAGCTCGCCCATCAGCCTGCCCTGGGCCACGCCGAGCAGCCCCATCCCGGCATACTGCTCGAGCCGCGAGCGGGAGTCGGCGATGTCCAGGTTGCGCATGGTCAGCTGGCCGATCCGGTCGACCGGTCCGAAGGCGGCGCCCTCGGTCCGCTCCATCGACAGCTTGTCGGGGTGGTAGCTGAAGCCGTCGCCCGCGGTGTCCAGGATCGAGTAGTCCTCGCCGCGACGCAGCCGCAGGGTCACCTCGCCGGTCACGGCGGAGCCGACCCACCGCTGCACGGACTCCCGCAGCATCAGGGACTGCGGGTCCAGCCAACGCCCTTCGTACATCAGGCGCCCGAGCCGGCGACCCATGTCGTGGTAGGCCGCGAGGGTGTCCTCGTTGTGGATCGCGTTGAGCAGCCGCTCGTAGGCGATGTAGAGCAGCGCCATGCCCGGCGCCTCGTAGATGCCGCGCGACTTGGCCTCGATGATGCGGTTCTCGATCTGGTCGGACATGCCGAGGCCGTGGCGGCCGCCGATCCGGTTGGCCTCCAGCACCAGCTCCACGTCGTTCGCGAAGCCCTGGTCGTTGATGGCCACCGGCCGCCCCTGCTCGAACCGCACGCTCACGTCCTCGGTCGCGATCTCCACCGCGGGGTCCCAGAACTTCACGCCCATGATCGGCTCGACGGACTCCAGGCCGGTGTCGAGGTGCTCGAGGGTCTTGGCCTCGTGGGTGGCGCCCCAGATGTTGGCGTCGGTGGAGTAGGCCTTCTCCTTGGCGTCGCGGTAGGGCAGGTCGCGGTGCGAGAGCCACTCGCTCATCTCCTGGCGCCCGCCCAGCTCCTCGACGAACTCCGCGTCGAGCCAGGGCTTGTAGATCTTCAGCCCCGGGTTGGCCAGCAGCCCGTAGCGGTAGAACCGCTCGATGTCGTTGCCCTTGAAGGTCGACCCGTCGCCCCACACGTGCACGTCGTCCTCGCGCATGGCGCGCACCAGCAGCGTGCCGGTGACGGCGCGCCCGAGCGGGGTGGTGTTGAAGTAGTAGCGACCCGCCGAGCGGATGTGGAAGGCCCCGCAGGTCAGCGCGGCCAGGCCCTCCTCCACCAGCTGCGGGCGGCAGTCGACGAGGCGGGCGGCCTCGGCGCCATACTCCATCGCGCGGCTCGGCACCCCCTCGATGTCGGGCTCGTCGGGCTGGCCGATGTCAGCGGTGTAGGTGAAGGGCACGGCGCCCTTCTCGCGCATCCAGGCGACCGCCACCGAGGTGTCGAGGCCGCCGGAGAACGCCAGGCCGACGCGCTTGCCGACCGGGAGGGAGGTGAGGACCTTGGGCATGGGTTCAGCATACGAATCAATGCATGTCTATGCATAATCGGCCGTATGTCGGAACCGCCCGCCGGCCTCACTGCGGCGTGTCGACCGCCCCGCCGTATCGCCGGTCCCGCTCGGCGTAGATCTGCACGGCCCGCCACAGGTCACGCCGGTCGAAGTCGGGCCACAGGGTGTCGAGGAAGACCATCTCGGCATACGCGCTCTGCCACAGCAGGAAGTTGCTCGTGCGCTGCTCCCCCGACGACCGCAGGAAGAGGTCGACGTCCGGCATGTCCGGGTAGTCCAGGTGGCGCGCGACCGTGCGCTCGTCGATGCCGCGCGGCGACAGCCGACCGGCCGCGACCTCCTCGGCGATCCGGCGGACGCTGTCGGCGATCTCGGCGCGCCCGCCGTAGTTGACGCAGAAGTAGAGCGTCAGCACGGCGTTGTCGCGGGTCAGGTCCTGCGCGTGCTCGAGCTCCTTGATGACGCTGGACCACAGGCGCGGGCGCCGCCCCACCCACCGCATCCGCACGCCCCACTCGGCGAGCTGGTCGCGGCGCCGGTGGATCACGTCGCGGTTGAAGCCCATGAGGAAGCGCACCTCGTCGGGGCTGCGCCGCCAGTTCTCGGTGGAGAAGGCGTAGGCGGACAGGTTGGGGATGCCCATCTCGATGGCGCCGGCGACCACGTCGAGCAGGCTCGCCTCCCCCGCCTCGTGCCCCTGCGTCCGCGGCAGCCCGCGCTGGTTGGCCCACCGGCCGTTGCCGTCCATGACGACCGCGACGTGCTGCGGGACGAGCTCACGCGGTATGGCGGGCGGCCGGGCGCCGCTCGGGTGCGGGAAGGGGTGCCGGATCTCGCCGCGGTAGGGCTCGACCCTGCTGCGCCTCAGTGCCACGCCTCGCTCCTCATGCTCGCTCGACCAACCGCAAGGACCGTACCCCGCGCTCGAGGTGCCACTGCACGAACGCCGCCACCAGGCCGGCCCCCTCGCGGCGGTGCCGTGCCTCGCTGGCGTCGGCGCGGTCCCAGTCGCCGGACAGCAGCGCCGACAGCAGCACCATGGTGGCGGGGCTCGGGGCGGCGGACCCCGGGGGGCGGCAGTCGCGGCATACGGCACCGCCGGAGGCGAGGTTGAAGCCGCGATGCGGACCGGGCGCGCCGCACCGGGCGCACTCGTCGAAGCTCGGCGCCCACCCGGCCGTCGCGACGGCCCGCAGCAGGTAGGCGTCCAGGACCAGGCCGCTGTCGTGCTCCTGGTTGGCGAGGCTGCGGAGCGCGCCGGCGAGCAGCATGAACTGCTGGGCGTTGGGCTCGTGCTCGACCGTCAGCTGGTCGGCGGTCTCGACCATGGCGCTGGCCGCCGTGTAGGCGCCGTAGTCGCGCATGATCGTGTCGGCGTAGGCACCCAGGGTCTCGACCTGCGTCACCGTGTCGAGCGAACGCCCTTGGTAGAGCTGGACGTCCACGACCATGAACGGCTCGAGCCGCGCGCCGAAGCGGGACTTGGTGCGACGCACGCCCTTGGCCACGCCGCGGATCTTGCCGTGGCGCCGGGAGAGCATCGTGACGATGCGGTCCGCCTCACCCAGCTTGTGGGTGCGCAGGACCACCGCCTGATCCCGGTAGAGCGCCATCACCCCATTGTCGCCCCTGGGTCCCCACATCCAGGCGCGACGCTCCCGACCCGCCCCCACTCTGCCGCCATTGGTCACCAATCACGGTTTGGATCGTTCACGCGGGCGCCTGGGACGTCATTGGTGACCAATGGGGGGGTGGTCGCCGGGCCGCCGGCCGACGCATGTCCGGGGTATGATCGAACGCATGATCGGACTTCAGGGTTCCATCTTCGACCTCGCCGAGGAGTGCGCACCCGGCCCGCTTGACGGGGTGCGGCGGACCGAGCTGACCCGCGGCGCCTGGGTCGACCACCTGCCGGGCTGGCTGCAGGGCTCCCAGCAGCTCTTCGACCGGCTCGTCGAGGTGGTGCCCTGGCACGCGGAGCACCGTCAGATGTACGACAACGTCGTGGCCGTCCCCCGCCTCACCAAGTACTACGGGTCCGGCGAGTCCCTCCCCGACCCGCTCCTCGACGAGCTGCGCGACCGCCTCTCGGCGCACTACCTGCCCGAGCTGGGCGAGCCGCTGACCAGCGCCGGCCTCTGCCTCTACCGCGACGGTGCCGACTCGGTCGCCTGGCACGGCGACACCGTCGGCCGCGGCTCGACGCACGACACCATCGTCGCGATCGTCTCGGTCGGGGCAGCGCGCACCCTGGCGCTGCGCCCGCGCGGCGGCGGGGCGACGGCGCACCGGTTCAGCCTCGGCCATGGCGACCTGGTCGTCATGGGCGGGTCGTGCCAGCGGACGTGGGAGCACGCGATCCCCAAGAGCAGCACGGCGGTGGGGCCGCGCATCTCGATCCAGTTCCGTCCGCGCGGGGTGCGTTGAGGCTCAGGCGGTGAACGCCGAGCTCAGGCGGGCTCGCTCCCGCTCGCCGATGCCGTATGACGCCGCTGCGCGGCCCCACCCCGCCACCGCACTGGACACCTCGGCGAGGACCTGGGTCGCCCGCTCCCGGCTCAGGCGGAAGTAGTCGGCGACGTCGAGCAGGGCGGGGATGGACCCTCCGTCGCCCGGGTCGGCGATGTCGGTGGCGAAGGGTGTGCGGAAGGGCGTCGGGTTGAGGTCGAAGGCGGGTGAGAGGACCCACCCGCCCTTGTCGCGCAGGAAGCCGTGGTTGCGCAGGTGGTCATCGGTGTTGTTGATCAGGGCGCCGAATGCCGCTCTGCGCCACAGCTGCTCGAGGTCGGCGGCGGCGCGCGGGGAGGATTCCTCGATGACCTCGGCGAGGTCCAGGTAGCTCGCTCGGTCGCCGTCCGTGGCCTCCAGCATCGTCATGGCGCTGACGTAACCGATCCGCTCCCCAGAGTCCCGCCGCCCGGCAGCACGCCGGTCGAAGCGTTCGACGACGAGCACGTCCCGGCCGGCGACCGGCACGAGCTGGGAAGGGGGGACGGCGATGCCGGCGGCGGCGGCCAGGTCGAGGGCGACCTTCTCCCAGGCCATGACATTCCACTCGTCGTGCGCCTCGGAGGGGAACTTCGCGATGCCGACGGTGCCGCCGGGCAGCAGGACGTGGGCCTTGGGGCGGGCGCCGCCGAGGGAGGAGCCGGCGCCGACCAGGCGACGCAGGTCGGCCAGGTCCGCCTCGTCGGCGAGCACCCTGTCAGCCAGGGAGAGCAGCGTGCCGAGCTCGGTCAGGACGGGGACGCCGTCCGCCGCGTCGGCCCGGAAGGCGCCGGCCGGGTCGCCCGGCACCCGATAGCGCAGGGCGCCCTGGCGCAGGTCGTCACGCACGCCCAGCAGGAAGTCGGCCTCCCCTGGCTGGCGTGGCGTCTCGCCTGCCGCGCGGGCCGCCTCGGCGAGGGCTCGGCGCACGAGGGTGCGCCCCCACCGGTCGGGACTGCTGTCGGCGAACGCGCCGAAGAGGCGACCCGAGAGGTGAAAGGCCCCTGACCGCAACGGCAGCGCCGGCTCCAGGGCGTAGGCGCCCGGCCGACCCAGATAGTCCGCGTCGTAGGTGAAGCTCGCCGACTCCGCACCGCGAGCCCGGTGGACGTGCAGGGTGCCGACCCTCACGGCGGGGTCGAGGAAGACCTCCACGCTCGTCATGACGGGCCGCCACCAGGCCGACGCCGGGGGCGCCGCGGCAGCAGCTCGTCCGCGCGCATCCGGCCGAGGTCGCTCTGCAGGGGGTCGACGGCCGCGACCACCTGGTCGAGCAGGCCCAGGGCCCGCGCCACCCGCAGGAAGTGCTCGAGCGCGGCGCCCTCGCCGGCCTCCAGCCGCTTGACGGTGCGCTCGGAGATGCCGGCCCGGTCAGCGACCTGCCCCACGGTCAGCCCCTGCAGGACCCGCCAGCCGCGCAGCGCCTCACCCGTGGCCCCCAGGGCACGGGTCACGGGACGCGGGGTGGGGCTCGCCATACGGCAAGAATAGCAAGCCGACCCCAAGAGAGGCCAGATCTGGCCCACTAACCGATCTAAGGTGCCAGATCTGACCTCGAGAGCAGAGGACCGCGGGCAAGCCCTCCAGGGCTCCCGCGGTCCTCAGCACACACGATCCAGCGCACACGAGCGGTCAGCGCTCGGCGCGGTTCACCGCCGAGACCACCGCCTCGATGGACGCGCGCAGGATGTTCTCGTGCAGGCCGACGCCCCACAGGACGCGCTCCCCCACCGCGCACTCGACGTAGGACGCGGCCCGCGCGTCGCCACCCGCGGACATCGCGTGCTCGGCGTAGTCGAGCACGCGGACGTCCACGCCGTAGGCGCCGAGCGCGTCCGTGAAGGCCGCGATGGGGCCGTTGCCGCTGCCCGACAGGACCTGCTCGGTGCCACGGTCGTCGAGCCGGAAGCTCCACGTGCCGCGGCCCGCCTCGCCCTCGTCGTCGGTGCGGATCCCCTTGAGCGCGAACCGTCCCCAGCGCCGATCGGCGGGGAGGTACTCGTCCTCGAAGACCGCCCACAGCTCGGCCGGCGTGACCTCGCCGCCCTGCGTGTCGGTGCGGGCCTGCACGACCCCGGAGAACTCCACCTGCAGGCGGCGCGGCAGGTCCAGCCCCCGCTCGGCCTTGAGGATGTAGGACACCCCGCCCTTGCCCGACTGGCTGTTGACCCGGACCACGGCCTCGTAGGACCGGCCGATGTCGTGCGGGTCGATCGGCAGGTAGGGCACGCCCCACACGAGCTCGTCGATGTCCTTGCCGGAGGACGCCGACTCCCGCGCCATCCAGTCGAAGCCCTTCTTGATCGCGTCCTGGTGCGAGCCGGAGAAGGCCGTGAAGACCAGGTCGCCGCCATACGGGTGGCGCTCGTGCACCGGCAGCTGGTTGCAGTGCTCGACCACGGACCGGATGCCGGCCATGTCGGAGAAGTCGATCTGCGGGTCGATGCCCTGGCTGAACATGTTCATGCCGAGGGTGACCAGGCAGACGTTGCCGGTGCGCTCGCCGTTGCCGAAGAGGCAGCCCTCGATGCGGTCGGCGCCGGCCAGGTAGCCCAGCTCGGCGGCGGCCACCCCGGACCCGCGGTCGTTGTGCGGGTGCAGCGACAGCACGACCGACTCGCGGCGGTCCAGGTGGCGGCTCATCCACTCGATCGAGTCGGCGTAGACGTTGGGCGTGGCCATCTCGACGGTCGCGGGCAGGTTGATGATGATCTTGTGGTCCGGCGTCGGGTCGATGACCTCGATGACCTCGTTGCAGACCCGCGCGGCGAAGTCCAGCTCGGTGCCCGTGTAGGACTCCGGGGAGTACTCGTAGTAGATCGTCGTGTCGGGGATGGTCTCCTCGAGCTTCTTGCACAGGCGGGCGCCCTGCAGCGCGATGTCGACGATGCCGTCCTGGTCGAGGCCGAAGACGACCTTGCGCTGCAGCACGGACGTCGAGTTGTAGAAGTGGACGATGGCCTGCCTGGCGCCGCGGAGGGCGTCATACGTCCGCTCGATCAGGTGGTCGCGGCACTGGGTGAGGACCTGGATGGTCACGTCGTCCGGGATGTGGCCGCCCTCGATCAGCTGGCGGACGAAGTCGTAGTCGGTCTGGCTGGCGCTCGGGAAGCCGACCTCGATCTCCTTGTAGCCCATCTGCACCAGCAGCTGGAACATCCGCAGCTTGCGCTCCGGGCTCATCGGGTCGATCAGCGCCTGGTTGCCGTCGCGCAGGTCGACGGCGCACCAGCGCGGCGCGGTGGTCATCACCTTGTCGGGCCAGGTGCGGTCGGGCAGGTCGACGGTGATCTGCTCGTGGAAGGGGGTGTACTTGCCCACCGGCATCGGCGTGGGCTGCTGGGGGTGGATCATGCTCTGGTGCCTCACAGTTCGCTGGTCGCTGTCGTGCTCGACGGCCGAGCAGAGCGAGCTCCGCGGCGAGGGCGGCCGTCTCTAGAGGGCCTCGCCGCGGCAGCGAAGAAGCAGGGCCCAGCAGGCCGCGTTCCGCATACGCACGATCCAGACCGTATGGCGATGCGCCGTCCCCGTCCACCTGGCGCCCGGCCGGGGTCCGCATCCTGGGACGGCCTGCCGTGCCCACGGCCGGGACCCCGCAGCCCGGGGGTCTGTCAGCGGCCAGGTCCATAGTGGCCGTATGACGACGCCGCTGCAGCCCCCCGCCCCCGTCCTGCCGCACCGCTGCGGCATCGTCCCGCCGCACCTGCTGCGGCACCTCGTCGCGGAGGCGCCCGAGCGCCGCGTCGTCGAGGCGTCCCGCCGCACCCTGCAGCGGGACGCCGAGCAGCGGGGGGCACGCGAGGTGCGCACCACCAGGCCCGAGCCCCGGCTGCCCGGGGGCATGAGCCTGCACGTCGGCAAGGGGCGGCCCCGTCGGCCGCAGCCGGCGCCCCCCGCCAGCCCCGCGCACCCGATGAGTCCCCACCGGGAGCTGCACGACGCGGAGCACCGGACCGACCTGCCGGGCCGCCTGGTGCGGTCCGAGGGCGAGCCGCCGACGCCCGACGAGTCCGTCACCGAGGCCTACGACGGGCTCGGCGCCACCTACGCCCTGCTGGCCGAGGCCTACGGCCGGGACTCCCTCGACGGCAAGGGGCTGACGCTGGTGGCGAGCGTCCACTACGACCGGGACTACGACAACGCCTTCTGGGACGGCACCCAGATGGTCTTCGGCGACGGCGACGGCGTCTACTTCGCGTCGTTCACCGACTCGATCGACGTGATCGGCCACGAGCTGGCGCACGGCGTCACGCAGTACACCGCGGGCCTGACCTACGTCGGGCAGTCCGGGGCGCTCAACGAGTCGATCTCCGACGTCGTCGGCTCGCTCACCAAGCAGCACGCGCTCGGGCAGACCGCCGGCCAGGCCGACTGGTTGATCGGGGCAGGCATCTTCACCCCCAAGGTCCGCGGCGTGGCGCTGCGCTCGATGAAGGCGCCGGGCACGGCTTACGACGACCCTGCCCTGGGCAAGGACCCGCAGCCGGCGACGATGGACGACTACGTCGACCTGCCCCACGACAACGACCCTGCCCACGACAATGGCGGCGTCCACATCAACTCCGGCATCCCCAACCACGCCTTCTACCTGGTCGCCACGACCCTCGGCGGTCACGCGTGGGAGCGCGCCGGGCAGGTGTGGTGGGACGTGCTGACGGCCGCGCACGGGGTGCGGATCCCGCAGGACTGCGACTTCGCCACCTTCGCGCGGGCCACCATGGACGCCGCGTCCGCGCGCTACGGCGCCGGCTCGGTCGAGCTCGACGCCGTCACGCGGGCGTGGGCGGCCGTCAAGGTCACCCCGGCGAGCGCGGGCCCCGCTGCCCGGCGCCGCTGAGGGCCGCCGTCGACGGCGCTAGCGCCCCGCCCCCCACCGCCACAGCGTGCGCTGCACCGGTCCGGAGTCGAGGTAGCGCAGCACCACGCCGACGTCGGTGTGGAGCCGGTCCAGCCCGCGGCGGTAGTGCTCCGGGAAGCGTTCGTCGCGGGGGTGGATGCTGTCGCGCGCCAGCGACGCCAGGGACAGCAGCTCCGGCAGCCGGGTCCGCGACACCCGCACGTGCAGGCGACCGTCGACCGTGTCGAGGTAGAGCAGGCAGCGTCCGGTCAGCGGCAGCTCGGTCGTCAGCGCCTCCGCCCGCAGCTGGTCGCTGCGTCCCTGCCCGAGCCGCGCCCAGCAGGACCGCAGCGCGGCGGAGTAGCACCCGCTCGCGAGGTAACGAGCTCCGAGCAGCTGGCAGCTCTCGTAGTCGTCCTCGTCCAGGATCGTGCCCGCCTCGCTCAACCCGTGCAGCAGCAGGAGCAGGGCGATCGCGGGGCTGTGCCGGTCCAGGACCTCCTGCACCCGCTGCGCGTAGGCCGGTGGCAACCGAGGCCCGTGCCGCTGCAGCAGGTCCGCGACCCGTGGGTCCGGCGGCTCGAGCGCCTGGGGTGTCGGCGACCGCAGCATCCCCCACAGCTCCAGCACCCGTTGGTCCGGGTCCCCGGGGATCAGGCCCGTCGTCAGGCGACGGCACTCGGCCAGGTCGGCCCGCAGCGCGCGTCCCGTCACGCTCAGGCTGCCGAGCGCGTCGGGGTCCACCAGGGCCATGAACTCCACCTCGCGCGCGGCGGTCGCGAGCACCTCCGCCTCGAGGTCGTGCATGGACACCGCCACGGCGTCGTCCTGCTGCGCCAGCAGCTTCATCGCGACTCCTTCCTCGCCCACGGCCACTCCATCGCGACCTCCCAGTGCTCCACCTGTCGTCGTGGTGCGATCGAGCGCTCCGGCAGGATCGGGTTGCGCTCGAGGTAGACGCGGTGCAGGTCCGCGACGGCCGTCTGCGGCGGCGGGGTCGGCGGCAGCCCCTCGGTGGCGCGCTGGGCAGCGTCCTTGGTCAGGAGCTCCTTCTCGTACCCCTCCTTCGTGATCCGGAAGGAGGTCCCGCCGTCGGCGGCACGCTCGTTGACGATCACGATGTGCTGGTCGACCGGGTCGAGGTGGTATGCCCGGCCGGCCGCCAGCTCGATCCGCGGCTGGTCGTAGAGCACCTCGAAGGTGCGGTCGACGAGCTGGGCCCGGGAGGTCATCTCGGGCAGGTCGGGCTCGAACACCTTCTGACCCTTCTTGTTGAGGCCCAGCACGTGCTTGTCGTAGGCGTGACCGGTCACGATCTGCTCGGCCTTGCGCCCGATCTCGGCGTACGCCCGGTTGGTGACCTTGCCGAAGGCGTCGTGGGCCGCGCGGTTGCGGGCGAGCTCCTGGGCGTTGGGGTCCGGCCGCGGCTCGCGCGCGATGCGGGGCCGGTGCGCGTCGAGGTAGCCGTTGGACACGGTCGTCGCCATCCGGGCCCACTCGGTGAGCGTGCTGTGCTCGACGGGGATGTCCATCACGTAGGGCGCACCGTCCGGCGACTCGAAGGGAGCGGCCTCGTGGGCCCAGTCGTAGGGGTGGGTGTAGACCCACTGGGCCAGCTCCTGGTCGTCGGTCGCCAGCAGCACGTTGCGGGCCAGCATGCCCGCGTCGCCGTGGTCGCCGTAGTCGTCGACGACGGTGGCGAAGGCCTCGTCCTCGACGTAGCGCCGGCGTGCCGACTCGATCACCGGACCCTGCCCCCACTTGTGGGTGTGCGCGGCGACGTGCCCGACCACCTGGTGGGCCCGGGCACGCACATCGGCCTCGCGCGAGGCGGGAGACGCGGTGACCGAGGAGGCGGAGAGCACGCCGGGGCGGCACACGGCCTGCGTGGCGGTGACGGTCCCGGCGCCGATGCCGGCGAGGGCGTGCGCGAGCGACTGGTCGACGTCGTCGGTGGTGGCCAGCAGCGCCCTCACGTCGCCCTCGGCGGCGGTGCGCAGCTCGACTCGCTCGGCGCCGGACCACACGGCCTCCCCGGCGGGGAGGCACGGCCGCAGGTCCAGGACCCGGCCGTCGTCGGTCAGCTCGAAGCCGTCCGCGCGCAGCGACTCCTCGAGCTGGCGCAGCCCCGCCGCGAGCTGGTCGAGACGGCCCGCGGCGGCGACCACGGCCTCGGCCACCGCGGCGACGTCGGCGGCCTGGGCCAGCGCGTCCGTCCGCACCTGCTCCAGGCCCACGTGCGCGGCGTCGGCGGCGTCGCCACGCCACCGGGAGTCCGGGAGCGGCAGGCGCGCGGCCGTGCCCTCCAGGGTGGCCGCCCGTGCGCTCAGCTGGGCGCCCGCGTCCCGGACGCCTGCGGCGGACCAGCGCCGGACCTGCTCGACGGTGGTCATCGCGCGTCATCCATCGCGGCGGTGACGGTGTCCTCGCACTGCGCGTAGGCGGCCCCGGCCTCGCGCCAGGCCGCCCCCAGCGACGTGGTGGTCCGGTGCAGCAGCGCGAGACGGCGGTCCAGCAGCTGCGCCAGCTCGGTGGCGACCGCGGCGCTGGCGCTGCCCGGCAGGGCGTCGGCGAGGGACTCGGCGCCGGGGCCGACCCGCACGGGAGCCAGCGCGTCGGCGGCGCTGCACAGACGGTCGCCGCCGTCGAGGACGGGCGCGACGTGGACGGCATACGAACTCATGCCCGGGACACCTCCTGCTCGGCTGATGCCAGGAGGGTATGCCGCCCGCACCGTCACCGTCCGGCGTCATCCACAGGCAGCCCCGACAACCCGATCCGTTGTCCACAGGGCGCCCGAGGGGCAGGGCGGGGCGGTCAGAAACCCAGCCGCTGCAGCTGCTTGGGGTCGCGCTGCCAGTCCTTGGCGACCTTGACGTGCAGGTCGAGGTAGACGCGCTGGCCCAGCAACGCCTCGATCTGGGTGCGGGCCTGCGTGCCGACCTCGCGCAGCCGCGCGCCGCCCCGGCCGATGACGATGGCCTTCTGCGACTGCCGCTCCACGAAGACGTTGACCCGCACGTCCAGGAGCGGGTTGTCCTCGGGGCGGTCCTCGCGGGGCACCATCTCCTCGACCACCACGGCCAGGGAGTGCGGCAGCTCGTCGCGCACGCCCTCCAGCGCCGCCTCCCGGACGAGCTCGGCGATCATGACCGCCTTGGGCTCGTCGGTCAGGTGGCCCTCGGGGTAGAGCGGCGGCGACTCGGGCAGGTAGGACACGAGCACCTCGGCGACCTCGGCGACCTGGTCGCCGCGCGTGGCGGAGCACGGCACGATCGCGTCCCACGAGCCCAGCTGGTCGACGGCGATGAGGTGCTCGGCCAGCCGCTGCTTGTCCACCTTGTCGATCTTGGTGACCAGCGCCACCACCGGCCGGCGACGGGCCCGCTGCAGCTCGGCCAGCTCGGCGGCGATGAACTGGTCACCCGGCCCGGGCCGCTGGTCTGCGGGAAGGCAGAAGCCGATGACGTCGACCTCGAGCAGCGTCTCGCGCACCAGGTCGTTGAGCCGCTCGCCGAGCAGGGTCCGGGGCTTGTGCAGGCCGGGGGTGTCCACGAGCACCAGCTGGCCGGCCTCGGTGTTGGCGATCCCGCGAATCGTGTGGCGGGTGGTCTGCGGCTTGCTGCTCGTGATCGCGACCTTCTGCCCCACCAGGGCGTTGGTCAGCGTCGACTTGCCGGCGTTGGGCCGACCCACGAGGCAGGCGAAGCCTGCGCGGAAGGGCGTGGTCATGCGGACTCCTCCTCGTGGCGGCTCGCGTCGCCATCCTGCTGGGCGCGTCGACCGGCGAGCTCAGCCTCCCACACCTCGACCGGCGAGCGGTCCTGCGCGACGCGTCGGACCACGACGGTGGCGATCCGGTGGCGGCGTCCGGCGGGCTTCTCGGCCATGAGCTCGAGCCCGAGCAGCTGGACCGTGGAGCCCGGGATGGGGACGCGGCCGGACAGCTTGGCGATGAGGCCGCCGACGGTGTCGACGTCGTCCTCCTCCAGGTCGACGCCGAACTCCTGCGCGAAGTCGTCCACGTGCATCGTGGCCGGGATCCGGACCGAGCCGTCCCCCAGCTCCTCGATGCCCTGCGCCTCGCGGTCGTACTCGTCGGCGATCTCCCCCACGATCTCCTCGAGGATGTCCTCGATGGTGACCAGGCCGGCGGTCCCGCCGTACTCGTCCACGACGACCGCCAGGTGCACCTGGTCCTGCTGCATCTCGCGCAGGAGGTCGTCGATGGGCTTGCTGTCGGGCACGAAGTGCATCGGGCGCATGACGTCCTCGACGGGCAGCGCCCGTGCCGGCTCGTCGTCGTTGACCCGCCGCGCCACGTCCTTGAGGTAGAGCAGCCCGAGCACGTCGTCGTTGTCCTCCCCCACGACGGGGATCCGGGAGAAGCCCGAGCGCAGGAAGAGCGACATCGCCTTGCCCAGCGTCTTGTCCTGCTCCAGGGTGACCATGTCGGTGCGCGGGACCATGACCTCGCGGGCGACGGTGTCGCCGAGCTCGAAGACGGAGTGGATCATCTCCCGCTCGTCGTCCTCGATGACGTCGCTCTGGTTGGCCATGTCGACGAGGTCGCGCAGCTCGGCCTCCGTGGCGAAGGGCCCGTCGGTGTAGCCCTTGCCCGGGGTCACGGCGTTGCCGAGCCCGACCATGAGCCGGGCCACCGGACCCAGCACCCGCCGCAGCCACACCAGCGCGGGAGCCGCCAGCACGGCGACGCGGCCGGCGTGCTGGCGCCCGAGGGTCCGCGGCGACACCCCGGTCAGCACGAACGACGCCACGGCCATGATGGCGATGCTGATGAGCAGCGGGCGCACCGGCCCGTCGACCCGCTCCGCGACGGCCACGGTCACCAGCACCGCCATGGTCGACTCGCTGATCACCCGCAGGAAGGTCGCGGCGGAGATGTAGCCCGGTTTGTCCTCGACGACCTTGACCAGCGAGGCCGCCCCCGCCCGCCCCTCGTCGAGCAGCTCCTCCGACGTATGCCGCGACACCCGCTGCACCGCCGACTCGGCCAGGGCGAGCAGGAAGGTCAGCACCAGCGCGACGAGCGCGCCGAGGATCAGCTGCAGGGTCACGGTCAGCCCTGCGGTCGACCGCGCCCGGCGAGGAAGGTGAGCAGCAGGGTCCGCTGCAGGTCGAACATCTCGCGCTCCTCCTCGGGCTCGGCGTGGTCGTAGCCGAGCAGGTGCAGGATGCCGTGGGTCGTGAGCAGCAGCAGCTCCTCCTCGAAGGAGTGCCCCGCCCCCGCCGCCTGCCGGTGCGCCACCGAGGGGCACAGGACGATGTCCCCGAGGACCCCCTCCTGCAGCCGCTCGCCGTCGCGGCCCGGCCGCAGCTCGTCCATGGGGAAGCTCATGACGTCGGTGGGACCCTCGAGGTCCATCCACTGCACGTGCAGCCGCTCCATGGCCGGCTCGTCCACGAGGGTGATGGCCAGGTCGGCGCCGCGGTGCACCCGCATCGCGGCATAGACGAACTCCGCCAGCGCGACGAGCTCGCGCACGTCGACCCGGTGGTCGGTCTCGTTGTGGACGTCGATGCTCATCGGCGCTGCCCCTCGTCCCACTTGCCGTAGGCGGCCACGATCTCCCCCACGAGTCGGTGACGCACCACGTCGACCGCGGTCAGCTCGGCGAAGTGGATGTCCGGGACGTCGCTGAGGATGTCGCGCACCACCCGCAGCCCGGACTGGGTGCCGCCCGGCAGGTCGACCTGCGTCACGTCGCCGGTGACGACGATCCGCGACCCGAAGCCGAGGCGGGTGAGGAACATCTTCATCTGCTCGGGCGAGGTGTTCTGCGCCTCGTCGAGGATGATGAAGGCGTCGTTGAGGGTGCGACCGCGCATGTAGGCCAGCGGGGCGACCTCGATGGTCCCCGCCGCCATGAGCCGCGGGATCTGCTCGGGGTCGAGCATGTCGTGCAGCGCGTCGTAGAGCGGGCGCAGGTAGGGGTCGATCTTGTCGGTGAGCGTGCCGGGCAGGAAGCCGAGCTTCTCCCCCGCCTCGACGGCGGGACGGGTCAGGATGATCCGGGTGACCTCGCCGGCCTGCAGGGCGGCGACGGCCTTGGCCATCGCGAGATAGGTCTTGCCGGTGCCCGCCGGCCCGATGCCGAAGACGATCGTGTGGGCGTCGATGGCGTCGACGTACCGCTTCTGCCCCACCGTCTTGGGGCGGATCGTGCGGCCCCGCGCGGAGATGATGTTGGTGGTCAGGACGTCGGCGGGCCGCTCCTGGGTGCGGCCGCGGAGCATCTGGATCGACCGCTCGACCGCGTCACGGTTGACCGGCAGCCCCTGCTCGACCACGACCAGCAGCTCGCCGACCAGGTCCTCCACGAGGGCGGCGTCGGCGGAGGGCCCGTCGAGGCGGAACTCGTGGCCCCGCACGTGGATGTCCAGCCGTGGGAAGGCCCGCTCCATGGTGCGCAGCAGCTCGTCGTGGGGCCCGAGCAGGGACAGCATGGGCACGGAGGACGGTATGACGATCGCGTGGCGCGTGGCGGGCTGGGCGGCGGTCGGCGCCGCACCGTCGTCACCGGCCGCGGTCGGGAGGTCGAGGGCCTCGGGTGTGGTGTCTGTCATCGTCCCCTCAGTCTACGGGGCTGCACCGACAGCCCCCGAGGAGACTCGGCCGCACCTGGCGGCCGGGATCAGCCGGGCGGCCACTGCAGGCCGCGGCCGCCGACCACGTGCAGGTGCAGGTGGTCCACGCTCTGCTGGGCGTCACGCCCGGTGTTGGTGACGATCCGGTAGCCGCTGTCGGCGACGCCCTCCTGGCGGGCCACCTCGCCGGCGGCCACGACGACGTCGGTCAGCAGCGCGGGGGCGGCGAGCGCCGTGGCGACGGCGTCGCGGTGGTGGGCCTTGGGGATCACGAGGACGTGGGTGGGTGCCTGCGGCTGGATGTCGCGGAAGGCCAGGGTGGTCTCGGTCTCGTGCACCACGTCCGCCGGGACCTCGCGGGCGACGATCTTGCAGAAGAGGCAGTCCGGGTCGCGCTGGGCGGGGCGGGTCGCGTCGTTGTCGGTCATGGCCGGGAGCCTAGCGAGGCGGGAGCGCCGCGGCCCCTCGGCGGATGCGTCGATCGGGCCGGGCCACCCACCCGCCCGACCGCGCGAGGGCGCACAATGGCGGCAGCACTCACCGTCGAGGAGCTCACCATGACCAGTGTCGTCCCGCGCCGCACCACCGCAGCCCTCCTGTGAGGCCTCGCCGTGGCCCTCGGACCAGCCGCCGGCGCCGCGGCCGCTCCCGCCGCCGCACCGAGACCCGCGCCGGCGCTGCCCACCTACTTCCTGGACCACGACGGCGTCACGACGGCGGAGTCCGGCGGCCGACCCACGCCGCGGCTGCGGCTGTTCCGCGAGTTCGTGCCGACCACGCACCGCACCGCCGAGGCCCGGGCGGAGGCGGCCGCCAACGCCGTGATGCGCGAGGCGGGGCGGCGGGGCCACCTCAACGTCTGGGGCGAGCGGACCGTCACCGGCGTGGTCTCCGCACCCGGCCGCATCGACGTCACCGTCGCCGGGCCGACCCGGCGCGTGGACGCCGCGACCGCGCGTCTCGGCGTCGCCTCGGTGGTCTGGACCGTCACCGCGACGCTGGGCAGGGACGTGCCCGTCGTGTTCCGGTCCGCGGACGGGCAGGTGCTGGGCGGGCTGCCCGCCGGGGTCGCCCACCGTCGCGCCACGGGGGTCGGTCAGACGTCGGTGCTGGCGGCGGTCTGGATCGACTCGCCGGGGGTGGGCGGCGTGGTCCGGTCGGGTCGCGTGGCGCTGACCGGGCAGGCCTGCGCCTTCGAGGGCACCGTGGCCTACCGGGTCACCCGGGGCACCGCGACGGTGCGCTCCGGCGTCACGACGGCGTCCATCGCGTGCCCCACCCGTGGGGCCTGGCGGGTCGACCTCGGAGCCCTCCCCAAGGGCGGCTACCGCGCGGAGGTGTGGGCGCCGAGCCCCGCGGACGGCCAGCGGGACCTCGGGCGGGTGGCGCGGAGCTTCACGGTCGGCTGACCGCGCCCCTCACCACCGCGCGCGCGCCAGCAGCACGGCGAGCGCCGCCGGCCCGGCGCTGGAGGACCGCAGCACGTGCGGTCCGAGCCGTATGACGTGCGCGCCCGCTGCCTCGAAGGCCGCCAGCTCCGGCGCGGTGATGCCGCCCTCCGGGCCGACCACCACCACGACCTCTCCGGCCTCCGGCAGGACCACCTCGCTGACCGAGGTGGTGGCGTCCTCGTGCAGCACCAGCGCGAGGGTGGCCCCGCCCAGCCGGGAGGCGAGCTGCCGGCTGGAGACGTGGTCCGCGACGACCGGGGTGCGGTGGCGCCGCGACTGCTTCGTGGCCCGCTCGACGACCTGCTCCCACTTGCGGTGCGCCTTGGCGGCCCGCTCCCCCCGCCACTGCACGATGCTGCGGTCGGCGCCCCAGGGCACCACCTCGTCGACGCCGAGCTCGGTGGCCGCCTCGATCGCCTGCTCGTCGCGGTCGCCCTTGGCGAGCGCCTGCGCGAGGACGAACCTCGGGGCGGGGGCGGGTGGGCGGCATACGGACTCCACGCGCACGGTGATCTCGGCGGGGCCGACCTGGTGCACGGACCCGGCCACCTCCACGCCCGACCCGTCCGAGAGCAGCACCGCCTCGCCCGCGCGGAGCCGCAGCGAGCCCGCCGCGTGCCGGCCCTCCGCGCCGTCGACGACGACGAGGGCACCCTCGGCGACCGCCTCCAGCGAGGCGGGGGCCAGCAGGAAGAGCGGCGCCGTCATCGGTCAGCGGAAGGCGTCGCGGAGCTTGCCGAGCAGCCCCTTGTCCAGGGAGGTGACGTGGGCGTCCGGGTTCTCCTCGCCGCGCAGCGCCGCGAGCTCGCGCAGCAGCTCCTCCTGACGGCCGTCGAGGCGGGTCGGGGTCTGCACGTTGAGGTGCACCACGAGGTCGCCGCGACCGTGACCGCGCAGGTGGGTGACGCCGAGCTCGTCGAGGGTGACGGTGTCGGCCGACTGCGTGCCCCGCCGCACCGACACGTCGGCCGGCCCGTCGAAGGTGTCCAGGGTGATGGTGGACCCGAGGGCGGCCGCGGTCATGGGCACGTCGAGGGTGCAGTGCAGGTCGTCGCCGTTGCGCTGGAAGGTCGGGTGGGGCGTCACGACGATCTCGACGTAGACGTCGCCGGGCTGACCGCCGCCCGGGCCCACCTCCCCCTCGCCGCGCAGCTGGATGCGGGTGCCGGTGTCGACACCCGCCGGCACCTTGATCGTGACGCCGCGCCGGGTGCGGACCCGGCCCTCGCCGGAGCACTCGAAGCAGGGGTTGGGGATGACGGTCCCGTAGCCGTGGCAGACGCCGCACGGCCGGGAGGTCATGATCTGGCCGAGGAAGCTGCGCTGCACCTGCTGGATCTCGCCGCGCCCGTTGCAGGCCGAGCAGGTCTGCACGGTGGTGCCCGGCTGGCAGCCGTCGCCGTGGCAGGTGCCGCACGCGACGGCCGTGTCCAGGGTCAGCTCGGTGGTGTCGCCGAAGACCGCGGTGCGCAGGTCCACGTCGGCGCGCACCAGGGCGTCCTGGCCGCGGCGCATCCGCGAGCGCGGCCCGCGGCCCCCCGCGGCGGCGGCGCCCGCCCCGAAGAACTGGTCCATGATGTCGCTGAAGGTGAAGCCCTGGCCGAAGCCGCCCGACGCGCCGGCGTAGGGGTCGGCGCCCATGTCGTAGGCGCGCTTCTTGTCGGCGTCGCCGAGCACGTCGTAGGCCTGGCTGACCTTCTTGAACTGCTCCTCGGCCTCCGGGCCGGGGTTGACGTCGGGGTGGAGCTTGCGGGCCTGCCGACGGTAGGCCTTCTTGATCTCCTCGGCGCTGGCGCCGCGCTCGACCCCGAGGTCTGCGTAGTAGTCGTTCACGGATGTCCTTGCCTGCGTGGTGGTGTGCGGGTGACGTGGCGTGCTGCGGCCGTGCGGCTAGGCCCCGAGGGAGCGCGAGACGTAGGTCGCGACCGCGCGGACCGCGGCCATGGTCGTGGGGTAGTCCATGCGGGTGGGGCCGACGACCCCGAGGCCGGCGACGTGGTCGGGGCCGGCACCGTACCCGGTGGCCACCACGGAGGTGGACACGAGCCCGGCGTGGGACAGCTCGTGCCCGATCCGGACGGCGACCACGTCGGTGTCGGCGGGCCGCACCGGGTCGTCGTGCATGGCGTCGAGCAGCCGCAGGAGGACCACGTGCTCCTCGAGCGCCTCCAGCACCGGGCCCAGGGTCAGCGGGAAGTCGCCGCCGCGGGCGAGGTTGCTGGTGCCGGCCACGACCACCCGCTCCTCGCGCTCCTCGACCACGAGCTCCGCGAGCGCGGTGGTGACCGCCTCGACGGCCGCGCGGTCCTGCGGGGCGAACTGGTCGGGCAGGTCCCCCAGACCCGCCGCGACCTCGGTGAAGGGGCGGCCGGCCGCCATCGTGTTGAGGGCGCCGCGCAGGTCGAAGACCAGCCGCTCGCCGTCGCCGCCGGTGACGTCCTGCCCGGTGTCGACGACGCGCTGCTCGACCCGGCCGGTCGTGACGATGAGCACCACCATCAGCCGGGACCCGCCGATGGGCACGAGCTCGATGTGGCGGACCGAGGAGCGGGTAAGGGAGGGGTACTGCATGACCGCGACCTGCCGGGTCAGCCCGGAGAGCAGCCGCACCGTGCGGTCCACGATGTCGTCGAGGTCGACCGCGGCGGTGAGGAACTCCTGGATCGCCGCGCGCTCGGCCGGCGACAGCGGCTTGATCTCCGAAAGCTGGTCGACGAAGAGCCGGTAGCCGGCGTCCGTGGGGATGCGGCCCGCGCTGGTGTGGGGGGCGGCGATGAGGCCGTCCTCCTCCAGGGCCGCCATGTCGTTGCGGACCGTGGCCGCGCTGACCCCCAGCTGGTGGCGCTCGAGCAGGGACCTGGAGCCGACGGGCTCGGAGGTCGCCACGTAGTCCTGCACGATCGCGCGCAGCACCTGCAGCCGCCGCCCCTCGCTCATCCTCGCCCTCCTCACGGTCTCTGGCACTCCACCGGGTCGAGTGCCAATTCTACGCCCGGTGGCGCGCCACGACGAACTCCGTGGGTGCCCGGGCTAGCCTTCAGCACCGGTCGGGGACGACCCCCGGCCCCACAACGACAGGAGGATCCCGTGGCCGACCGCTACGGCACCGACGTGCTCTCGGGCGACTGGAGGACACCGCGCCGCGGCCGGTCCCAGGACCTGCCCGCCAGCCGCGGCCTGGTGGTCGAGGAGGTCGAGTCCGGCTGGGTCGGGGCGGTGGTCCGGGTGGAGAAGGCCGGCGGCATCCACGTCGTCCACCTGGAGGACCGCAAGGGGCGCACCCGGGGCTTCGAGATGGGCCCGGGCTTCTGGGTCGACGGCCGCCCCGTGACGCTGGTCCCCGACACGAGCGCCGCGCAGGCCCGCCTCGCCGAGGCCCGGCAGGCCACCTCCCGCACCGCGTCCGGGTCCCGCGCCGTCGCCGCCGCGCCCGCCCGGGTGGCCAGCGGCTCGCGGATCTTCGTCGAGGGTCGCCACGACGCGGAGCTGGTCGAGAAGGTGTGGGGCGACGACCTGCGCATCGAGGGCGTCGTCGTCGAGATGCTCGACGGCGTGGACGACCTCGCGGCCGTGATCCGGGACTTTCGGCCCGACCCGCAGCGCCGGATGGGCGTCCTGGTGGACCACCTCGTCCCCGGCACCAAGGAGGCCCGGATCGTCGAGGAGGCCAGGGCTGTGCCCCGGTTCTCGGCATACGTGAAGGTCCTCGGTCACCCGTATGTCGACGTCTGGCAGTCGGTGAAGCCCGCCCGGCTGGGGCTGGAGCAGTGGCCCACCATCCCCCGCGGCACGTCCTGGAAGCACGGCATCTGCGCCCACCTGGGGTGGCCGCACCAGTCGCAGGCCGACATCGCGCGCGCCTGGAAGCAGATCCTCGGTAGCGTGCGCACGTATGCCGATCTCGAGCCCACGCTGCTGGCCAGCGTCGAGGAGCTGATCGACTTCGTGACCGTGCCGCCGCAGGAGTAGGAGCCGACGTGGACGAGCAGCACCTGGTCGCCGAGCTGGTGGCCGTGGTGGTCGCGGTCGTCGCGGGGCGGCCGACGGTGCTGGCCGTCCCCGCGCTGCCGGACGAGCCCGCCGGGCTGCCGGCCGGGCCGCTGCAGGCCGGCGAGTCCTCGCTGCAGGCGAGCCTGCGCAGCTGGGTGGCCTCCCGGACCGGGCGGCAGCTGGGCTACGTGGAGCAGCTCTACACCTTCGCCGACGCCGACCGCGGGCTCGACGACGCGGCCCGCCGGATCTCGGTGTCCTACCTGGGCCTGACCACGGCCGACGCCGTGGGCGAGACCTGGGAGGACGTGTACTCCTTCCTGCCGTGGGAGGACCAGCGGCGCGGCACCCGGCTCGTCGACGAGGTCGTGGCGCCGCAGCTGACCCACTGGGTCGGGGCGGCGGGGTCGCCCGAGGAGCGCCTCGCCCGGCGGCGCCGCTGCGACCTCACCTTCGGCCGGGGTGGTCAGCCCTGGGTGCCCGAGCTGGCGCTGCAGCGCTACGAGCTGCTCTACGAGGTGGGGCTGCTGCCCGAGTCGCGGGAGCCGTGGCGGCTGCCGGCCGACGACCTGGTGCCGGGCGAGCGGATGATCGGCGACCACCGCCGGATCCTCGCGACCGGGCTGGCGCGTCTGCGCACCAAGATCCAGTACCGACCCGTCGTCTTCGAGCTGATGGCGCCGGAGTTCACGCTCGGGCAGCTGCAGTCGTGCGTGGAGGCGCTGGCGGGCCAGGTCCTGCACAAGCAGAACTTCCGCCGCCTCGTGGAGCAGCAGGCGCTCGTCGAGGAGACCGGTGCCCGCGCCGCGGGCACCGGAGGTCGACCGGCCCGCCTCTACCGCTTCCGTCGCTCGGTGCTGGACGAGCGGCAGGTCGCCGGCACCAAGCTCCCGGCCCTGCGCGCCCGCTGACCAGCCTCCGTGGCGCGCGTCGCTACTTGATGAGCTGCCAGGTGAAGGGGTAGCGGTAGGGCTCGCCGGCCGCGACCTTGACCGCCGCGATGCCGTGCACCACCAGGGCACCGAGCCCGATCAGGGTCGGCGCGAGCCAGACGGTGATGAAGCCGATCACCACGATCATCAGCGGCAGCGAGATCAGCACCGAGGCGACGATGGCCAGCCACGCCGTGATCTGGAAGTTGAGGGCGTCGATGGCGTGGTCGCGGACCGCGCGGCTGCGGCCACCGCCGACGAGCAGCACGATCAGCGGCCCGAAGAAGGTCATGCCTCCGAGGAGCACCGACGCGATGGGCGACCAGTGGGCGGCGCACACGAGCTGGCGCTCGAGCTCGGGCGACATGGGGGCCTGCTGGCCGTATGCCGCCGGCCCGCCGTGCTGCCCCGGCCCGCCGTACTGCCCCGGCGCGCCGTACTGGCCGGGCCCGCCCGGCTGCGGCTGCTGATGCTGCTGCGGTGCGTATCCCGGGATGTCGCGGTCGTTGCGGATCTGGTCGTCGGTGCTCATGGTCCCCTCCGTGTCGTGTCGTCGCTGCACCGCTACCGGCGGTAGGGGATGCAGGGTGGTTCGCACGTCCAGTCTGGCGCAGGCCACCTGCGCCGCGGAGGCGGATCATCCCTGACCGGACCCTGACCCGCCCCTGCCTCGCCTCAGCCGAGGAGCCGGCGCACCACCGTGTCGGCGAGGAGCCGCCCCCGCAGGGTCAGCACGACGTGCCGCTCGCGCAGCGCCGCCGCGCCCTCGATCAGCCCGTCGGCGATGAGCCCCGCGACCGCCTCCTGCCCGGGCCCGTCGAGCTCGTCCACGGGCAGCCCGTCGACGAGCCGGACGCCGAGCAGCACCCGCTCGTCATACTGCTGCTCCGGGGTGAGGAGCTCGCGGGCCTGGGCCGGGGACTCACCGGCGTGGAGGCGGCCGGCGTAGGCGCTCGGGTGCTTGACGTTCCACCAGCGCACCCCGCCGACGTGGCTGTGCGCGCCCGGTCCGGCGCCCCACCAGTCCCCGTCGCTCCAGTAGCCGATGTTGTGGCGGCACCGGTGCTCCTCGCCGCGGGCCCAGTTGGACACCTCGTACCACCCGTAGCCGGCCGCGTGCAGCAGCTGGTCGGCCAGCTCGTACTTGTCGGCCTCGTCGTCGTCGCTCGGCATCGGCAGCTCGCCGCGCCGGACCTGGGCGGCCATCTTGGTGCCCTCCTCGACGACGAGGGCGTAGGCCGAGATGTGGTCGGGCTCGAGGGAGATCGCGGTCTCCAGCGACTCCCGCCAGTCGTCCAGCGATTCCCCCGGCGTGCCGTAGATCAGGTCCAGCGACACGTCGAGCCCGTGCTCGCGCGCCCCGCGCACGGCGCGCTCGACGTTGCGCGGGTCGTGGGTGCGGTCGAGCGTGGCGAGGACGTGCGGGACCGCCGACTGCATGCCGAGGCTGACCCGCGAGAACCCCCGTGCCGCGAGCCAGTCCAGGTAGTGCCCGTCGACGGTGTCCGGGTTGGCCTCCGTCGTGATCTCCGCGTCGGCGGCGTAGCCGAACCGCTCGCCGATGCCCTCGACGATCCGCGCGAGGTCCTCGGCGGCGAGCATGGTCGGGGTGCCCCCGCCGACGAAGACGGTGTCGACGACGGGCGCGTCCTCCCCCAGCACCCGGCGCGCCAGGTCCAGCTCGGCGAGCACCGTGTCGGCATAGCTGTGCACGCTCGCGCCCGGGGTCCCGAGCTCGGTGAGCGTGTAGGTGTTGAAGTCGCAGTAGCCGCACCGCACCCGGCAGAAGGGGACGTGCACGTAGATCCCGAAGGGCCCCAGCCCCAGCCGGTCGAGCGCCAGGCTCGGCAACGATCCGTCCGCGGGGGCTGGCTGGCCGTCAGGGAGTGCGCTCGGCATGCGGCCCATTGTGTATGACGATCGCGCCCGTCCCGCCCAGCCGCTCGCCCCCGGTGCGCCGCCGTCGTCTCAGCCGGCCAGGGTCACGCCGACCAGCGCCACCACCGCCACGATGGTGGTAGACACCGTGGCGAGGGCGAAGGGCGCGAGCCCGACCCGGCGCAGGATGCTGCGGTGCACCCCGCACCCGAGGGCGAACATCGCGGCCGTCAGCAGCACCGTCTGCACCAGCCTGCCGGCGCCGAGCACGGGCTCGGGCAGCGGCAGGAAGGACCGGGCCAGCACCATCACCAGGAAGCCGACGACGAAGAGCGGCACCAGCGGCGGCAGCGTCCCGCCCGACCCCTCGCTCTGCAGCGCGCGGCGCCGCCGCCAGGAGATCACCGCCATGACGGGGGCGAGCATGAGGACGCGGGCGAGCTTGACGATCACCGCGACGGTGAGGGCGCCGCCGCCGATGGCCCCTCCGGCCGCCACGACCTGGGCCACCTCGTGGACCGAGCCGCCCGCCCAGAGCCCGCCGGCGTGCGCCCCGAGCCCCATCGCCGACACGAGCAGGGGCACGACGGGGATCATCATCGTCCCGAAGAGCACGACCAGCGCCACGGCGGTGGCGACGTCCTCCTCCTCGGCGTCGACGACCCCGTCGACGGCGGCCACGGCGGCGGCCCCGCAGATCGAGAAGCCGCAGGCCACCAGCAGCCGCAGCCCCGGGCCGACGCCCAGCAGCCGCCCCACCACGAGCGTCCCGAGGATCCCGAGGGTCACGACCGCGACGACCACCGCGATCATGGCGGCGCCCAGCCCGAGGATGTCGCGCAGCATGACCTGGAGCCCCAGCAGCACGATGCCGGCCCGGAGCAGCCTCTTGGCGGCGACGGCGAGGCCGGGCTGCACCCGCGCGGGCAGCGCGACGGCGTTGGCGAGCACCGCGCCGAGGACGATCGCCACGAGCAGCGGCGACACCGTGGGCAGCCAGTGGTTGACGGCCAGCGCGACCGCGACACCGACCCCGCAGAGCGTCAACCCCGGCGCCATACGGGCAGGGGTCGGGGGCGCTGGGGACACGGTCGCAGGGCTCGTCACCCCCTCACGGTGCCGCACCCGCCCGACCGGCGGGAGCCCCGCAGTCCGCATCCCGGCATATCACCGTGATATGACTGGCGGCGTGATGCCCGACCTGCGGACCCTGGCCCTGCTCGTCGCCGTCGGCGACGAGGGCAGCCTCGGCGCGGGCGCCCGGGCGATCGGGATGGCCCAGCCCAACGCCTCGCGCCTCGTGGCCCGGCTCGAGCGGGACCTGCAGCAGCGTGTCCTGGTGCGGAGGCCGCACGGCGCCGAGCTGACGCCCACCGGGCTCATGCTCGTCGAGCATGCCCGCGGCATCCTGGCGGCGACCGGTCGCCTCGAGGAGGCCATCGCGGCCCTGCAGGCCGACACCATCCCCGAGCTGCGGATCGCCGCGTCCCTCACGGTCGCCGAGCACCTGGCCCCCGGGTGGCTCAGCGAGCTCCGCCGCCACCACCCGCGGCTGCTCGCGGGGATGACCGTCGCCAACTCCACCGTCGTCGTGGACCAGGTGCGGCGCGGGGTGGTCGAGCTCGGGTTCGTCGAAGGACCGGACGCACCCACCGGCCTGCGCAGCGCGGTGGTCGCCCGGGACGAGCTGGCCCTCGTGGTCGGGACCGACCACCCGTGGATGGACCGCCGCTCCCCCGTCACCGCGACCGAGCTGGCCGCGACCCCGCTGGTCACCCGCGAGCCCGGGTCCGGCACCCGCGACGCGCTCGACGCGGCGCTGGCCCCGCTGCTGCCCAGCCGGCCCGCGCTGGAGCTGTCCAGCAACGCCGCCGTCCGGGCTGCCGCCATCACCGGGACCGCCCCCGCGGTCCTCAGCCGGCTCGCCGTGGCCGACGCGGTCGCGGACGGTCACCTCGCGATCGTGCCGGTGACCGGCTTCCGCCTCGAGCGCCGCCTCCGGGCCGTATGCCGGTCCGGACCGCTGCGCGGCCCGGCCGCCGACCTCGTCGCCATCGCCGCCCGCACCGGGCGCGCCGCGCTGCCCTGAGACCTTCCCCGTGCCGTCCTGGTCGGCGACCCCGGTGGCCGTGGCGGCCCGGCGCCTGCGACAGTGAGGCATGCCGCACCACGCCACCACGGTCCGCACCACCACCGACCCGCGGGAGTTCCTGCGGGACATCGCCCCGCTCGTCCGCGAGGAGCCGGTGATCCACTCGCTCCCGGCCTCCGTGGCCCGGCGCGCGGAGCACGACCCGGCTGCGGGGCAGGACGCCCGGTGGTACTCCCTGTGGCGCGAGGGCCGCGTGGTCGGGGCGGCGATGCACACCCCGCCCCACCCTCCCCACCTGGCGTTCGCGTCACCGCTGCTGGCCGTCGCCCTGGCCCGGGAGATCACCCGCAGCGGTCGCCGCCCGGACGGGGTGGGCGGGCTGCGCGACGGGGCGATGGCGTTCAGCGACTGGTGGTGCGTGCAGCACGGTCTGGACGCGGACGTCGTCATGGACCTCGGCATGTACGACCTTCCCGCCGCACCGCGACTTCCCTGGCCCGTCGCGGGCGAGCTGCGGGTGGCGCTCGCCGAGGACCTCGAGCTGGTGCGGCGGTGGCTCGACGCCTTCCACGCGGAGGCGGCCCCGCACTCGCCGCCGCCGCCGGACCCCTCCCGCCACGTGCTCGACGGTCGGACCGCGCTGTGGGTCTCGGGCGGTGCGCCGGTCGCGATGTGCTGGGCCAGCGCCCCCGAGGGTGGCGTGACCCGGATCAGCGCGGTCTACACCCCGCCCGAGCACCGGGGCCACGGCTACGCGAGCGCGGTGGTCGCGGGCTGGTCCGCCGAGCAGCAGGCACGCGGCCGGCGGTGCATGCTGTTCACCGACCTGGCCAACCCGACGAGCAACGGCATCTACCAGGCCCTGGGTTACCGCCGGATCGGGGACAGCGTCACGCTGCGGTTCGGTCCGCAGCAGTCGGGCTGACCCGGCCCGGACCGATGGGCGCGACCCGGTCCGGCTGGGCCGACGGACGCCCTCCGTGCGACAGTGACTCCCATGCGCGGGACGGCGAAGGGCATCACGGTGGCCCGCACCACGGTGGCCGAGGACTTCCGCCAGGTGTCGGGCCCGCGCATCGCGGCCGCCCCGGTGATCCACTCGGTGATCGCGACCACGCTGGCGCACGCCATCGAGGCCCCGCACGACTACCCCGATGCGCAGTGGTACTGGGCCCGCCGCGACGGCCGGGTGATCGCCCTCGCGATGCACACGCCGCCGCGCCCCTTCCACGTCGCGACGGTCGACCAGCACGCGGCGCGGGCCTTCGCCCGGCGCTCGCTCGCGGACCAGCTGCCCATCTCCCGCGTCGGCGGCCTGGTGCCCGGGGCGCTGGCCTTCGCCGAGACGCTCGCCTTCGAGCAGGGCACCCGGATCTGGGTGGTGCGCCGCGAGGGCATGCACGACCTCCCTCGCCCGCCGCGCCACCCCCGCGGGGTCCAGGGGGCGCTGCGACCCGCCACGACCGAGGACCTGACGCTGCTGCAGGCCTGGGCCGAGGCCTACCTGGAGGAGACCCGGACCGAGGCTCCGCCGCGATTTCCGTTGCAGCAGTGGGTTGCTCGCGGCGGCATGCAGCTGTGGGAGGTCGACGGCCAGGCCGTCTCCATGGCCCACGCGTCGCGGCCGCACGGCGGCGTGTCCCGCATCTCCTGGGTCTACACCCCGCCCGAGCACCGCGGCCACGGGTATGCCGCAGCCACCGTGGCCGCCGTCAGCGGGCGGCAACGCTCGTCGGGGGCCCGTTGCCTGCTCTACACCGACCTGGACCACCCGGAGTCGTCCCAGCTCTACCAGCGCGTCGGCTACCGCAAGGTCGGCGACTCCTGCGTCCTGGCGCTCGAGCCGCTGCGCTGACGCCGCGCGAGGGTCAGCGCCGGCGGTAGGTGAGGTCGTGGATCGACCGGCCCGCTGCGATCCCCCGCCTCTCGAAGCGCGTCATCGGCCGCACCGCGAACCGCGCGTCCTCGCCCCCCTCGAGGTCGGGGTGGGCGTCGAGCATCTCGCGCATCGCCTGCGCGTAGTCCGACCAGTCCGTCGCGAGGCGCCAGACGCCGCCCGGCTCAAGGACCCGCGCCACCAGCGACGCGAACGCCGGCTGCACGATCCGCCTCTTGTGGTGCCGGGTCTTGGGCCAGGGGTCCGGGAAGAAGGTCCAGACCTCGCGCACCGAGCCGGGCGCCAGCAGCGTCTCGAAGACGGGCACCGCGTCGGCCTCCAGGAGCCGCACGTTGGCGAGCCCGCGCGACCCCACCTTGCGGAGCATGTCGTAGAGCCCCGGTCGGTAGACCTCCAGGGACAGCAGGTCGTGATCGGGGTATGCCGTCGCCCCGGCCACCGTCGCGTCCCCCGACCCGGCACCGACCTCCACGATCAGCGGCGCGACCCGGCCCCAGACGGCGGCCGGGGCGAGGCGGGCGGCCGGGTCGACGTCGGTGCGCGCCGCGTCGCGGGGGACGTCGAGCAGGTAGGCGTCGCCATACCGCTCGAGCGCGCGAGCGTCCTTGTCCTGCAGCCGGGCGTCCGTGCGGGCGAAGCTCACGATGCGGCGAGCGCCCTTGTGGGGCAACGGCTCCGCGAGACCGACGGTGTAGGCGCGCTCCTCGGGGAGGGGCTCGGTCACTTCTTGCCCTTCGCCTTGCCGTCCCCGCCGCCGTCGTTGGACAGCGCGGCGATGAAGGCCTCCTGGGGCACCTCGACGCGACCGACCATCTTCATCCGCTTCTTGCCCTCCTTCTGCTTCTCGAGCAGCTTGCGCTTGCGGCTGATGTCGCCGCCGTAGCACTTGGCGAGGACGTCCTTGCGGATCGCGCGGATGGTCTCGCGGGCGATGACGCGCGAGCCGATGGCCGCCTGGATCGGCACCTCGAACTGCTGCCGCGGGATGAGCTCGCGCAGCTTGCCGGCCATCATGACGCCGTAGGAGTAGGCGTTGTCCTTGTGCACGATCGAGCTGAACGCGTCGACCTGCTCGCCCTGCAGGAGGATGTCGACCTTGACCAGGTCGGCGAGCTGGTCGCCGTCGGGCTCGTAGTCCAGGGAGGCGTAGCCGCGGGTCCGGGACTTCAGCTGGTCGAAGAAGTCGAAGACGATCTCCGCGAGCGGCAGCGTGTAGCGCATCTCCACGCGCTCCTCGGACAGGTAGTCCATCCCGCGCAGGGTGCCGCGCTTGGCCTGGCACAGCTCCATGATCGCGCCGATGAAGTCGCTGGGGGCCAGGATCGTGGCGCGGACCACGGGCTCGCGCACGTCGGCGATCTTGCCGTCGGGGAACTCGCTGGGGTTGGTCACCTCGACGAGCCTGCCGTCGTCCATGGTGACCTCGTACTCCACGTTGGGCAGCGTCGAGATGAGGTCGAGGCCGAACTCCCGCTCGAGGCGCTCCCGCACGATCTCCAGGTGCAGCATCCCGAGGAAGCCGACGCGGAAGCCGAAGCCCAGGGCCGCCGACGTCTCCGGCTCGTAGACCAGCGCGGCGTCGTTGAGCTTGAGCTTGTCCAGCGCGTCGCGCAGCAGCGGGTAGTCGGTGCCGTCGATCGGGTAGAGCCCCGAGAAGACCATGGGCCGCGGGTCGCGGTAGCCGCCGAGCGCCTCGGCCGCGGGCTTGGCCTGGTTGGTGATCGTGTCGCCGACGCGGGACTGCCGCACGTCCTTGACGCCGGTGATGAGGTAGCCGACCTCGCCGACGCCGAGCCCCTGCGAGGGCATCGGCTCCGGCGAGATGACGCCGATCTCCAGCAGCTCGTGGGTGGCCCGGGTGGACATCATCTGGATCCGCTCGCGCGGGCTGAGGTTGCCGTCGATGACGCGGACATAGGTCACCACGCCGCGGTAGGTGTCGTAGACGGAGTCGAAGATCATGGCGCGGGCGGGCTTGTCGGCCTCACCGGTCGGGGCCGGCAGCTGCCGGACGATCTCGTCGAGCAGGTCCTCGACGCCGACGCCGGTCTTGCCGGACACCTTCAGCACGTCGGACTCGTCGCACCCGATCAGGCCGGCGAGCTCGGCGGCATACTTCTCGGGCTGCGCGGCCGGCAGGTCGATCTTGTTGAGCACCGGGATGATCGTGAGGTCGTTCTCCATCGCCAGGTAGAGGTTGGCGAGGGTCTGCGCCTCGATCCCCTGCGCCGCGTCGACGAGGAGCACAGCCCCCTCGCACGCCGCGAGGCTGCGGCTCACCTCGTAGGTGAAGTCGACGTGTCCCGGGGTGTCGATCATGTTGAGGCAGTAGGTCTGACCGTCGAGCTCCCAGGGCATCCGGACGGCCTGCGACTTGATGGTGATGCCGCGCTCGCGCTCGATGTCCATCCGGTCGAGGTACTGCGCCCGCATCGCCCGCTCCTCGACCACGCCGGTCTTCTGGAGCATCCGGTCGGCCAGCGTCGACTTGCCGTGGTCGATGTGGGCGATGATGCAGAAGTTGCGGATCTGCTCCGGTGGCGTCGCGTGGGGCTTCAACGCGGTGGTGGCCATGGGAGACACGGGGCGACTACCTCAACTTGGGGTCCGGGGAGCACAGGGCACGGTCAGCTCCCCAGTCTCCCACAGGTCGCCCAGCCCGTATGCCGCCCCCGCCCCCGCCCCGGTCAGGCGGCTCGGCGCTGGAGCAGGGCGCTCCACGCGGTGACGGCCAGGCCCAGGACGGCCAGCACCACCCCCACCCGGCTGGGCCAGGCATAGCCCCAGCCCGCCGCCAGGACCAGCGACCCGAGCCACGCGCCGAGCGCGTTGGCGACGTTGAGCGTGGAGTGGTTGAGCGCGGCGGCCAACGACTGCCCCTCGTGGGCGACGTCCATCAGGCGGGTCTGCAGCAGCGGGACGAGCATGCTGGGGAGCATCCCGAGGACGAAGGTCGCGGCGAGGCCGACCACGGCATACGGCAGCAGCAGGGCGTAGACGGCGAGCAGCGCCCCGATCAGCACCAGCAGCACCGCGATGCCGCGCAGGATGCCGTGCCGCGCCACCCGCCCCGCGAGCGCGGCGCCCGTCGTCGACCCGGTGCCGTAGAGCGCCAGGATCCACGGGACCGCCCCGGCCGACCACCCGCCGAGCGTCTGCAGCGTCGGTGAGATGTAGGCGTAGGTCGAGAACATCCCGCCGAACCCGACCGTCCCGATGGCCAGGGCCAGCCACACCTGCGGCCGGCGCAGCGTCGACAGCTCGCGGCGCACCGATGCCCCGGGGTTGCCCGGCTGGTGCGGCACCAGGGTCGACACCGCGGCCATGGTGAGCAGGCCGAGGACCCCCACGACGGCGTAGGCCTGCTGCCAGCCCAGCACCTGGCCGAGCCAGGTCGCCGCGGGGACCCCGACGATGTTGGCGACGGTCAGCCCCATGAGGACGTGGGAGACGGCCTGCGTGCGGCGCCGGTCGTCCACGAGCGACGCGGCGACCAGCGACGCGATCCCGAAGTAGGCGCCGTGGGGCAGCCCCGCGAGGAAGCGCAGGAGCATCAGCGGCCCGTAGCTCGTCACCAGCAGGCTCGCCAGGTGGGCCACGGCGAAGACCGCCATCAGCGCCACGAGCACCCGCCGGCGCGGCAGCCGCGACGCCAGGACCGCCAGGGTCGGCGCGCCCACCACCACACCCAGCGCGTAGGCCGACACCAGGTGCCCGGCCGTCGGGATGTCGACACCGACGCCGTGGGCGATCTCGGGCAGCATCCCCATCGACGCGAACTCCGTCGTCCCGATGGCGAACCCACCCACGGCGAGGGCGAGGATCGCCGGGCCCGCGTGACGGCGCGGCGCCTCCTGCGGGGGCGCGGCGAGGGGGTCGTCGGGCGGCATACGGCTGCTCCTGGAGGTCGACGGGGGTGGGGGTGCGGCTCGACGACCTCGGCAAGCGCTAACGTCCCACTATGGCATCACTCGGCAGGAGGCTCGTCCGCGCGCTCACGGGCATCGTCGTCGATGCGGCCCGCCGCGCCGGCGACGAGCAGCGCGGTCGGACGGACCGGCGACGCCCCTCCCCCCAGCGAGCACCCGAGCCGGCGACGCGCGCGTATGCCGGGGACTACACCGGGCTGCCGGAGCTGACCTACGCCCCGGTCGACGACGACCTGCCCGACCCGGGCGAGGTGGTGTGGGCGTGGGTGCCCTACGAGGAGGACCACAGCCGGGGCAAGGACCGCCCGGTGCTGGTCGTCGGGCGCCACCGCGAGCACCTGCTGGCGCTGCCGATGACCAGCAAGGACCACGACCGCGACGCCGAGCAGGAGGCGTCGCAGGGGCGCCACTGGTGCGACATCGGCTCGGGCGCCTGGGACGCGCGCGGTCGCCCGAGCGAGGTGCGCGTCGACCGGGTGCTGCAGCTGGACCCGGGGACCGTGCGTCGGATCGGTGCGACGCTGCCGCCCGAGACGTTCGCGCTGGTGGCGCAGGCCGTGCGCGCGCGGCGCGCCTGACCGTCCGACCCTGACGCCCGACCCGCCCCGGGCACGACGACGGGCCGTCACCTCGTGAGGTGACGGCCCGTCGTCAGGCGGGTGCCGCAGGCTCAGCCGAGCTTGCCGGCAGCCTTCGCCATGGCCGACTTCTTGTTGGCCGCCTGGTTCTTGTGGATGACGCCCTTGCTGACGGCCTTGTCCAACTTGCGGGAGGCCTCGCGCAGGGCGGAGGTGGTCTCCTCGGTGTTGCCGGCCTCGACCGCAGCGCGGAACTTGCGGACGTAGGTACGCAGCTCGGACTTGTACGCCTTGTTGCGCTCGGTCCGGGCGTTGTTGGTCTTGATCCGCTTGATCTGGGACTTGATGTTTGCCACGAGAATCCTTCGAAAGGTCGGTTGCAGTGCCGTTGAGGGCGGCAGCCGTCCTCGGGACCGGGCGTGGGGCACCCGTGGGATGAGGAGCGGCTGGGTGGTGCTTGCATGCGCGCACGACCAGAGCGCGCACGCAAGGGTCAACGTTACCAGAGTCGGGGGTCTCCCCTGGCCCGTCCCCGGCGGGCGGGCTACGGTCGACCCATGGCCACCGTCGCTCTGTACCCCAGCGTCCTCGGCGTCCGCGCCGGCGTCTTCGACTTCGCCGACCGGCTCCGCGCCGCGGGGCACGACGTGCGCATCATCGACTACGCCGACGGGCGGGTCTTCGACGACTACGACTCGGCGACGGCCGAGGCGGACCAGCACGACCGGCAGACGGTGCTGGCGCACGCCCTCAAGCTCAGCAAGGACGGCGTGCCGACCGGCATGGTCGTGGCGGGCTTCTCGATGGGCGCGGCGATGGCCGAGCACGTGGCACTGAAGATGCAGGCCCGGGCGGCCGTCCTCGTCGGTGGTGCCGCCCCCATGACGGCGTGGGGCGACGGCACGACCTGGCCCGCCGACTGCCCGGTCCAGGTGCACCGCAAGGAGGACGACGACTTCCTCGACGAGGAGGAGGCGCAGGAGGCCATCGGCTCGCTGCGCGCGGGCGGCGCGACCGTCGACGACTTCGTCTACCCGGGAGCCGGTCACCTCTTCAACGACAAGGACCTCACCGACGAGTATGACGCCGCCGCCACCGACCTCATGATGGACCGGGTCCTGGAGCTGCTGGAGACCGTCGACTGACGGCCCGCGCTCCTCGGGCTCGGACCTCCTCGGGCTCAGCCGCCGCGGCGCTCGCGCGCGATGGTGAGGATGGCGCGCTCGACGGCGTAGACCGGGTCCCGGCCACCACCCTTGACGTCGAAGTCGGCCTGCGCCACGGCCTGGATGCACCGGCCGAGCGCCTCGGCCTCCCAGCCGCCCAGCTCCCGGCGCGCCTTGTCGACCTGCCAGGGCGCCATGCCCAGGGACTTGGCGAGCTGCCCGGACGGCCCCCGCCCGGCGGCACCGACCTTGACGAGCTGGCGCAGCTTCATGGCGAGGACCGCGACGATGGGCACGGGGTTGTCGCCGCCCGCGATGGCGTGGCGCAGCAGCCGCAGCGCCTCGGAGGCGTTGCCCGCGATGGCGGCGTCGGCCACCCGGAACCCGGTCGCCTCGACCCGGCCCGCGTAGTAGGTGGACACGACCGCCTCGTCCACGGTGCCGGTCGTGTCCCGGACCAGCTGGGAGCACGCCGACTCGAGCTCGCGCACGTCCTTGCCGACGGCCTCCACCAGCGCGCGGACCGCGTCGGGGGTGATCTTGCGCCGGGCCGCGCGGAACTCCTGGGTGACGAAGGACGACTTGTCGGCGTCGGTCTTGATGGCGGGGCAGTCGATGACGCGGGCGCCGGCCTTCTTGATCGTGTCGAGCACCTTCTTGCCGCGGTTGCCGCTCTTGTGCAGGACGACCAGCCAGACGTCGTCCGCCGGGGGGCCGCCGAGGTAGGTGAGCAGGTCGGCCTGCAGCTCGTCGGTCGCCTCGTCGAGGTCGCGCACGACGATGGTCCTGGCGTTGCCGAAGAGGCTGGGGCTGGCGTGCAGGGCGATCTCGCCGCCGTCGTAGCCGCTGCCCTGCAGGGTCACCGTCTCGAGGTCGGGGTGCAGGCCCTTGATCTCGGCGACGGTCGAGCGCAGCGCCCGGTCGGCCAGCACGCCCTCGGGGCCGGTGACGAGGACGAGCGGCGGGATGCGCGAGGCGGGGGGGGCGGTCACGGGACACAGCCTGCCACGGGGCACCGACAGGCCCTCGCGTTCGGCTCCCTCAGGCCTCGTCGAAGGCGAACCCGGCCTGCGGCTGCAGCGAGAGCCTCAGCGCCGCCAGGCGCGCCTCGACCACCTCGGCGTCGAGCTCGAAGTGGTCGGCCAGCTCGTCCAGGGACAGCCCGGCGTCGACCCCCTCGCGCAGCTCGGCGTCCTGGTCGTCGGTCCAGGCGTGCCCGCCCGTGACGGCGCTGCGCGTCGACGGGGGCGCGGGGTGGGGCTCGGTCGCGGACGGGCGGGGCGTGGCCGACACGGCGTCCTGGGTGACCTCCCCCGTGAGCGAGCGCAGCGCCGGCTCGTGCACCGGCGTCACCGGGCCCGCGGTCCGGTCGAGGCGGCGCAGGGCACCGAGCACCAGCTCCCGGTCCGTCGTCGGCCAGAACGGCGGCAGCGACCGCTGCAGGAAGCCCGCGTAGCGCGCCGTGATCATCCGGGAGTCGAGGAAGGCCACGACGCCGCGGTCGTCGCCGCGACGGATCAGCCGCCCCGCCCCCTGGGCCAGCCGCAGCGCGGCGTGGGTCGCCGCCACGGCCATGAAGCCGTTGCCGCCGACCCGGCCGATCGCCTCGGTGCGCGCCGAGGTCAGGGGGTCGTCCGGCCGGGGGAAGGGGATCCGGTCGATGATGACGAGCTGGCACGCGGTGCCCGGCACGTCCACGCCCTGCCACAGCGTCAGCGTCCCGAAGAGCGCCACCCGGGGCTCGCGCGCGAACTGCCGCACCAGCGTGGTGGTCTGGTCCTCCCCCTGGCACAGCACCTGGATGTCGGTCCCATCCGCGGCGAACCGCTCCCGCAACGCCTCCGTGGCCGCCTGCGCCCCGCGCATCGACGAGAAGAGCCCGAGCGCGCGTCCGCCGGCCGCCCGCACCAGCGCCTCGATCTCGTCCAGCGTCTGCTCGGCGGTGCCGTCGCGGCCGGGCTGCGGCAGGTGCTTGGCGACATACGCGATCGCCTGTCGGGGGTAGTCGAAGGGCGAGCCGACGTCGAGCCCGGACCAGGCCGGCGCGCCCGCGCCGCGCAGCCCCAGCGTGCCGGCCACGGCGTCGAAGCTGCCGCCCAGCTCCAGCGTGGCGGAGGTCATCACCACCGTGCGGTCGCCGAAGACCTTGTCGCGCAGGTCCATCGCCACGCTCATCGGCGCGACCCGCAGCACCCCGCCCCGGCGCGGGTCCTTGGACAACCACACGACGTCGAGCTCGCGGCCCTCCAGGATCCGCTCCGCCGTGTCGAAGACCTCCTCCACCGCGGCCTGGGCGACCTTGCGCGCCCCCGCGTCGGCATCCTCCGCCTGTCCCTTGTCGGGCTTGAGCTCGGACTGGATCCCGCGCGCGGTGTCGCGCACCCGCATCAGCGCCTGCACGAGCGCGGTGGGCGGGGCGTCGAGGCGGCCCTCCTCGAGGCCGTCGAGGACCTCGCCGAGGACGTCGCCGGCCTCGGCGAGCGCCGACCCGTCGGCGAGCCTGCCGCACCGCCGCGAGGCGGTGGCCACGGACCCGGCGCCCAGCTCGTCGGTGACGGTCGCGGTGACGCGGTCCACGAGCTCGTGGGCCTCGTCCACCACCAGCACGTCGTGCTCCGGCAGCATCACCCGCCCCTCGAACGCGTCGATCGCCATGAACGAGTGGTTGGTGACGACGGCGTCGACCTCCTTGGCCGCCTCCCGCGCCCGCTCCACGAAGCACTCAGCCCGCTGGGGACACTTGGTACCCAGGCACTCTCGCGCGCTGACGCTCACCTGCCGCCAGGCCCGCTCGGTGACACCGGGGACCAGCTCGTCGCGGTCGCCGGAGACCGTGTGCTCGGCCCAGGAGCGCAGCCGCAGCACCTCCTGCCCCAGCCGCCCGACGGTGGCGTCGACCGCGCCCACGCCCAGCAGCGCGTCGGCGTCGTCGTCCGGGATCCCGCCGTCGAGCTTGTGCCGGCAGACATAGTTGCGGCGTCCCTTGACCAGCGCGTATGTCGGTCGCCTGCCCGCGATCGGGGCCACCGCCTCGGCGAGCCGCGGCAGGTCCCGGTCGACGATCTGCGCCTGCAGCGCGAGCGTGGCCGTGGCGATGACGACGGGATGGTCGGAGTCCATGGCGTGCAGCAGGCTCGGCACGAGGTAGGCGAGCGACTTGCCGGTGCCCGTCCCCGCCTGGACCAGCAGGTGCTCGTCCCGGTCGATGGCGTCGGACACGGCCCGGGCCATCTGGACCTGGCCGGGCCGGGTGGTGCCGCCGACCCCTCCGACGGCGGCGTCGAGGTAGCGGTCCAGGTCTGGGTGAGGCACGCCGCAACCCTAGGCCACGGCACCGACAGACCCCCTCCGCCGTCCGTCGATATGCTGGGCCGAGCCAGCTCCCCGTCCCCTGCGAAGGTGGCCCCCGTGCGCGACATAGTGGTCTTCTCCGGCAGTGCCCACGCCGAGCTGGCGCAGCGGATCTGCGACGAGCTGGGCGTCCCGCTGTCGGGGGTGGACGTGGTCCGCTTCAGCAACGACTGCCTGCAGGTCCAGCTGCTGGAGAACTGCCGGCAGAAGGACGTCTACCTCATCCAGCCGCTGGTGCCGCCGACCCAGGAGCACCTCTTCGAGCTGCTGCTGATGATCAACGCGGCCCGCGGCGCGTCCGCCGCCTCGGTGACCGCCGTGATGCCGCACTTCGCCTACGCCCGCTCCGACAAGAAGGACGCGTCGCGGATCTCCTTCGGCGGGCGCATGGTCGCCGACCTCATCCAGACCGCGGGGGCGCACCGGGTGCTGACGATGACCCTGCACGCGCCGCAGGTCCACGGCTTCTTCTCGGTCCCGGTGGACCACCTCACCGCGACCGGCGTGCTGGCCGACCACTTCCGGGGGCGGGACCTCGGCAAGCACGTCGTGGTCTCCCCGGACTTCGGCAACGCCAAGACGGCGTCGCTGCTGGCCCGGCTGCTCGGGCTGCCCGTCGCGGCGGGCTCCAAGCAGCGCAAGGCCGACGACAAGGTGGAGATCGAGATGATCGTCGGGGACGTGGCCGGCAAGACCGCGATCGTGCTCGACGACGAGATCGCCACGGGCGGGTCCATCGTCGAGCTGCTCGACAAGCTGCGCGAGGCGGGCTGCACCAGCGCGGCGGTGGCGTGCACCCACGGGCTCTTCACCGGCCGGGCCGTGGAGCGGCTGCGCCGGCACCCCATGATCAGCGAGGTCGTCACCACCGACACGGTGCCGGCGCCGGCGGACTGGCCGGAGCTCACGATCTGCTCCACGGCCGACCTCTTCGCCGAGGCGATCGCCCGGATCCACGCGGGCGCGTCGATCTCGAGCCTGTTCGACGGCGTCGACCCGGCCTACGCGCCGCCGCAGATGCGGCTCGACTTCAGCTCCTGAGTCGCCGTCACCCTCGGCGAGCTGCCACCGGGGGTCAGCGACGCCGGGTCCCCCGTTCGGCCCTGCGAAGACCCAGCCTGGTGCACGTTGGGTCATAGCGGGCCTAGCCTGGCGAGCGCGGGCAGTCGCGGACGACCTGGGGGGACCATGCTGCAGCACGACGACCGGGCGGGTGCGCCATACCCGGACCACGACCTGAGCAGCGGCACCGTCGCGTGGCGCGAGCTGGCCGAGACCGACGTCGCGGGGGGCGTGCTCCCGCGGCTGCGCGACGTCGTGCTGGCCCGCCCCGACGACCCGGCGGTCTGCGACGAGGAGCAGGAGCTCAGCTACCGCGAGCTGGCCGAGCGGGCGGCCGGGATCCTGCTCGGGCTGCGCGGCGCCCTCGGGCAGCTGCAGCCGCCCCCGGAGCGCCGGGGCCCCGAGGGGTTCGGAGCGCTGGAGCCGGTGGCCCTGTGCTGCGAGCACACCGTGACCGCGGTCGCGGGCCTGGTCGCCGTCCTCGCGTCCGGGCACCCGGTGCTGGTGCTGGACGCCCGCACACCGGGACCCCGCCAGCAGGAGCTGATCCGACGGTCCGGCGCCCGGCTGCTGCTGGTCGACCCGGCCAACGAGCGGCTGGCGGCCGAGCTGCCCGTCACGGCCGTGCCGCTCCGCGACCAGGCGCCGGCCGAGCCGGAGCACCTCTGGGCCGCCCCGCCGGACCCCGCGTCCGTGGCGGCGCTGGCGTTCACCTCCGGCTCCACGGGCACCCCCAAGCCGGTGGCCAACGACCACCGCCTGCTGGTGCGCGACGCGTGGAACAGCTCCGTCGCGACCGACTGCTACACCTCGGCCGACACCCTCGCGCACACCCTGCCCATCGCCTTCCACGCCGGCCTGACCACGACCGTGCACGGTCTCCTGGTCGGGGCCCGCATGCGCCTCTACGACGCCCGGGGGCGCGGCATCGCCGGGCTGCCCGACGTCATCGCGGAGCACGGGTGCACGCTGATGATCACCAGCCCGGCCATCCTGCGTGGCTTCGTCGCGTCCGGCCCCGACCCGGCCAGGCTGCTCACGCTGCGCCGGCTGACCGTGGCCGGGGAGTCGTCCTACGGCCGGGACGTCGCCGCGGTGCGCCCGCTGCTGCCGCCGGGGTGCCTGATCCGCAACCGCTACGGCTCCTCCGAGACCGGGCTCATCGCCGAGCACGTCATCGGCCCGGGCGCCGTCATCCCCGACGGTCCGCTGCCCGCGGGGAGCGGCGTGGGGCGGACGGTCCTGTCCGTCGTCGCGGCGGACGGCAGCCCTGCCGAGGAGGGCCAGGTGGGCCGGCTCGAGGTGACCGCTCCCCAGGTGGCCACGGGCTACTGGCAGATGCCGGCGGAGACCACGGCGGCCTTCCGCGACAACCCCGACGGCACCCGGACCTACCGCACCAGCGACCTGGGCCGCCGGGGACCCGACGGTGCCGTCCAGATCGTCGGACGGGCCGACCACAGCGTGAAGATCCGCGGCTACCTCGTGGACCCCGGCGAGGTGGACGCGGCGCTCTTCGCCCTGGACGACGTCCGGGAGGCGGTCGTCGTGTCGCAGCCGCGGCCCAGCGACGGACGACCCCGCCTCGTGGCCTATGTCGTGCCGCGCGACGGCGGGTCCACCGGTGGGGTCGCTGCGGGCGGCGAGGTCACCCTGCCCGACCCGGCGCTGACGGCCCGGTGGCGCCAGGCGCTGCGCGGCCGGCTGCCCGGCCACATGGTCCCCGAGGTGTTCGCGCTGGTGGGGGCCCTGCCCCGCAACGACCGCGGCAAGATCGACCGCGCCGCCTTGCCCGCCGTGCCCACACCTGCCCCGGGCCCGCAGCGGACCACCCGCTGGGAGCAGCTCGTCGCCGAGCAGTGGGCCGCCGCGCTGGAGCACGACGGGCAGATCGAGCCGGAGTCCGACTTCTTCGCGCTGGGCGGTGACTCGCTCGCCGCGGAGGCGCTGATGTCCCGCCTGATCACCGAGCTGGGGATCCAGCCCGCCCTGGCGCGCACCTCGGTCCTCGCCGAGGCCCCCGTGCTGAGCGACTTCGCCGCCCGCATCCGCGCCCCCGACCAGGTGCCCGACCCGGCGCTGGTGACGCTGGTGCCCGGCCGGCCGGGCATCGCGCCGGTGTTCTTCGTCGCCGGCGCAGGCGGTATGGCGATCGCCCTGCGCCCCATCGCGCTGCGCCTCGGGGACCGCCCCGCCTACGGGTTGCAGAACCCCGTCCTCGAGGGGCGCGGCCTGCCGCGGCTGACGCTGCGCTCCCTGGCGGCTCGCTACGTCGAGGCCGTGCGTGCCGTGCAGCCGGAGGGCCCCTACCTGCTGGCCGGGCACAGCTTCGGCGGCCTGCTGGCCTTCGAGATGTGCCAGCAGCTGCGGGCCCAGGGGCAGCAGGCCCGGCTGGCCGTCATCGACTCCTTCCCCCCGGACCCGCGCCGCCAGCCCCCGGCCATGGAGGGCACCTCCCTGGCGGACCGCGCGCACTCGGTGGTGCGGCTCCTGCGTGCCTCGCTGCGCGACACCCGCGGTGGCACCGACGCCTGGCGGTTCTTCGTGCAGGCCGACGGGATGGCCCGCTCCTACCGCTCCCAGCCGTGGGCCGGCGACGCCCTCGTGCTCGTGGCGCAGAGCCCCGAGAAGGAGGCCCGGCAGGGCTGGGAGCCGCACCTGATCGGTCGGCACCACCTGCTCGAGGTCAGCGGGGACCACTTCACGCTGCTGCGCGAGCCCTGGGCCGAGGAGGTCGCCTCCCACCTGCGGGACTTCTTCGGGTCGGAGCCGGCCGCCTGACGCCAAACCGGTGGCCGTCCGGCTCGCGGTCCGGGCACGCTGGACGCATGCCCCACGACCTGACCTCGCTGGACCACCTCGACCAGGAAGAGCTGTGGGACGCCCGCGCCGCAGCGAGCTATGACACCCCGGGCACCGGCATGGAGGCGCCCGACGTCCTCGGTCCCACCGTCGACCGTCTCGCCGACCTGGCCGAAGGCGGCCCGGCGCTCGAGCTCGCGGTCGGGACCGGGCGGGTCGCCATACCGCTCGCGCAGCGCGGGATCGCGGTGACCGGCATCGAGATCAGTCGCCACATGATCGCCCGCCTGCGGGAGAAGGTGAGCGACGCCGACCTGCCCGTCGTGCAGGGCGACATGGCGAGCACCCGTGCCCCGGGCGAGTTCTCGCTCGTCTACCTGGTCTTCAACACGATCGGCAACCTGCTCACGCAGGACGCGCAGGTCGAGTGCTTCCGCAACGCGGCGGCGCACCTGCGACCGGGCGGGAGGTTCGTGATCGAGCTGTGGGTGCCGCAGCTGCAGCAGGGGGCGCCCGGGGTGCCCGCGCTGGTCGGCGCCGTGGAGGACGGCTACCTGCTCGTCGACACCCTCGACACGGCGACGCAGCGGCTGATGTCCCACCACGTCAGGTTCGGGGAGGGGCGCTCGGCGACGGTGGGGCGCTCCCCGCACCGCTACGTCTGGCCGTCCGAGCTCGACCTCATGGCGCGTCTGGCCGGGATGGAGCTGGAGTCGCGGCACGCCGACTGGCGAGGGGCGCCGTTCACCTCGGAGTCGGGCTCGCACGTCTCCGTCTACCGCAAGCCTGCTCGTGATCAGTGATCACGAGATCCGCCGGCTGGCAGCCGATCTCGCGTCGGTCGACGGCGTGGTGGGCGTGACGCTCGGCGGATCCCGCGCTCGCGGAACCCATCACGCCGGGTCGGACGTGGACCTCGGTGTCTACTACGAGGCTTCAGGCTCAGACTCTGACTCGATGTCGCTGGACCTGGCAGCCCTGCAGCGGGTGGCCTCCGCCTGGTCCGACGAGCCCGCGCCGGTCGCGGGGCCGGGCGGCTGGGGGCCCTGGGTCGACGGGGGCGCGTGGCTCACCGTGGCCGGCACACCGGTGGACCTCATCCTGCGCTCCCTCGCGCGGGTCGCGGAGCAGACGGAGCGTGCCCTGCGCGCCGAGCTCGCGTTCCACCCCCAGCCGGGTCACCCCTTGGGGTTCCTGGACGTCTCGTATGCCGGGGAGCTGGTCACCGCCCGCGTCCTCGCCGACCCCGACGGGGCGCTGTCCCGGCTCCGGTCCCGGCTGGGCGGCTACCCGGCCCCGCTGCGCGATGCCCTGGTCGAGGCGGCGTGGGAGGCGGACTTCCTGTGCACCGTCGCGCGCAAGGCCCTCCCCCGCGAGGACGTGACCTATGTGGCGCTCTGCCTCGCGCGTGCCCTCATGCTCTGCGCCCACGCCTGGCACGCGCGCGCCGGTGCGTGGGTGACCAACGAGAAGGACCTGGTGCCCGGCGTCGCGCGCCTGCCCCTCGACACCCGAGGCTTCACGTCCCGGGCGGCCGCTGCGCTGAGCCGTTGCGGCCCCGGCCGGGACGAGCTCGCGAGAGCCATCGACGAGGTGGAGGCGCTGGTCCAGGAGTGCCGGTCTGCCGGTCGCCGGTCAGGCGCGGGACCGGCCTGCGGCGGGACGAACCGGCAACGAGGCTGAGGCGGGTCGGTCCAGGGGCAGCAGGCAGGCGATGGCCGCCGCCACGACGCTGATGACACTCATCACGAGGGACAGGGCATGCAGCCCGGCGACCGGATCCGGGGCAGCGAGGAAAACCGATGTCAGGGAGGCGATCCCGACCGCGCCGGACACGCGCAGGGCCAGGTTGAACGCCGCGTTGACGTCGTCGGCGTCGCCGGCGGGGACGGACGCAGAGATGACGGTGAGCACGGGTGTCGTCACCAGGCCGACCGCCAGGCTGCGGGCACCGAGCACCAGGCAGGACCAGCCGAGCGCGGTGGTGGCTGAGAAGCCGACGAAGAGAGCGGACACCGCGCCGAGAGCCAGCAGGCCCGCGACCGCTACCGGCCGTAGGCCCCACCGGCGCACCGCCGACTCCCCCGCGACCGAGCCGAGCCCGGTCACCACGCCGGCGGGGAGCAGGGCGAGTCCGGCCACCACGGCACTGTGGTGCTGGACGCGCTGGAGGTAGACGGGGATGAAAAAGACGGTGGCATAGGCGACCACCGATGCCAGGCTGCAGACGATAGTCCCGGCCAGGCCGGCACGGGTGCCGAGCAGCCGGACCCTCACCAACGGGTCGGTGTGCCGCGCCGCATGGACGACGAAGCAGCCCAGGGCGAGAGACCCGCACGCCAGAGGGATGATGACCCCCGCGGAAGCCCAGCCCGCCGCAGGCGCCTCGTGGGAGCTCCAGAGGACTGCGACGAGCCCCGGGGCGAGGAGGGCCAGGCCCCGGACGTCGAAGGGCCGCCCCACCCGATCGGACCCGAGGACGCTGCCCAGCGCGCGACACCCCCACAGCCCCGCCACCCCGACCGGGACGTTTATCCAGAACGTCGCGGGCCACCCGAGGAGGTCGAGGACCACCCCGCCCACCACGGGGCCGAAGGCGGGGGCCGCGAACAGCACGACCCCCGCCGCGGCGGAGACGTCCCGGCGCACCTCGCTCGTCCCGAGCAGGGCCGTCATCGCGACCGGGACCATGGGGGCCGCCACCAGGCCCTGCAGGGTTCGCGCAGCGATCAGCACGCTCAGGCTGCCCGCCAGCGCACAGCCGGCCGAGGTCAGGGTGAACAGCGCCAGCGAGACGGCGTAGACCCGCCTGCTCCCGAACCGCGACGTCAGCCACGGCGTCAGGCACAGCCCCACCCCCAGGGCGAGGAGGTAGGCGCTCGACACCCACTGCACCTGGTCGATGCCTGCGCGCAGGTCGACGACCAGGCGGGGGGGTCATGACCGTGACGATGCTGGAGTCGATCATCGACAGCATGGGGCCGACGAGGAGGGCCAGCTGGGCGGCCCAGGGCAGAGCCCGCGGCGGGGTGGTGGTGTGCATGACGCTCGCTCTCGGCGGGGTTCCTGGACGGGGCGTCCGGACGAAACTATGCATCACCAGTAATGCATCACTTATGATGTATCGTCAAGGCATGGACACCGGAGACGTCTATCGGTTGGCCCGTCAGCTGCGCTCGCTGGCCGTGCAGCTCAGCACCCACCCGGGCGAGACGGCCTCCCCGTCGGAGATCGCCGTGGTGGAGCACCTCGTCCGGGCCGGCGAGTCGTCGGTGGGGGCCGTGGCCCAGGGCACCTCGCTGTCGCAGGCTGCCGTGTCCAAGGTGGTCGCCGCGCTCGTCGAGGCGGATCTGGCCACCAGCCGTCGCGACCCGGTCGATCGCCGCCGGACCCTCGTGACCCTGCGACCGTCCGCGGTCGACGACATCCGCGGGCGCGGCCGGCGCGCACTGGCGGCCGAGCTCCGTCGCCTCCAGTGGTCGGAGTCTGCCGCGGACCAGCTCACCGACACTCTCCACCAGCTCCAGCAGCTGCTGTCCCGTGCACCGTGACCCTGCGACTACCGAGCCGACGGCGGGCCACAATGGAGGCATGAGCCCGCACCCGTCCGTGCTGCACACCGTGCTCGACGCCAAGGACGTCCGCTCCCTGGCGGAGTTCTACCGTCAGCTGCTCGGGCTGGTCTACCGGCCCGGCGACGAGCCTCCGGCGGACCCCGCGTCCGACGACGCCGACTGGCTGGTGCTGACCCGGCCGGACGGCACGCGGACGCTCGCCTTCCAGCAGGTCGAGCACCTGCAGCGGACCACCTGGCCGGCCCCGGACGTGCCGATGCAGCTGCACCTCGACCTCACCGTCCCCGACCGGGCAGCGCTGGAGGAGCACCACGCACGCGCCCTGACGCTCGGGGCCGAGCTGCTCCTCGACCGGACCGACGATCCCGACGAACCCCTCTATGTCTACGCCGATCCCGCGGGTCACCCCTTCTGCCTCTTCGTCGCCGAACCCCGAACCGAGGACCTCGACCACCTCGTCGTCGACGGGCGCACGCTCCGGGTCCAGCGCGCCGGGGTGGCCGACGTCCCGGCCATCGTCGGGCTGCTGCGCGACGACCCGCTCGGGGCGGCCCGGGAGGTCGAGGACCTCGAGCCGTATGTCGCTGCGTTCCACCGCATCGACGCCGACCGGTCCCACCTGCTCGTCGTGGTCCGCGACGAGGCAGACCCCCACGAGCAGGTGGTCGGCACCATGCAGCTGACGATCCTGCCCGGGCTGTCCCGCTCCGCCACGACGAGGTTGCAGGTCGAGGCCGTGCGCGTCGCGGACCGCGCCCGCGGATCCGGTCTGGGGGCAGCGATGCTCGCCTGGGCCCACCAGTGGGGGCGGGAGCGCGGAGCGTCGCTCAGCCAGCTGACCACCGACCTGACCCGGCAGGAGGCGCACCGGTTCTACGACCGCCTCGGGTATGCCGCCAGCCACGCGGGGCTCAAGCTCGACCTGACCCAGGCGGACCGCAGCGGCGCCTAGCCCGGTCTAGCGAAGCCCGCGGCGCCACGCCTCCGCGGTGATCTCGTAGGTGACCTCGCCCTCCTCAGCACCCGGCAGCGGGTCGTCCCACGCGCGCACCTCGGTCGAGACGTGCCGCATCCCGAGCCTGCGCATGACGCCCCGGGAGGCGGCGTTGACCGCCATCGTCTCGGCCCAGATCCGTCGCAGCCCGACGGTCTCGAAGCCGTGGCGCACCAGCGCCGCCGCGCCCTCGGACGCGAGCCCCCGACGCCAGTAGCGACGGTCGAGCCGCCACCCGATCTCGGCAGCGTCCGGGCGCACCGGTGACCCCGGCTCGGAGTCGCTGCGCCCCAGGTCCCACCAGCCGAGGAAGTCAGCACCCGCGCCTGCGCCCGCGAAGCCCACCCACCAGCCCAGGCCGAGGGCGTCGCCGCTCGGGTCCGCGCACCTGGGTGCCCAGAAGGCATCGATCTCCTCCGGCGTCCGTGCCCGCCCGAGCAGGTGGCGCATCACCTCGGGGTCCGCGTCGAGACGGTGCAGGAGCGGGAGGTGCTCGAGCGTCATGGGCCGCAGCGTGACGCGAGGCGTCGTCAGGACCGGTCGACCACCCGGGCCGGGCGCCAGGTCCTTGACCATCGCCTGGCGCGGCCACCGGCCCAGCCCCCGGTCGCGCTCGTGCTGCCGCGCCGCCGCCAGTCCCGGGCCGAGCGACGCCACCGGCAGGACCCGCCACCCCAGCCGCTCGTAGTAGGGACCGTTCCACGGCACGTCGCGGTAGGTCGTCAGGCTCATCTCCGCGTGCCCCGCGGACCGCGCCCACGTCTCCGCGGCCTCGAGGAGCCGCGCCCCCAGGCGCTGCCCCGCGTGGTCCGGGTGGACGCTGAGCTGGTCGACGTGCGGGTGGCCGTCGACGAGCTCGACCCGCACGAAGCCGACCGGCCGGTCGTCCCCGTCCGCCGCCACCCACAGCGTGCCCGCCGCCAGGGCGGGCTCGAACGCCTCGGGCGGGTCCGGGGGCATGTCCGCCACCAGGTCCATCCGGGCGCCACGGAAGAGCGGCCCTCCGGAGGCGTCGATCGCCGGCAGGAGCAGCAGGTCATCGACTCGGGCCACGCGAATCGTCATACGGCTCATAGGGATCCCTCCGCCTTCACGGGTGCACCGGTCACCGACCGGACCATCCAGACGCTGTCGCGCCGGTCGTCCGCGCTCAGCCACAGAGAGCGCGGCACGCGCCCCACCTCGGTCCACCCCATCCGCGCGTAGAACCGGCCGAGCCCCAGCCCGCTGCGATAGGTCAGGTCGCACACCTCGAGCCCCGGGAGCGTCCGGGCGACGGCGTGCATCCCGGCGAGCGCCACGGCTCCCAGGTTGCGCCCCTGCACGGCCGGGTCGACCATGAAGCGCTTCAGCGTCGCCGTGTGTCGGAAGAGCCCGTCCGCGCTGCGGATCCACCAGCCGAACCCGAGCAGACGCCCGGTGCGGTCCCGCAGGACCGCGAGCGTCCGCAGCTCGTCGTCGGTGGCGGCGAGGGCCTCGTCGAGGGTCGCCGCCACGGCCTCGCGCGGCGACTCCCGGGTGAAGCCGACCGCTCCCCCGGCGGCGTTGACCGCGCACCACAGGTCGAGCATCTGCTCCCGCAGCGGCGAGTCCAAGCCGTGCTCGGCCCCCCGCACCACCGTCATACGGGGCAGCCACCACGCGCGCGACGGCCCCGCCTCGACCGGGTCTCCCGGGATCACGTGCGGCTCCCCGGGCACCAGCCCGGCCGCGGCGGCCGTGCGGCCCGAGGCGGGGTTGTCGTCCCGGGCCACCGCCGAGACCACGTATGCCGGCGCCCACTCGCTCGCCCACACCGTGACCGCGCGGGCGGCCTCCCGGCCGATGCCCTGGCCGTGCGTCTCGGCCGCGAACCGGTAGTAGAGGTTGGCGGTCCCGTCGTCCTGCAACCGGATCCCCGCGAAGCCGCACGGCTCACCGGTGACGCGCGACTCGACGACCCAGTAGTGCACCCCTCGCTGCTGCCAGACGTCCACCCAGCTCTGCAGCGCCCTCAGGTTGGCGGCCCGGTCCGTCGTCACCGCCCACGGCGCGTGCCGGTAGAGCCGCTCGTCGGAGTGCAGCGCGTGGTGGAGCTCCGCGTCCGCGAGGGTCGGCGGTCGCAGCCGCAGCCGAGCGGTCTCCACGGTCGTCGGAGCCTCGAGGGGCAGGGGGCGGTCGAGCGCGGCGGTGGCCATGGTCCCGACGTTAGCCGTAGCCTCCGACAGACCCCACCGGATTCCCCTCCCCACCCCGAGGACGCTCACCCATGCCGTATGCCGCCACCGTCGACCACCCCGGTGGCACAGCACAGTTCGCCGTGACGCACGACGCGCTCGCCATGGTCGCGGCCCTGGGCGGCCACCTGCACGCGTTCGTCGGCGGCGAGGGGTGCCGCGCGCAGAGCCTCGCCTTCTCGACGTCCGAGCCGGCGCGCGCCCTGGAGTGCCGGATCGACGTGCCCGAGACCGCGAACGACGTCGACTGGGAGGGCACCGACTGGACCGAGGAGCGTCTGGCGGCCCTCGCCGAGCGAATCCCCTTGCGGGACTGCCGGATCACGGTCAGCGCCGAGCTGGCGCCCCTCGTCGACGGCGGCGAGCTCGACTTCGGGGACTACCTGCAGATGGAGCGCTTCGTGTGGTCACGCCTCGCGGGCGAGGCAACCCGCGCGGGGCGCCGGTGCACCTGCCTGCGCAGCTTCGGGGTCCCGCGGGGCAAGCAGGCGACCTGCCTCGACGACGCGCGGCAGGGCCTCAGCCGGCCCTGACGGGACGGTGACGGGTCACGGCATACGGCTCGAGCTCGCCGGCCAGGCGCGGGTGCACCATCGCGCGCACCAGGGTGCCGGCCCCCGTGTGCTCCTCGCTCTCGAGGTCGGCCTCGGAGTGCAGCCGCGAGACCAGGTCGCCCCGGTCGTAGGGCAGGAGCACCTCCACGGCGATCTCCGGCTGCGGCAGCTCCTCTGCGATCAGCCGACGCAGCTCGTCGATGCCCGCGCCGGTGCGGGCGGACACGACGATCGCGTGCTTCTCGTGGGCCCGCAGCCGCAGCAGCACCTCGGGGTCCGCCGCGTCCGCCTTGTTGATGACGATGATCTCGCGCAGCCGGTCGCCGCCGATCTCGGACATCACGGCCCGGACGGCGCTGATCTGCCCCTCCGGGTCGGGGTGCGAGCCGTCGACGACGTGCAGCAGGAGGTCGGAGTCGCCCACCTCCTCCAGGGTGGAGCGGAAGGCCTCGACCAGCTGGTGCGGCAGGGAGCGCACGAAGCCGACCGTGTCGGCCAGGGTGTAGGGGCGCCCGTCGGGGGTCTCGGCCCGGCGCACGGTCGGGTCCAGCGTGGCGAAGAGCTGGTTCTCGACCAGCACGCCCGCGCCCGTGAGCCGGTTGAGCAGGGAGGACTTGCCGGCGTTGGTGTATCCGGCGATCGCGACGCTCGGCACCTCGCTCGCGCGCCGGCTGGAACGCTTGGCGTCGCGGGAGGTCTTCATCTTCTTGATGTCCCGCTTGAGCTGGGCGATCTTGGTGTTGATGCGCCGCCGGTCGAGCTCGATCTTGGTCTCACCGGGGCCGCGGGAGCCGATGCCGACGCCGCCGGCGGCCTGGCCACCGGCCTGGCGGGACATCGACTCGCCCCAGCCGCGCAGGCGCGGCAGGAGGTACTGCAGCTGCGCCAGCTCGACCTGCGCCTTGCCCTCTCGCGACTTGGCGTGCTGGGCGAAGATGTCCAGGATCAGCGCGGTCCGGTCGATGACCTTGACCTTGACGACGTCCTCCAGCGCACGCCGCTGGCCCGGGGTGAGCTCGCCGTCGCAGATGACGGTGTCGGCGCCCTCGGCCTGCACGATCTCGCGCAGCTCCTCGGCCTTGCCGGAGCCGAGGAAGGTCCCGGCGTCGGGCCGCAGCCGCCGCTGGATCACGCCGTCCAGGACGGTCGACCCGGCGGTCTCGGCGAGCGCGGCGAGCTCGCGGATGGAGTTCTCGGCGTCCTCGGCGGTCCCCTCGGTCCACACCCCGGCGAGCACGACCCGCTCGAGGCGCAGCTGGCGGTACTCGACCTCGGTGATGTCCTCGAGCTCGGTCGACAGCCCGCCGACGCGCCGCAGCGCGGCCCGTTCCTCACGGTCGAGCTGTTCGCCGTCGTACGCCTCGACGCCCTCGTCGAGCCAGGGGTCCTGCTCCTCGGCGAGCGCCTCGGCCCGGGAGCGGAAGAGGTTGTGGTGCGAAGTAGAAGTCATATCCCCTCAAGGGTTGCACGGGCCCACGTGGACAGCGAGCCATTTGTGCCAACGCTGACGACCCCTGCCGTATGCCGCACCAGCCCGCCCGGCCTAGTCGAGGTCTCGCACCTTGTCGAGGTGGGGGTGCTGGCCCCGGGCCGGGAGGTCCGGGGACGGGCCGACGGCGTGCTCGATCTCCGGGAGCGAGTCGTCGACCCGGCGACGCGACACGATCACGGCGGCCGCGATGATGGCGAAGGCCACGACCGCGATCAGGATTCGCAGCCACGACGAGGCGCCGGTGCCGCTCGACATCTGCACCACGGCGGGCGCGATGAGCACGGCGACGAGGTTCATGACCTTGATGAGCGGGTTGATCGACGGGCCGGCGGTGTCCTTGAAGGGGTCTCCGACGGTGTCGCCGATGACGGTGGCGGCGTGCGCGTCCGAGCCCTTGCCGCCGTGAGCGCCGTCCTCGACGAGCTTCTTCGCGTTGTCCCAGGAGCCGCCTGCGTTGGCGAGGTAGACGGCCATCAGGACCCCGGCACCGATGGCGCCGGCCAGGAACCCGGCGAGCGCGCCGAAGCCCAGCGCGAAGCCCACCGCGATGGGGGCCAGGGCCGCGAGGAGCCCCGGCGTCGCCAGCTCGCGCAGCGAGTCGCGGGTGCAGATGTCGACGACCCGGGCGTACTCCGGCGTCTCGGTGCCGTCCATGATCCCCGGGTGCTCCCGGAACTGCCGGCGCACCTCGAGCACGATGGCCCCCGCGGCTCGGGTCACCGCGTCGATCGCGAGCCCCGAGAAGAGGAACACCACGGCGGCGCCGAGGATGACGCCCACGAGGACGTTGGGGGAGGTCACGGCATACCCGCCGACGGCCTCGGAGGCGTTGCGACCGGCCGCGCTGAGCGCCGTCATCACGGCGTCGTTGTAGGAGCCGAAGAGGGCGGTGGCCGCGAGCACGGCGGTCGCGATGGCGATGCCCTTGGTGATCGCCTTGGTGGTGTTGCCGACGGCGTCCAGGTCGGTGAGGATCTGCGCCCCCGCCTCGTCGACGTCGCCGGACATCTCCGCGATCCCCTGCGCGTTGTCGCTGACCGGCCCGAAGGTGTCCATCGCGACGATGACCCCGACCGTGGTGAGCAGGCCGCAGCCGGCGAGCGCGATGAGGAAGAGCGAGACGATGACCGAGCCGCCCCCGAGGAGGTAGGCGAGGTAGACGGCGCCACCGATGACGACGGCCGTGTAGACCGCCGACTCGAGGCCGACGCCGATGCCGGCGAGGATGACCGTGGCGGGTCCGGTGACCGAGGTGCGCGCGACGTTGCGGGTGGGCTCCGACTCGGTGTCGGTGTAGTGGCCGGTGATCTTCAGGATGACGGCGGCCAGCGCGATGCCGAGCAGCACGGCCCCGACGGCGAGGAGCCGCGGGTCGCGGTCGACGCCCGAAGCCTCGGCGCCGCGCAGCTGGGCGAAGGAGGACGGCAGGTAGAGGAACGCCGCGAGGGAGCACAGCACCGCTGACACCACGGCCGCGATCGCGAAGCCTCGGTTGATGGCGGCGAGGCCGCTCTCGCCCGGGCGGGCCCGCGTGACGTAGATGCCGAGCACGGCGGTCAGCACCCCGATGGCCGGCACGATCAGCGGGAACACCAGCCCCTGCTCCCCGAAGGCCGCCTTGCCGAGGATGAGGGCGGCGACGAGGGTGACGGCATACGACTCGAAGAGGTCGGCCGCCATGCCTGCGCAGTCGCCCACGTTGTCGCCGACGTTGTCGGCGATGGTCGCGGCGTTGCGGGGGTCGTCCTCGGGGATGCCCTGCTCGACCTTGCCGACCAGGTCGGCACCCACGTCGGCAGCCTTGGTGAAGATGCCGCCGCCGACGCGCATGAACATCGCGAGCAGCGCCGCCCCGAAGCCGAACCCCTCGAGGACGGCCGGCGCCTCGGCGCGGTAGATCAGCACCACCACGCTGGCCCCGAGCAGGCCGAGACCGACCGTGGCCATGCCGACCGCGCCGCCGGTGCGGACGGCGAGGGTGAACCCGGGGCCGCGCCGACCGGACCGCGCGGACGCGGCGACCCGGACGTTGGCCTGCACCGCCAGGGTCATGCCGAGGTAGCCGATGAAGGCCGAGAACACAGCCCCCAGCACGAAGAAGAGGCTCCGCCCGATCCGGACGGAGCCATCGTCTGCGGGGAGCAGGAAGAGCAGTGCGAACACCACCAGCACGAAGCCGGCGAGCGTGCGCAGCTGCCGGTTGAGGTAGGCGCCCGCCCCCTGCTGGATCGCGGCGGCCACCTGCTGCATGCCCGAGGTGCCCGTGTCGGCGCGCAGGACCTGGCCGCGCAGGATCGTGCCGACCACGAGCGCCAGCAGCGCGATGGCCGCGATGACCGCGACGACGACGATGCTGCTGCCTGAGACGGGCACGACGGCCGGGACAGCGACCGCAGGGCCAGCGACCGCAGGGCCGGCGACCGCGGGGGCACCGGCAGCGGCCTGGTGCGAGATGGCAGAGAGCGCGCGCATCCGTCCTCCTTGACGTGCGACTACGGACGGTGAGCACCGTCCTCAGGTGGCCGTCAGTCTAGGGAGCGGACGGTCCGCTGACCAGGGTTGCCGCGCCGATGGTTTTGCCGGGTCTCCGGGTCTGTCGGTGGCGGGTGGCAGAGTGTGACGCATGCTCACCGGGGGCGTCACGGGAGCGGATTTTTCGCTACGGTGTGCGAGATGGTGTCACCCGGGTTGCGGTCGCGGGATCCGTTGTTATAGCCCTATTCTGGGGGCATGAGGACGACGGTGTTCGAGACGGTGGAGGGGCAGTTTTCTGCACCTTCCGTGACTCGACTCACCCAGGTCTTCGCCCAGCTGGTGGCGGGGGCGTATGCCGATGCCTGCTCCCCCGCCCCCTCACCGCCCCCGGGCGACGACATGACCCAGGACACACCTGCGTCGTCGATGCCTGTGGGCGAAGCGGCTGACCCGGCTCCGGCGGCCATGGCCCGTGCTGCGCTCGCCGAGGTCGTGGCCACGGTCCGCGCCCTCGGGGCCCTGCAGGCCCACCTGGTGGAGACCCACGCCGAGCTGATCGGCCACCTCGCCGACGACCTGGTGCAGGGCGAGCTGAGCCACGGTCGGACCATCTCGGACGCGGTCGCGGCCGACGACGCCCGCGTCATCGCCGGCGACGAGATCGCGGCCGCCACGGGCCTGGGCCCGGGCGAGGTGCAGCGGCTGGGACGCCTCGCGACGACACCCGGACCCGTCCGGCGCCAGGTGGTGGCCGCGCTGCGCGAGGGTCGCACCACCTTCTACCGCGCGACCTCGCTCAGCGACGCCGTGCACCTCCTGCCCGACGACGTCCCCGACGCCCGGCTGCGGGTGGCCTCCCGCTGCCTGGCCGCCAAGCGGGGGCACGAGCTCCACGACGTGACCCCCGACGGGCTGCTGAGCCACGGCACGTTCTTCGCGCGGCTCAACCGGGCGATGTCTCACGAGCAGTCGCTGCTGCCCGACGCCGAGCACCTGCGGCGCCGGTCGCTCGCCGACCGCGCCGTCCGAGCCCGCATCGACGAGCACGGCCTCGGCTGTCTGTCCGTCACCGGCGCCGCCGACCAGGTCGCGGCCGCCCACGAGCGCATCGACGCCATCGCCCGCTCCACCAAGGCCGCCGGGGACCAGCGCACCCTGGACCAGCTGCGGGCCGACATCGTGCTGCACCTGCTCAACCACGGCTGGGACGAGCACCGCGACCTCGTCGGGACGCCCCCGGCCGCCACCATCCACCTGCGGGTGAGCCTGGAGGTCCTGCTCGGGCTGGCGAGCGACCCCGGCTGGCTCGAGGGGTACGGCCCGGTCCCGGCGCCGGTCGCGCGCGACATCGCGCTGCGGCCGGGGTCGGTGTGGCACCGCATCGTCACCGACCCGGTGACCGGGATCGTCTGGGACCGGTCCACGCGGTCCTACCGGCCCACGGCGTCGATGCGCGCTGACGTCGAGGCGAGGGACGTCCTCTGTCGCGCCCCCGGCTGCACCCGACCGGCGGTCCGGTGCGAGCTCGACCACGCCGTCCCCTATCCCGACGGGGAGACCTCCCCGGCCAACCTGGTCGCGCTGTGCAAGGCGCACCACCAGCGCAAGACCGGACGTCGCTGGCGCCACACGCTGCGGCCGGACGGGACGGCGACCTTCACGAGCCGGCTCGGCCAGACCATCACGACCCGACCGTGGGCGGACGACGTCCCGACCCCCGCCGCAGCGTCGAGCCCGACCGCGGCGTGGCCACCGGATGCCCGGCCCGACGCGTCCGAACCCGAGCTGAGGGCCAAACCCGGACCCAAGCTCGTTCCCGAGGCTGACGTCGAGCCCGAGCTCAAGCCCGGACGCGAGCCCGGACGCGGAACCGAACCCAACCGCGAGCCCGCGGTCCCACGCCCGCCGTCGAGCTCACGGCTCGAGGACCACCTCCGGAGCATCGTCGCGCCCGAGATGCTGCGTCGCCTCGGCAGGTACGGCGACGAGGAGACGGCCCGCCGGGTGCAGGCCGCCGCTGCCGTGCGCGGGGTCGGCGACTGGGTGAGCACTCCCGAGCCGGGCTGGGGCCACGGCACGCGGGTGCAGCTGGGCGAGCCGAAGTGGCCGCACCGCCGCTGCCTCCCCGAGCGCCGCCCCGCCGTGGGTGGGAGCGCGGGCCACGACGAGCCGCCGTTCTGATCCGCACCCGTTCTGACCTGGCACGTCGGCCCCGGGGCCACGCCTGCCCGGACCACGTCGTGCCCGACACCCCCCCGCCTGCCCCCGCTACGGGAGGCGGGGGGAGGCGGCATACGGGCGGTCAGGACCGGGGCGTCAGCTCGGTCGTGTGGAGCACCTCGCCCAGCCCGTTGCGCAGGCTGACGGTCATCGTGCCCGCCCGATCGACCTCGACGTAGCCGAAGAACATCGCCTTCTGGTCACGCGGCGACTGGTTGGCGTAGCGCGGCAGCCCCTGGAAGAGCACCTGCGGGCCGAAGGTCTTGTCCATGGCGTTGGGGCCGAAGCCGCCGGCCGAGATGGGGCCGGCCACGAACTCGTAGAACCCGTCGAAGTCGCTGAAGGCCGCCTTGGAGGGGTCGTAGTAGTGCGCGGCGCAGTAGTGCACGTCCGCGGTGAACCACACGACGTTGCGGATCTTGCGGCGCTTGATCTCCCGCAGCAGGTAGGCGAGCTCGAGCTCGCGACCGAGCGGCGCCCCGGCGTCACCCTGGGCGATGGCCTCGATGGCCTTGCCGTCCGGCACGACGATGCCGATGGGCATGTCCGCGGCGATCACCTTCCACGTCGCGCGCGACCGCTGCAGCTCGTCCAGCAGCCACTCGACCTGACGCCCGCCGAGGAAGGCGGTGCGGTAGGGCTCCAGGTCGGGGGTGTTGGCCCCGCGGTAGGTGCGCATGTCGAGGGCGAAGACGTCCACGTGGGAGCCGCGCTCGACCTTGCGGTAGACCTGCGGCGCCTTCCCCAGGTCGTGGAGGCCGCGGCCGTGGCGGTCGGCGATGGGCATGAACTCGAAGAACGCCTGACGCGCGCGGGTGGACAGCACGTCGACCCGACGCTCCCGGGTGTAGCGGGGGTCGTCGAGGACCTCACCGGGATACCAGTTGTTGACGGTCTCGTGGTCGTCCCACTGGCTGATGACGGGGACGTCGGCATACATGCCGCGGAGGTTCTTGTCCATGAGGTTGTAGCGGTAGCGGCCGCGGAACTCGTCGAGGGTCTCGGCCACCTTGGCCACCTGCGGGGTCACGACGTTGCGCCACACCTGCCCGTCGGGCTCGACCACCCGCTCGGCGATGGGGCCGTCGGCGTAGATGTTGTCGCCGGAGTGGATCAGGAAGTCCGGACGCAGCTCGTGCATCGCGCGGTAGGCCACCATCCCGCCGAGGTCCGGGTTGATGCCCCACCCCTGCCCGCAGGTGTCGCCGGTCCACACGAAGCTGGTCGGGGCGTCGTGCAGCGCCGCGGTGCTGAAGTGCCCCACCCCGACCTCGCCGCGGTGACCGTCGAGGTCCTCGAACTGGACGCGGTACTCGAAGTCGCGGCCCGGCGCGAGCCCCTTGAGCTCGAGCTTGGCGGTGAGGTCCGACCGCGGGGTGGCCCACGGGCCGGCGATCTCGCGCCAGGAGCCGCGACGGCCCCCGGAGGTGACCCGGACGACCATGCGGCCCGGGCGGTCCGAGCGCGACCACACCATGGCCGAGCGGGAGGTCACGTCACCGGCCTGGACCCCGCTGGGCAGGGTGCCGCGGGACCGGAGCAGGGCGGGGGCACCGGCGGCGGAGGCGGTGGACTGGCCGAGGGCGACGAGACCGGCGCCGCCGAGGGCGCCGGTGAGCAGGGAGCGGCGAGAGAGCTGCGACATGGGAGTCACTGTGGTGCGCGGGGGTGAACGCCGATGGTGCGCAAGGGTGTCCATCCGGCAAACGGACCCCCGCCACCTGCCCCGACCGTCACCAGCCCCGACCGTCACCAGCCCCGTATGCCGCGCGCCCCGGCCCGTGGGGACGGACCGGGGCGCGCGACGCCGACGGCGGAGGTCGGCAGAGGTCAGCGCAGGTCGGGCGTGGGGGCGTTGGGCCCCGGCGCACCACCGTCGGTGGCGGCCATCCGCTTGACCCACTGGTAGAGGCCCAGCGCCAGCGCCACGAAGATCACGAGCCCGATGGCCTGGGCCGGCCCTTCGAAGCTCTCGCCGACGACGGCGAGCGGCGCGTCGTTGCCGCCCGAGGCGGCGACGATGCCGGCGAAGAGCACCCCGAAGAGGCTCTCCCCCACGATCAGGCCCGTCGCCATCAGCACGCCGAGACGCTTGGCGCTCTCGGGGTTGGCCCGCGTCGCGCACCACCGGTCGTAGAGCAGCCCGAGGACCGCGCCGATGGGGATCATGAGCGTGAGGTCGATGGGGAGGTACATGCCCATGCCGACCGCCAGCGGCGGCAGCGCCAGCCGGCGCGCCGTGGTGATCCGCAGCGTCTCGTCGATCGCGACGACGACGGCCCCGATGATGGCGCCGAGTCCGATGAGACCCCAGTCGAGCCCCCCGCCGAGGACACCCTTGGCGAGCGTCGAGATCAGCGACGCCTGCGGCGCGGCGAGCGCGTCGGCACCCGCGCCGGGAGCCCCGAGGAACCCGAAGCTGCGGTTCATGAGCTGCAGGATCGGCGGGATCACCGCGGAGCCGAAGGCGACACCGATGACCAGCGCGACCTGCTGCTTCCACGGGGTGGCCCCGACGAGCTGGCCGGTCTTGAGGTCCTGCAGGTTGTCGTTGGAGATCGTCGCGACGCCGAAGACCACCGCGGTGGTGAAGAGCGTGTAGGCGACGAGCGCCGCCGTCTGGTCCCCGCTCCCGGCCCCGTGGACCGCCTTGATGAGCAGCGCCGCGGTCACGGCGACGAGGATGCCGACGCCGGAGATCGGGCTGTTGGACGCGCCGATCAGACCGGCCATGTAACCGCACACGGAGGCGACGAAGAGCCCGACGAGCAGGACGTAGATGATCGAGGTGAGGACCAGGCCCGTGGCGTTGCCCTCGAGCGGGGTGCCGCGGGTGAAGACCCAGAGCAGCGCACCGATCGGCAGCATCGAGGCGAGGGTGACGCCGCCCACGAGCTTCATGGACAGGTCGCGCTCGGTGACGTCGACCTCCTGGCCCGCGGCGCGGGCGTTGGTGGAGGCCAGGGCGTCCTTGATGCCCTTGAGGATGGGCCCGATGATCTTGACGAGCGTCCACACGGCCGCGACGCCCATGGCACCGGCGCCGATGAGGCGTACGTCGCTCTTGAAGACCTTGCCGACGACGTCCATGGCCTCGGTCCCGGCCGGGATCATCCCGCCGGTGCGGATCGGCAGGATGATGCCGTAGGAGATGATGACGCCCACGACCATCGCGATGCCGACGGTGATGCCGACGAGGTGCCCGACGCCGATGAGCGCGAGCGACAGGCTCGAGCCGACCATGGTGCCGCCGGAGCCGATCCGCAGCGCGCGCGAGACGCCCTCGGCGGCGAGCTTGAGCTTGGTCAGCAGCATGAAGCCGAAGGCCGCGACACCCGCGACCGCGATGACCTTGAGGCCGCGCTTGTTCTCGTCCGCCCCGGAGGCGGAGTCGCCGACGCGCAGCACCTCGGCCGCCGCCACGCCCTCCGGGTAGGGCAGGTCGGACCCGGTGACCAGGGCCCGGCGCAGCGGGATGGAGTACATGACCCCGAGCACGCCACCGAAGAAGCAGACCCCGACGGTCTGCCAGTAGGGGAAGCCGGTCCAGTAGCCCAGCATCACGAGGCCGGGAAGGACGAAGATGATGGCCGACAGCGTGCCGGCCGCCGACGCGATGGTCTGGACGATGTTGTTCTCGACCACCGTGTGGTCGCGGAAGTAGCGCAAGATCGCCATCGAGATCACCGCGGCGGGGATCGACGTGGCGAAGGTCAGGCCGACCTTGAGTCCCCGGTAGACGTTGGCGGCGGTGAAGACGAGAGTGATGATCCCGCCGATGACGACCCCTCGTAGGGTCAGCTCACGCACGGGAGATGGGTGGGCCGTGCGCGGCGTGGTGGGTACAGACACGATGGAACCTCCTCGGTGGTGCTGCAGGTGCTGCGACAGAACGGAGATCGTCCCTCGTGGGCGGCGACGGCTCCGGCGCCGTAGTGACTCTAGTCCTCGCCCGGACACGCCCTCCACTAGGGTCGTGCCGATGAGCCAGAGCCACTACTTCACCTCCGCCGCCCCCGCGGGCGACGACGAGCGTCGATCCGTCCGGATCCGGCTCGCGGGACGGACCGTGGACGTCGAGACGGCCCCCGGGACGTTCTCCCCCGACGGGCTCGACAAGGGCACGGCCGTGCTGCTCGCCGAGGCCCCGGCCCCGCCGGCGACGGGCACCTTCCTCGACCTCGGCTGCGGCTGGGGCCCGATCGCGCTGACGCTGGCGCTCACCTCCCCGGACGCGGTGGTCGACGCGGTCGACGTCAACGAGCGCTCCCTGGACCTGACGCGGCGCAACGCCGCCGCCCTGGGGCTCACGGGGATCCGCGCGACCACGCCGGAGGGGCTGGCGGCGGGCACGGCATACGACCTGATCTGGAGCAACCCGCCGATCCGCGTGGGCAAGCAGGTGCTGCACGAGCTGCTGCGCACCTGGCTGCCGCGGCTCGCGCCGACAGGGCACGCCTACCTCGTCGTGCAGAAGAACCTCGGCTCGGACTCCCTGCAGACGTGGATCGCGCGCGAGCTCGGCCCCCAGCTGGTCGTCGAGAGGTTCACCAGCGCCAAGGGGTTTCGCGTGCTCCACGTCTGCAGGGAGGCCGGTCAGGGCGAGGTCAGCGGGTCGAGGTGACCCACCGGCCCCGGTTGCCCTCCCGCACCACCATCGCCGAGCCGCCGCCACCCCGGGTGGGCTCCGCGCCCGCCTCGAAGGAGTTGCGCCCGAGGATCCGGATCGCGGTGCCGCGGCCGATGCCGTCCGCCGAGGTCATCGGCTGACCGAGCGCCTTGAGGGCCGCGCCGGTCGCGCTGTCGAGCAGCTGAGGCTCGGCCGTCGCCCCGGTGTTGCGGGATGACAGCCGCGGCGCCGCCAGAGCGCCCATCGCGGTCTTGTCCCGGTCGATGACCTGGGTGATGGTCTGCGCGGTGGTGGTGATGATCGTCGCCCCGCCGGCCGCCCCGGCCGCGAGGAAGGGCCGGCCGCCCTTGAGGACGATCGACGGGCTCATCGACGAGCGCGGCCGCTTGCCCGGGGCGGGCAGGTTGGGGTCCGGCACCCCCGGCGTCAGCGGCGCGAAGTTGAAGTCCGTCAGCTCGTTGTTGAGCAGGAAGCCGTAGCCGGGCACCGTCATGCCGCTCCCGCCGAACTGCTCGATGGTCAGCGTGTAGGACGCGACGTTGCCCCACTTGTCGGCCACCGTCAGGTGCGTGGTGGCCTGCCCGTCGTGGGTGCTGCCGGCCTTGCCGGGAGCGGTGGCCCCGCACCCGGCATACGCGCCGTCGGGGTTGCCGAAGGCGATCGGGCGAGCCTGCGCCTTGGCCGGGTCGAACCCGCAGGCGCGCTCGGCGGCGAAGCCCTTGGAGACCAGCTCGGCGCGCGGGACGCCCGGTATGTCGCCCACCCACCGGTTGCGGTCCGCGAAGGCGGTCGCCGTGGCCTCGGCGAAGCGGTGGTAGTACTGCACGTCGTCGACGGCCTTGAGGGAGACGCCGGTCCGCTGCTCGTACTGCTCGAGCAGGTTGAGCGTCTCGGCGACCGCGATGCCGCCGGACGACGACCCGGCCATGCCGTAGTAGTCGTGGCCCTTGTAGGTGGAGTGGATCGGGTCGAGCCGCTTGGTGCGGTAGGCCGCGAGGTCGGCCCGGGTCATCGACCCCGTGGGCACCGTGACGCCGGGAGCCGTGACCGGCTTGTTGACGACGTCCACGATGGCCTTGCCGATGGGCCCGGTGTAGATCGCCGCGGGACCCCGCTGCCGCAGCAGCGCGTAGGCCCTGGCCATGTCGGGGTTGCGCAGCACCGTCCCCGCCTGCACCGGCTTGCCACCGGGGAGGTAGATCTTGGCCGTCTCGGGGAACTGCGCGAAGCGCTTGGCGTTGTCCGCGGTGGCCTTCTCGAAGGCGTCGTCGACGATGAAGCCGCGGGTCGCGATGTCCTGCGCCGGGGCGAGCAGGTCGCTGAACCTGCGGGTCCCCCACGCGTCGACCGCCGCCTGCCAGGTGGCCGGGGTCCCCGGGACGCCTACGGACAGACCGGAGTTGACCGCCTTGTCGAAGGCCATCGGCTTGCCGCCCTCGAGGAAGGACGTCTCGGTCATCCCCGCCGGTGCGGTCTCGCGGCCGTCGATCGTGGACACCTTGTGGCGCTTGGCGTCGTAGTAGACGAAGAAGCCGCCACCGCCGATGCCGTTGGCGTAGGGCTCGACGACGCCGAGCGCAGCGGCCGTCGCGACGGCGGCGTCGGCGGCGTTGCCGCCCCGGGCCAGCACGTCGATGCCGACCTGGCTGGCGACGGCGTCGACGGAGGCCACGGCGCCGCCGGCGCCATACATCTGCGCGACCTTGGGGAGGCGCTCGGTGACGGGCCCGGGACGGGTCGGGGCGGGACGGCCGGGGCGGTGGTGGCCGTCGGAGGTGGGGTCGGTGGGGGCGGCGGTCGCGATGGCCGGGATGGCGAGGGCGAGCGCGAGGGCTCCGGTCAGCGTGGCGGTCGTACGACGGTGTGCGGTCCGAGCTGTCATGACGGGACTGTAGGCGGTGTGCCGCAGGTCACAAAAGGGGCGATCCCGACATCTGGGACGCGGGCAGGGCTGTCGAGCGACCGGCCCCGGTGGCTGGCTGCTCAACTCCCCGGGGACAGCCGCGGCGCATGATCGTGCTCCTGGCGCCGCGAGGAGCCCATGCCCACCGAGGGCGGGTGTCAGCCGTCACGCGTGGTCGGGCAGGACCAGGGTGCCGTCGGCGACGAGCCGCGCGGGCCCGCTCAGCTCCACCCGGTCACCGGGCAGCGGGCGCACCCACACGGTCCCGCCGGGCACGTCCACGCGCCACACGTCGCCCGTCCCCCGCGCGCCCGCCCACCAGCGGGTGGCCAGGGCCGCGGCGGCGGCGCCGGTGCCGCAGGACCGGGTCTCCCCGACACCCCGCTCGTGCACGCGCATCCGCACGTGGCCGGGCCCCAGCAGCTGCACGAACTCCACGTTGGTCCCCTCCGGCGGGACCGGCTGCACCAGCGGGGCCCGGGTCAGGTCCAGCTCGGCCAGCTCGCGGCCGGCGGGGAGCATCACCACCGTGTGCGGGTTGCCGAGGTCGAGGGACAGCCCCGGCACCGCCTCGTGATCGTCCACCTTGACGAGCGCGTCCGATCCGTCCGCCGCCGCGACCTCGGGCACGCTCAGCCGCCACGGACCCAGGTCGACCGCGTATGCCGCCTCCCCCGCCTCCGTGGTGCGGACCTGCACCCGCTTGGTCCCCGCGCGGGTCGCGATCGCGAAGTCCGACCCCGTCTCGAGCCCCTCCCGGCGCAGGTAGGCCGCGAACACCCGGGTGCCGTTGCCGCACATCTCGGCGACCGAGCCGTCCGCGTTGCGGTAGTCCATGAACCACGCCGCCTCGCCCGCCTGCTCCCGCACCGCCGGCTCGTCCGCGGCTGCGGTCGGCACCACCCGGATCACGCCGTCCCCGCCGACCCCGGCGCGCCGGTCCGCGATCCACGCGACCTCGCCCGGGCCGAGCGACAGCGCGCCGTCCGGGTCGGGGACGAGGACGAAGTCGTTCTCGGTGCCGTGGCCCTTGGTGAAGGGCAGGGTGCGCGAAGTCATGCCTCATCCTCTCGTGCGAGCCTGGACGTCGCGGTCAGGCCCGCGGTCAGGGCAGCAGCCTCGATCTCGGCGCAGACCTTGGCGCAGACCTCGGCGTGGAGGGCCGCCGCGGGCCGCTCCCCCAGCGCCACCGGCGTGCTGTCGTGCCACGTGATCCGCGGGTCGGGGCGGAACCACGCCTCCTGCCGGCGGGCGAGCTTGCGCGTGAGGGTGGCCGTCTGCTCCTGCGCCTCCCGCTCGTCGAGCCGCCCGTCGAGCCGGCCGAGCGCCTGGGCGTAGCCGAGCGCCTTGCCGGCCGTGCGCCCCTCGCGCAGCCCGACGGCGTCCAGCCGGCGCACCTCGTCCAGCAGCCCATCGCGCCACATCTGCGCGACCCGGCGACCGAGCCGCTCGTCCAGCACCGGGCGGTCCATGCGCAGCCCCACCGCGACGGTCGGCACCCGGAAGACCCGCTCGGGCATCGTCGCGCTGAACGGCCGCCCCGTCAGCTCGATCACCTCCAGGGCCCGTACGACACGCCGGGCATTGCTCGCCTCGATGGCCTGCGCGGCGGCCGGGTCCAGCCGTCGCAGCCGCTCCACGAGCCGCGGGAGCCCGGCCGGGTCGGCCGCCACCTCGGCCTCGAGGCGGCGCCGCACCTCGGGGTCGGTCGGCGGGATGTCGAGCAGGTCGAGGGCCGCGCGGACGTAGAGCCCGGACCCGCCGACGACCACGGGCACCCGCCCCCGCGCCCGGATCGCGTCGACGTCGGCCCGGGCTGCACGCTGGTAGGCCGCCACGCTGGCCTCGTCGCGCACGTCCAGGACGTCGAGCTGGTGGTGCGGCACCCCGCGGCGCTCGGCGACGGTCAGCTTGGCGGTCCCGACGTCCATCCCCCGGTAGAGCTGCATCGCGTCGGCGTTGACGACCTCCCCGCCCAGGCGCTCGGCCAGGGCCACGCCGAGGTCCGACTTGCCCGTGGCGGTCGCGCCGAGGACGGCGACGACGGGGGGCAGGGGGCGCGGCGGCATACGGGCGATTGTCCCAGACCGTGTGACAAACGCCGCGAGGTGCGGCAGGGTGGCCAAAGGACCTCCCGGGAGACCGGGTCGTCCGTGACCTGGCCCCGAGTGGAAGGAGACAGCGATGAGCATGTTCGACAACATGAAGGACAAGGCCACCGAGGCTGCGGAGCAGCACCCCGACAAGGTCGAGCAGTTCTCCGACCAGGGCATCGAGCGAGCTGGCGACCAGCTCGACGAGCGCACTGGCGGGCAGCACTCCGACAAGATCGACCAGCTGCAGCAGAAGGGCGACGAGCGCATCGGCGACAACAGCCAGTGACCTCGTCGCGTTGACGGCTCCGGCCGTCCTCACGATGCGAGAGGCCGTCACCCCTCAGGGGTGGCGGCCTCTCCCCGTGCCTGCGCCAGCCCGTGGCCGACCTCGACCAGCAGGTCGACGACGGTGCGCACGGCCAGCCGCTCGTGCCGCTCCGGGCGGCTCAGGGCGACGATCGAGCGGTGCGCCCGCACCCCCACCAGCGGCCGTATGACGACCCCCGGCACCGCCCGGGTCGTGAAGCGCGGCAGCAGCCCCAGACCTGCCCCGCCAGCGACCAGGGCCTGGACCAGACCGTTGTCGCGCAACCGGTAGCGCCGCTCGAGGGGCGCGCCGAGCTCCCGCTCGATGCTGCCCATCACGGTGTCGAAGGGGTAGCCGCTCGGCACCCCGACCCAGGTGGTGCCGGCGAGGTCCGCGGGGCGCAGCACGGGTCGTTCGGCCAGGGGGTGCGCCGCGGGCACCGCGACGTCGATGGGTTCGCGGGCGAGGACCCGCCGGACCAGCCCGTCCTCGACCCGGGTCGCCCCGGGCACCAGGCTGTGGGCCACCACCACGTCCACGTCGCGCGCCCGCGTGGCGAACTCCGCCTCGGGCAGGTCGAAGTCGTCCAGCGCCAGCTGGATCCGGGTCTCCGCGAGCCGCCGCAGCAGGCCCGGCAGCAGGGCCTGCCCCGCGCTCGGCAGGGTGCCGATGCTCACCGTCCCGGCGGGCGCCCCGACGAGCTCGTCCAGCCGGCCGCGCACCCGCGCGATCACCTCCGCCACCTCGCCGGCGCCTGCCGCGAGGAGCTCGCCCTCCGGGGTGAGCCGCAGCCCCCGCCCGGCCGGCTCGACGAGGCGCACGCCCAGCTCCCGCTCGGCGGTCCGCAGCTGCTGCGAGACGGCCGAGGGGGTGCGGTGGGTCGCGTGCGCGACCGCGGCGAGGGTGCCGCGGTCGGCCAGGTCCCGGAGCAGCTCGAGGTGGCGCACATCCATGAAGCCAACCTAACGCTTGTCGTCATGAATCATCGCTGGTGCTGCAGTATGGCGAGCCGCCACGATGGCTCCATGCCGCCTCGTCACCGCGCCCTCGCCGCCCTCGTGGCCGCCCTGTGGGGCGTCAACTTCCTCGCGATCCACGCCTCGCTCGAGCAGTTCCCGCCGCTCTTCCTGGTGGCGCTGCGGTTCGCGATCATCGCGGTGCCGACGGTGCTCCTGGTGCCTCGGCCGGACGTGCCGCTGCGGTGGCTGGTGGGCTACGGGCTCGGCTTCGGGACCGCCCAGTTCATCGGGCTCTACCTCGGGATGGCGATGGGCTTCCCCGCCGGGCTGGCCTCCTTGGTGCTGCAGGCCTCGGCGCCGTTCACCCTGGTGCTGGGCGCGCTGCTGCTCGGCGAGCGCCCCACCCTGGCCCAGCGGGTCGGGGTCGCGGTGGCCGTCGCCGGCCTGGCTCTCGTGGGGGTGTCGCGGGCGGCCAGCACCAGCGTCGTGCCGTTCGTGCTGGTGGTGCTCGGCGGGCTGGGCTGGGCCTTCGGCAACCTGTGCAGCCGCCTGGCGCGCGCGCCCAAGCCCCTGCACCTGACCCTGTGGATGTCCGTGGTGCCGCCGCTGCCCATGCTGGTGCTGTCGCTGCTGGTGGAGGGGCCCGCGCGCATCGCGTCGTCCCTCGGCACGTCGGTGTCGGCCGCGGCGGCGCCGGCGTGGGTCGGCGTCGCCTACACCGTGCTGCTCGGCACCGTCGTCGGCTCGGGCATCTGGGTGTGGCTCATGGCGCGGCACCCGGCAGGGGTGGTGGCGCCATACTCGCTGCTCGTCCCCGTCGTGGGGATCCTCACTGCCTGGCTGGTGCTCGGCGAGCGCCCCACCGCGATCGAGCTGCTCGGCGGCGTCCTCGTGATCGCGGGTGTGCTCTGCTCCGGGCGAAGGCCCCGCGGTGGCGCCGCGGTCCCTAGGGTGGAGGGCACCCAGCGACTCGAAGGAGCGACACCATGACCGAGATGCGTGACGAGCAGCCGCCCGAGGGCGCCCAGGCCGCGCAGGAGGCCGCCGCCGAGGCAGCCCCCGGCCAGGCGGACATCGCCCACGACTCCCCCGACGCCGACCACGGCCAGATGGAGCAGGCGGCGACCGAGGGCTCGGCCGACACCGGCACCGGCGCGGTGACCGGCAGCGGGATGCCCGACTGACCCCAGGTCAGGCGCCGCACGCGGGGCTCGCGGGGAGGACGGCCGTCGGCCGCCCCACCTGCGGCATCCCCAGCGACACCGCCGGCTTGCCCGGCACCGGCGCGTCCTGCAGCGCCGCCCACGCGTCGCCGCCGCGGGTCCGCCGCACGCGGTAGGTGCCGCCGTCGAGGGCGCCGTCGGCGACGAGGTGGTGGGGGGCGCCATACGTCACGTCGACCTCGACGACGTCCCCCGGGCGCGCCCGCTCGGCCCCCTGCGGGACCGCGAAGTGCACGAGCCGGTTGTCGCGCGCGCGACCGGACATGCGCTCGGTCTCGCGGTCCTTACGGCCCTCGAACGGCGCGACCAGGACCTCGACCGTGCTGCCCTCGTGGGTGCGGTTCTCCTCCCAGGAGATCCGGTCCTGCAGCGCGATCAGCCGGTCGAAGCGCTCCTGCACCACGGCCTTGGGGACCTGGTGGTCCATGGTGGCGGCGGGGGTTCCGGGGCGGATGGAGTACTGGAAGGTGAACGCGCTGGAGAACCGCGAGGCCTCGACCACGCGCAGCGTCTCGGCGAAGTCCTCCTCGGTCTCGCCCGGGAAACCCACGATGAGGTCGGTGGTGATGGCGGCGTGCGGGATGCGGTCGCGGACGCGGTCCAAGATCCCGAGGAACTTCTCGGAGCGGTAGGACCGGCGCATCTGCTTGAGGACGCGGTCCGAGCCCGCCTGCAGCGGCATGTGCAGGCTCGGCATGACGTTGCGCGTCTCGGCCATCGCGTCGATCACGTCGTCGGTGAACGCTGCCGGGTGCGGGGACGTGAAGCGCACCCGCTCCAGGCCTTCGATCTCCCCCGTCGCGCGCAGCAGCTTGGCGAAGGCGCCGCGGTCACCGAACTCGACGCCGTAGCTGTTGACGTTCTGCCCGAGGAGGGTGATCTCGACGACGCCCTGCTCCACCAGCGCCCGGCACTCGGCGAGGATGTCGCCCGGGCGGCGGTCCTGCTCCTTGCCACGCAGGCTCGGGACGATGCAGAAGGTACAGGTGTTGTTGCAGCCCACCGAGATCGACACCCAACCGGCGTAGGCCGAGTCGCGACGCGTCGGCAGAGTGGAGGGGAAGGTCTCGAGGGACTCGAGGATCTCGACCTGCGCCTCCTTGTTGTGGCGCGCGCGGTCGAGCAGGGCCGGCAGGGACCCGATGTTGTGGGTCCCGAAGACGACATCCACCCACGGAGCCCGCTTGACGATGGTGTCGCGGTCCTTCTGCGCCATGCAGCCGCCGACGGCGATCTGCAGGTCGGGGTTGCGCAGCTTGGCGGGACGCAGCTGGCCGAGGTTGCCGTAGAGCTTGTTGTCGGCGTTCTCCCGCACGGCGCAGGTGTTGAAGACCACCACGTCGGCGGTCTCCGGGCGGTCGCCCGCCGGGACGCTGGCGAGGTCGACGTAGCCCGCCGTCTCCAGGAGGCCGGCCAGTCGCTCGGAGTCGTGCACGTTCATCTGGCACCCGTGGGTGCGCACGTCGTAGGTCTTCATCGCGTCATCCAGGATAGGCCCCGCAGGCGGGGGCCGGTCGCGACAGCACCAGACCGCTCGCCGCCTGCGCGAGGGCGACGGCGAGGATGAGCAGCACCGGCACGGTCCAGCTGCCGGTGGCCTGGTAGACCGCGCCGGCCGTCACCGGTCCGACCGCCGCCAGCAGGAAGCCCGTGCCCTGCGCGAAGGCCGACACCGCGGGCACGTCGTGCGGGTCGCGCTGCTGGGCGATGAAGGTGAGCGCGATCGCGATCCCCGCCCCCTGCCCGAAACCCATGACGACGACACCGAGCAGGGCGGTGGCGGCGCTGCCGAGGAGCGCGACGACACCGAGTGCGTAGGCCGCGAAGAACGCCGCGAGGACCCCAGTGGCGCGGCGGTGGGTCGCCATACGCGGTCCGAGGAAGCTGCCGGGGATCCCGAGGCCCATGTAGACGCCGAGCATGACGCCCGCGGTGGCCGGGGAGACCCCGTGGCTGCGCAGGATCGCCGGCAGCCAGGTGAGCGGCAGGTAGAAGCACAGCGACTGCAGGCCCATGAACGCCGCCGTCCACCAGGTGCGGGGGCGGCGCACCACGTGGGCCATCCCGGTCGGGGGCTGCGGGGCGGCGACGTGGCCGCCGGTGGGGTGCCGGGTCACCTCGCGCGTGGCGAACCCCCACATCACCAGCGCCGCGGTGAGGGGGAGGGTCCAGATGGCCAGCGTCCACGACCAGGACAGGCCGTGCTGCAGCAGCGGGGCGGTGGCGGCCGCCGCGGCCGAGGCGCCGCTGATCATGCAGACCGTGTAGAGGCTCATCCGCTGCGGCACCTGGTCCGGGAACCGGCTGCGGACGACGGCAGGGAGCACGACGTTCATCACCGCGATGCCGAGCCCCAGGGCGATCGTCCCGAGGTAGAACGTCGGCGTGGTGGGCAGGCTGCGCACCACCACGCCGGCCGTGGTGAGGGCGGTGGCGGCCAGGAGCGTCCGCTCGGTCCCCCACCGCGCCACGAGGAACGGCGTGACGAACGCGAACAGCCCGAAGCAGACGAGCGGGAGGGTGGTGGTCAGCCCCGCGAGCGTCGGCGTGAGCCTGAGCTCGCGGCTGATGGTGGCCAGCGCCGGCGGCAGGCTCGTGATCGGCAGGCGGCACACGAGCGCCACCGCGACGAAACCGGGCAGCAGCCAGCGCAGGTCAGGGCGAGAGGACACCCCGTGACCCTAACCGCCGGCGCGTCGCACCTCGCCACGGCCGAGCCCGTATGCCGACCCCGCGCCGCCCGGTCTGCCCCTGGTCATGTCGTGGCGGGGGGCCGGGCCGAACTCCGCCTCCAGGCGCGCGAGGAGTCGTCCCAGCAGGGTGTTCAACGTGGCCACGTCGCCGGGGTCGAGCGCCTCCTCCAGCAGCTCCGCCTCGGTCTCCACCCGCCGCCGCGTGGCCGCCCCCCACGCCGCCGCACCGGCCGCGGTGAGCCGGACCGGACGCCGCCGGCCGTCCGCTCCCTCTACCGGCTCGACGAGACCCCCCCGGACCAACCGCTCGATCCGCTCGCTGACGGTGCCCGACGTGAGCCCGAGCACCTCTCCCATCCGTCCCGGCGTCACGCTGCCCTCGTCGGACCGCGCCAGGACCGAGAGCGCCTCCCAGTCACCCACGCTCAGGTCGTGCTCGGCCGCGACGGTGGCGAGCACGCGCTCGTACTGCCGCGCGACGCGGCCGAGGCGTTGCCGCACCCCCTCCGAGGCGGCGTCGGCGCCCCCGGGGATGCTCGCGACCCACCGCTGCTCCTCCTTCCCGTACGAGTCCGTGGGGACCTGTGAAGCACCCATCCCTGACCCTTCCTCTTGTGTATCTTGAGACTCAAGATATGAACCTGCGCGGGCGATGCGGGTCACCAGGGCCGTGCTGCCCTCGATGCGGGAGCGCGGCAGAGGCACCATCGTCCAGATGTCGTCCGTCGGCGGCGTCACCGCCAACCCCGGGCACGCGATCTACGCGACGTCGAAGTTCGCCCTCGAGGGCATGTCCGAGGCGCTGGCGTCGGAGGTCGCGGCACTCGGGATCCGCGTCCTCGTCGTCGAGCCGGGGCCGTTCCGGACCGAGTTCGCGGGGCGGTCGATGGCCTTCTCGACCCCGCTCGCCGCGTATGCCGGGACTCCGGCCGGGGCCCTGCGCGAGCGGTTTCGCGAGCAGGACGGCCGCCAGCCCAACGACCCCCGCCGGGCCGCCTCGATCATCGTCCGCGCCGTCGACGACCCCGACGCGCCGCTGCGCCTGCCGCTCGGGCCCGAGGCCGTTGACCGGATCCGCGACAAGCTGACCCGCCAGCTCGCGGACCTGGAGCGGTGGGCTCCCACGGGGCGTCTGACCCGCTTCGACGACGCGGGTGCCGCGTCCGAGGCATGAGGCGCCGGGGTCAGGGGCGCGGCGTCGGGGCGACGATCGCGCCGTAGAGCTCCTCGAACCGCGCGAGCCGCTCGGCGAAGTGTCGGGTGGCCCGCGGTTCGGGCGCCTCGGTGGGGCCCGTGGTCGGGGTGGCGCGCTCGACGTCGGGCGCGAGCACCTCGAGGGCGTGCAGCGCGGTGCCGTGCAGGGTGACCCGCTTGATCGTCACCGGGGTCACGGGCTTGCCGACGGCGTGCGCGAGCAGGGCGAACAGCCCCGGCAGGTCCTGCCCCACCCGGCCGCTCGCCAGGAGGCGATCGGGCGCACCGGCCGCCTCCTCGAGCTGGACCACGAGGCGGGCGTAGCTCAGCGCAACCCCCTCCATCAGGGCGCGGAAGACCTCCGGTGCCCGGTGCGAGACCGTCAGCCCCGTCAGGGCCGCACGGGCTCCCCCGGCCCACCCGGTCGACCTCTCGCCGGTGAGGAACGGCAGCACCAAGGGGGTGTCGGGATCGGGGGCGGCACGCAGGATCGCGTCCAGCTCGTCGCGCTCCTCGGGCAGCCGCAGGGTCTCCTCGGCCCAGCTCACGGCGCGGCCCACGTCGTTGAGCGCGCCGCCCACGAGCGAGCGGCGGTCGTCGACGCGGTAGTTCCACAGCCCGGTCGGCAGCGCCTCGGGGGCGCCGTCGATCAGGACGCGCATCGCCCCGCTCGTGGCGAGGCTGGCCACCACCGTGTCGGGACCCGTCGCACCGTTGCCGAGGTTGCTGGCAAAACCGTCGGTGATCGGGGCGAACCACCGAGCCTCCGCGAGGGCCGGCCAGCGCCCGCCCACGTCGACGACCGGGGTCAGGGTGTCGCTGGGGTCCCGGGGCGTGCCCAGCTGCTCGGCGCTCACCCCGGCGACCTCGAGCAGCTGCTCGTCCCACTCCCCCGTCCGCCGGTCGAGCAGACCGGTCCACGCGGCCGTCGACGTGCCCGGGCCCGCGGTGCCGATGAGGCGGTGAAGGACATACTCCCCCAACGACATCCATCGGTGCACCTGCGCCGCGACGTCGGGGTGCTCCTGAGCGAGCCACCGCAGCCGGGGCGCGAGATAGCTCGTGTGGATGCGGGTGCCGGTGCGCTGCTGCACGTCCGCCTCGTCCAGCCGGCCGCGCAGGACGGCGACCTCACCGGCGCAGCGGGCGTCGGCATACGTGATGCAGGGGGTGAGCGGCGAGCCGTCCGCGGCGACGCCGACCAGCGACGAGGCGAAGGTGTCGATGGCGACGCCCCCGACCGGGGTGGCACCCAGCTGGTCGAGCAGCTCCTCGACGATCTCCGTCAGCTCGGCGACCACCTGGTCGGGATCGATCGTGGAGGTGCCGTCCGCCGCGGTGGTGAAGGCGTGAGGCCGCTTGGCGCGCCTGCCCGCCGGACGTCCCGCCGCGTCGTAGAGCGCGCCGCGGCTGGCCGTCGAGCCCACGTCCAGGGCCAGGACGATCGGCTGCTGCGCCTGCTCGACGGCGATCTCGAACGCCGGTCCGCTCATGGGGGGCTCCTGGGGTCGGGGCCCTCCAGCCTAGGTCGGGGCGGGCTCGCACGACGGCCGGGCGCAGGGAGATCCCTGAGGCGCCCCTGAGATCGGGACTCCCCGGGAACATCGGTCAGGCCAGAGGCGTCATCCCTGGTGACAGCGCATCTTCGTGGTCCGGGAGGGACATCGTGCGGTTGCTGCTCAACCTGATCTGGGTGGTGTTCTGCGGTTTCTGGCTGTGGCTCACCTACATCCTCGCGGGCATCATCGCCTGCGTCTTCATCGTCACCATCCCCATCGGCGTCGCGTCGTTCCGCATGGCGAGCTACGCGCTGTGGCCGTTCGGGCGGGCGGTCGTCCCGACGCCTGGCGCGGGGCCGGTGTCGGGGGTGGCCAACGTCGTGTGGTTCCTGGTCGCGGGGTGGTGGCTCGCCCTGGGGCACCTGACCACGGCGGTCGCCCAGGCCCTCACGATCGTCGGGATCCCGCTCGCGGTCGCCAACCTCAAGCTGATTCCCGTGACGCTGTTCCCCTACGGCAAGCAGATCGTGGACGCGCGGATGATCCCGGCGGCCCAGCGACCGCTGCACTCGCTCTGACGCGGGGACGCGCCCTCACCACCCTGGGGGGGTGCCGGGCCGAGCGTCAGTCGCGCTGGTGCTCGGGCGCATCGGCGATGGCGTCGCGGATGACGGCGTAGGCCACGGTCGAGCCGTAGCCCTTGCGCGCCAGCATGCCCGCGAGCCGGCGCGTCTGGACCTCCACCGCCAGGCCGCCCATGGTGCGCAGCTTCTTGTCGACCAGCTCGCGGGCCCGCCGACGCTCCTCCTCCGGGTCGACCTCGTCGAGGGCCGCGTCGGCCAGGTCCTTGTCGATCCCCTTCTTGCGCAGCTCGTGCGCCAACGCCCGCGTGGCCAGGCCCTTGGTGGCCTGCTGGGAGCGGACCAGCATCGCGGCGTAGGCCGCGTCGTCGACGAGGCCGACCTCGGTCATGCGGTCCAGCACCCGCGCCATGACCTCCTCGGGGCAGCCACGCTGGCGGAGCTTGGTCTCCAGCTGCGCACGGCTGCGCGGAGCCAGGGCGAGCTGACGCAGCACGATCTGCCGGGCGACGTCCTCGTGGTCCGGCTCGGCGTCGACGGCCGCGGCACCGTCGCCCGGCGGGTCCTCGGCACGACCGCGCTGACCGGCCTTGTCCCGCTGGGGCTTGCCCCGCTGACCGGGCCTGACCCGATCGGCCTGGTCCCGCGGGGACTCGTACCGCGGGGACTCGTACCGCGGGTGCTCGTCCCGCGCGTGCTCGTCCCGACGGGTCTCGGTGGGGCGGGTCTCGCTGCGGCGGTCGCCCCGGTGCTCGGCGCGCAGGTCGTCCCAGCCGGCCGGGGCCGCGGCGGCGTCTGGCGGCAGGAAGTCCGGGACGCCGGCGGTCGGCGCCGCAGCCCCGGACTCGGCCCGCGCCAGCGCCTCCCGGGCGCGCTCCAACCTGTCGGGCGGCGCCTCGTCAGCCGAGGCTGCGCTGGTGACCGACGGAGCGGCCGCAGGCGGCGGCGAGACGGGAGCGGGGCCGTCGTCCGGGGTGTCGTCCCAGGAGGCGGCCCCGCTCCAGCTGCCCTGCCGCGGGGCGGTGGGGTGCGGCATACGACTCAGAACTCGACCGGAGGCTCGACCGCTGGGATCTCGGAGACGGGCGCGTCGACCGGCTTGATGATCCCGAGCTTCTCCTTGATCTTGCGCTCGATCTCGTCGGCGGTCTCCGGGTGGTCCTTGAGGAACTGCCGGGCGTTCTCCTTGCCCTGGCCCAGCTGGTCGCCCTCGTAGGTGTACCAGGCGCCGGCCTTGCGCACGAAGCCGTGCTCGACCCCCATGTCGATGAGGCCCCCCTCGCGGGAGATGCCCTCGCCGTAGATGATGTCGAACTCGGCCTGCTTGAAGGGCGGGCTCACCTTGTTCTTGACCACCTTGACGCGGGTGCGGTTGCCGACCGCGTCGGAGCCGTCCTTGAGGGTCTCGATGCGGCGCACGTCGAGGCGCACCGAGGCGTAGAACTTGAGCGCCTTGCCACCGGTGGTGGTCTCCGGCGACCCGAACATGACGCCGATCTTCTCGCGCAGCTGGTTGATGAAGATCGCCGTGGTGCCGCTGGAGGACAGGGCGCCCGTGATCTTGCGCAGCGCCTGGCTCATCAGGCGGGCCTGCAGACCGACGTGGCTGTCGCCCATCTCGCCCTCGATCTCGGCGCGGGGCACCAGGGCCGCCACGGAGTCGATGACGATGATGTCGAGGGCACCGGACCGGATCAGCATGTCGGCGATCTCCAGCGCCTGCTCGCCGGTGTCCGGCTGGGACACCAGCAGGGCGTCGGTGTCGACGCCGAGCTTCTTGGCGTACTCCGGGTCCAGGGCGTGCTCGGCGTCGATGAACGCGGCGATGCCGCCGTTGCGCTGGGCGTTGGCCACGGCATGCAGGGCGACCGTCGTCTTTCCGGAGGACTCCGGGCCGTAGACCTCGATGACCCGGCCGCGGGGCAGCCCGCCGATGCCGAGGGCGACGTCCAGGGAGATGGAGCCGGTCGGGATGACCTCGATCGGGGGACGCACGTCGTCCCCGAGGCGCATCACCGCGCCCTTGCCGTGGGACTTCTCGATCTGGCCGAGCACGGAGGACAGCGCCTGGAACTTCGCGTCCTTGGGGTCGGCCGGGGCCTTGGAACCCTTGATGGGGGTGATAGCTGCCATGACTGCTGTCCTTGTCTCTCGTCGGATCGCGTCCACCGGCAACCCGTGACCGATGTCTTGGGTCAGACGCTAGGAGCCACCACTGACAGACCCTCCCTGGACCACGGTGATCTGTGGACGGTGCTGCGCCGGGTCGAGCTCTTGTGGATGAATCTACCGAACATGAGTTCGACGCGCCGGGTGCGACACGCGGGCGGCATACGGCCCGGGTCAGTCCAGGGGTGCGTCTCGTCGCAGCGGGCGGTCCTTGCCGAGGCGCCGCTCGGGCGGGATGTCATAGCTGTCGCACAGCGCCAGCCAGATGGTGCGGGGGTCGATCCCGGCCGCAACCGCCTGGTCCACCGTCCGGCCGCCCAGCGCCCCCATCTGGTGGTCCGCCGCGACCGAGGAGGCGTAGGAGGCTCCGAACTCGTCGTCGAGGAGACGCTTCAGCTCGGAGACACGCATGTCACGAGCCTCTCTCGTCGGGTCACGACCCGGCAACAGCGTCCACATGCTCAGACGACCAAGACCCGGCCGATCACCGCGGCCTCACCGCCTCTGACCAGCGAAACTACAGGGAGTGACCAGGTTGCACCCCGTCTAACCTGTGACATGGATCACATCGAATACGCCCACAACCGGTTCACGAGGTGGGGGTGGCCTGAGTGCGTACAAGGACCAAAGCCCGTACGACGAAAGGAAAGTCATGCGTCGCACCACCATGCGCCTCGCGACCGCCGCCGCGATCGCTGCCGGCGCGGCCGGCTTCGCAGCCGCTCCCTCGACGGCGGCGGAGCACCACGCCACGTCCTCCGTCGTCGTGGTCGCCGCTGGCGACACCGGCGAGGACAACGTCAAGGACGACAACTCCGGCAAGTGGGGTCTCGCGGGGCTCCTGGGGGCCCTCGGCCTCGCCGGGCTCGTCCGCGGCAAGCAGGCCTACGACGACCGCCGCGCCCGCGAGGCCCACGGCGCCACCGCCCAGTCCACCAACCGTCACTGACCCAGAGCACCGAACGAGAGGAAACACCACCATGCGTACCTTCCTGACCACCGCTGCCGCCACCTGCGCCGCCGCCGCTGCCTTCGTGCTCGCCCCCGCCGGCGCCGCGATGGCCGACACCTCCTCCCCCAGCCCCAGCACCTCGGTCACCACGACCACCACCACGACCGAGTCCGACAAGACCGGCCTGTGGGGCCTGCTCGGTCTGCTCGGTCTCGCCGGCCTGATGAAGCGCGGCCGCAAGGATCACGTCGAGCACCACGAGCGTCCGGTCCACACCGAGCGCGCCCACACCGAGGGCACCCGCACCGAGCGCATCGGCACCGACCACGAGACCAACGTGGTCCGCGGCAACGTCGACGAGCGCGACAACCTCGCCCGCGGCCAGCACGGCACCACCGGCCGCGAGGGTCTGCGCGAGGACCTGCGCGACGGCGACCTGGACGGCCGCAACGACGGCTTCCGCCGCTGACGGACGACCGCGTCCGCCACGTCCGCCGCGTCCCTCGCAGGCGGAACCCACTTGGTCGGCCGCTCCCACCTGCGGGTGGGGGCGGCCGACCTCGTGGTGATCAGGGGGTCTGTCGGTGGTCGGTGGCAGGCTGTGCCTCACTATGACCGACGTCCTCGATCGTTTCTCCCCGGCCACGCAGGCGTGGTTCCGGAGCAGCTTCGTCGCGCCGACCCCCGCCCAGGCCGGCGCCTGGGAGGCGGTCTCGACCGGCCAGCACACCCTCGTCGTGGCCCCGACCGGGTCCGGCAAGACGCTCGCCGCCTTCCTGTGGGCGCTGGACCAGGTGGCCACCGCCGGGCCGCCGGAGGACCCGCTGCGACGCTGCCGGGTGCTCTACGTCAGTCCGATGAAGGCGCTCGCCGTCGACGTCGAGCGCAACCTGCGCTCCCCTCTCGTGGGCATCGGTCACGCCGCCGACCGCCTCGGGGTGCCCCGTCCCGACGTCACGGTCGCGGTGCGGTCCGGAGACACCCCCGCGGCGGACCGCAGGGCCTTCCAGAAGCGTCCGTCGGACGTCCTCATCACCACCCCCGAGTCGCTCTTCCTCATGCTCACGTCCGCCTCGCGGGAGGCGCTGCGCGGCGTCGAGACGGTGATCCTGGACGAGGTCCACGCGGTGGCCGGCACCAAGCGGGGTGCGCACCTGGCCCTCTCCCTGGAGCGCCTCGACGCCCTGCTCGAGCGACCCGCGACCCGGATCGGGCTGAGCGCCACCGTGCGCCCGGTCGAGGAGGTGGCCCGGTTCCTCGCCGGCGGCCGACCCGTCACGACCGTCCAGCCCACCTCCACCAAGGAGTGGGACCTGCAGGTCGTGGTCCCGGTCCCCGACCTGGGCGACCTGGCGGCCGGGTCGGTGGACCTCGACGGTCCGGGCGGCGCGGACCCGCAGCGCGCCGCCTCGGTCTGGCCCCACGTGGAGGAGCGGATCGTGGACCTCGTGGCCGCTCAGCGGTCCACGCTCGTCTTCGCCAACTCCCGCCGTCTCGCCGAGCGGCTGACCGCCCGGCTCAACGAGGAGTGGGAGGAGCGACTGGCGGACGCCGAGCCCGCGGACGGCCCGCCGGGCGCTGAGGCGCCCCCCGGACCTGCGGCCGACGGTCTGCTGCCCCCCAGCCGTCTCACCCACGGCACCCCCGCCCACCTCATGGGGCAGGCCGGTCAGAGCCAGGGCGCGGCCCCCGTGCTGGCCCGGGCGCACCACGGCTCGGTCAGCAAGGAGCACCGCAAGGAGATCGAGGAGGCACTCAAGTCCGGCAGCCTGCCGGCCGTCGTGGCGACGAGCTCGCTGGAGCTCGGGATCGACATGGGCGCCGTCGACCTCGTGGTGCAGGTCGAGTCGCCGCCCTCGGTCGCGAGCGGCCTGCAGCGGGTCGGCCGCGCCGGGCACCAGGTCGGGGCCGTCTCCCGGGGCGTGTTCTTCCCCAAGCACCGCGGCGACCTGGTGCAGACCGCCGTGGTCATCGACCGGATGCGCTCCGGGGGCATCGAGTCGTTGCGCATCCCCGCCAACCCCGTCGACGTGCTGGCCCAGCAGGTCGTGGCCATGTGCGCCCTCGACGACTGGACCGTCGACGAGCTCGAGCGGCTGGTGCGGGGCGCGGCGCCATACGCCTCGCTCCCTCGCTCGGTGCTGGAGGCGACGCTGGACATGCTCTCGGGGCGCTACCCGAGCGACGAGTTCGCCGAGCTGCGACCGCGGATCGTGTGGGACCGGGTCACCGACGTGCTGTCCGGCCGGCCGGGCGCCCAGCGTCTGGCCGTGACCAGCGGCGGCACCATCCCCGACCGCGGGCTCTACGCCGTGATGCTGGCCACCGGCGACGGGCCCGGCCGCCGGGTGGGTGAGCTCGACGAGGAGATGGTCTACGAGTCCCGGGTGGGCGACGTCTTCACGCTCGGGTCCACGTCCTGGCGGATCGAGGACATCACCCACGACCGCGTCCTCGTGACGCCGGCGCCCGGTCAGCCGGGGCGGCTGCCGTTCTGGAAGGGGGACCAGCCAGGGCGACCAGCCGAGCTGGGCGCCGCGCTCGGGGCCTACGTGCGCGAGCTGCTGCGGGTGGACGACGAGACCGGCCGCGACCGGCTCGCGGCCTCGGGCCTGGACGACTGGGCCGCCGACAACCTGCTCGGCTACCTCGGCGAGCAGCGCGAGGCGACGGGCGACGTGCCCGACGACCAGACCATCGTCATCGAGCGGTTCCGCGACGAGATCGGCGACTGGCGCGTCGCCATCCATTCCCCCTACGGCCAGCAGGTGCACGCCCCGTGGGCGCTCGCCATCGCCGCCCGCTTCCGGGAGCGCTTTGGCTACGACGTCCAGGCGATGAACGCCGACGACGGCATCATCCTGCGCCTGCCCGACATGGACCCGCTGGACGGCGGGACCGACGGCCACGACTGGTCGCGGGAGATCACCGACCTGGTGCTGCTCGACCCGGCGGACGTGCGGGACCTGGTGACCACCGAGATCGGCGGGTCCGCGGTGTTCGCGGCGAGGTTCCGCGAGTGCGCCGCGCGGGCGCTGCTCCTGCCGCGCCGCAACCCCGGCAGACGGCAGGCGCTGTGGCAGCAGCGGCAGCGCTCCTCCCAGCTGCTCGAGGTCGCCACCCGCTACCCCAGCTTCCCCATCGTGCTCGAGGCCGTCCGCGAGTGCCTGCAGGACGTCTTCGACGTCCCCGGGCTCGTCGACCTGATGACCCAGGTCCGGTCCCGACAGGTGCGGGTCGTGGACGTGCAGACGCCCTCGCCGTCGCCGTTCGCCCGGTCCCTGCTGTTCGGCTACGTCGCGCAGTACCTCTACGAGGGCGACTCGCCGCTGGCCGAGCGGCGTGCCGCGGCCCTGTCGCTGGACGCCGGGCTGCTCTCCGACCTGCTCGGCACCGACGCCGGGGTGGCGCTGCGCGACCTGCTCGACCCGGAGGTCATCACCGCCACCGAGCAGGACCTGCAGCGCCTGTCCCCCGACCGGCGGTGCCGCGACGCCGAGGCGGTCGCCGACCTGCTGCGCGTGCTCGGGCCGCTCACCCCCGAGGAGGTCGCCCTGCGCTGCGTGGCCGCCGGCGACGCGTACCCCGACCAGGCGCAGGCGTCCCGGTGGCTGGCGGAGCTCGAGGCGGCGCGACGGGTGATCCCGGTGCGGATCGCGGAGCAGGACCGCTGGGCGGTAGTCGAGGACGCCGGTCGGCTGCGGGACGCGCTGGGGGTCGCCATACCGCCGGGCGTCGCGGGCTCGCTGCTCGACTCCGGCGACGACCCGCTGGGCGGCCTAGTGCTGCGGCACGCCCGCACCCACGGGCCGTTCCCCGCGGCCGCGGTCGCCTCCCGGCTCGGCCTCGGGATCGCCGTGGTGACCCACGCGCTCGCGCGGCTCGTGGCGTCGGGCCAGCTCGTCGAGGGCGAGCTGCTCCCCGAGCAGCTCGGCGGTGGCCGTCACGGCCAGGAGTATGCCGAGGCGGGCGTCCTGCGCCTCCTGCGGCGCCGGTCCCTCGCGGCCCTGCGCGCCGAGGTGGAACCGGTCCCCGCGGTGGACCTGGCCAGGTTCGTCCCGGCATGGCACGGCATCGGCGACCGCAGCCGAGGCCTCGACGCCGTCGTGCGCGCCGTCGAGCAGCTCGCGGGGACCCGGCTGCCCGCGAGCGCCCTGGAGACGCTGGTCCTGCCCGCGCGGGTCCCCGACTACGCCCCATCCATGCTGGACGGGCTCATGGCGTCCGGGGAGGTGCTCTGGCAGGGGCAGGGGTCGCTGCCCGGCGACGACGGGTGGGTCTCGCTGCACCTGGCCGACGCGGCACCGCTCACCCTCGCGCCCCCCAGCGCCGGGTCCGACCTCAGCGAGGCGCAACGCCAGCTGCTGGAGCTGCTGCGGACGGGCGGCGCGCACTTCGTGGCGGGCCTCGCCACCGCGCTCGAGCGGACCCCGGGACGCGAGCTGGTCGACGACCTGTGGGCCCTGGTGTGGGCGGGGCACGTCACGGGCGACACGCTGGCGCCGCTGCGCGGCCTCCTCGGCGGCGGGCGCACGACGCACCGGTCACGATCGGCCGGTCCGCGAGCGCCCCGGTTCGGGCGGCGCGGGGCCCTGGGCTCCCTGCGGGGTGGGCGTCCAGGTCTCACCGGCGCCGCCGCGACCCCCACCCTGCCCGTCGACGCGCGGGGGGTGGGGCGGTGGAGCATCCTGCCGTCCGTCGAGACCGACGCGACGGTGCGCGCGTGGGCGCAGGCCGAGCTGTTGCTCGAGCGGCACGGGGTGGTGACCCGCGGCAGCGTCGCCGCCGAGGACGTGACCGGTGGTTTCGCCGCCGTCTACCGCGTCCTCGGGGCGGCCGAAGAGGCCGGACGGGTGCGCCGCGGCTACTTCGTGGAGGGGCTCGGCGGGTCGCAGTTCGCGACGACCGGTGCCGTCGACCGGCTGCGCGCGTCCAGCCGCCCGCTCGACGAGCCGGAGCTGCCCGCCAGCCCGCTGGCCCACCTCGGCGACGCCTGGTCCGTGACGGCCCACCGTGCGGGGGCCGCCCGTCAGTGGGCGGGCGCCCCCGGCGTCGGTGGCCACCTGGACGACCGGACCCTCGTGCTGGCGGCGTCCGACCCTGCCAACGCCTACGGCGCCGCTCTCCCCTGGCCGGACCGCCCCGACGACACCGGCGGCCACCGCCCCGGCCGCAAGGCGGGTGCCCTCGTGGTGCTCGTCGACGGCCGGCTCGTCCTCTACGTCGAGCGCGGCGGCAAGACCCTGCTCTCCTACAGCGACGACCCGTCTGACCTCGGGGCGGCTGCCCGCGCGCTGGCTGCGGCGGTGCACCGAGGAGCGCTGGGCCGGCTCAGCGTGGAGAAGGCCGACGGCGGCGCCCTCCTCGGCTCCGACCACCCCCTCGTGCACGCCCTGGGGGACGCCGGCTTCCACCACACGCCCCGCGGGCTCCGCCTGCGACGCTGACCGCACGAGAGAGGGGGCACCATGACGACGGTCTGGACCACCGGCCACTCGCTCACGTCCTTCGCCCGGGTCCATGGGACGACGATCACCTACCCGCCCGAGCAGACCTCCTGAGCCCGCGGGGCATCCGGACGCCGGCCGTCCGGTACCCGGTCTAGCGTCCTGCCCATGGACATCACCCCCACGCTCGACCTCATCATCCTCGACTGCCCTGACGCCCTCGAGCTCGCGAGGTTCTGGTCCGCCCTGCTCGACTGGCCGCTGGAGGACGGCGCCGACCGCGACTGGGCCACGCTGGTGCCCCCGGGCGGCGGCGTCTCGCCCGACAACCCCGGTGGGCGCCCGGCGCTGGCCTTCCAGCGGATCGACGACTTCGTGGCCGCCACCTGGCCGGGCGGGGCGCACCCGCAGCAGCTCCACCTCGACCTGTCCGTCCCCGACATCGCCGCCGCCGAGCCACGGGTGCTCGAGCTCGGCGGGCGGGTGCACGAGCACCAGCCCTCGACCGACGGCGGGTTCCGCGTCTACCTGGACCCCGCCGGACACCCGTTCTGCCTGATCCGCTGACGCCGTGTGTACGCTGTCAACATGACCTTCCCCGTCCCCTACGTCCTCTTCCCGGGCACGGCACGCGACGCGCTGACCACCTACCAGCAGATCTTCGGCGGCGAGCTGGTCCTGCACACCCGTGCGGACATGGACCGCACCGACGAGCCCCTCGACGCCATCGGCCACGGCATGCTCCGCGGCCCCGTCACCGTCTTCGGCGCCGACGCCTCCGACGGCGAGGGCGCCGTCAGCACCACCGGGCTCCTGCAGGCCCTGCTCGGCGCCGGCGACCCGGACACGTCGCACCGCTGGTTCGCGGCGCTGGCCGAGGGCGGCACCGTCGTGGACGACCTGCAGGAGCGCCCCTGGGGAGCGTGGGACGGGCAGGTCGTCGACCGGTTCGGGCTGCACTGGCTCATCGGCTTCGAGCCCCAGGCCTGAGCCCCGCGGGCGGGCGGGCCGGCATACGGGCCGGCGTGCGACGATCACCCCATGCCCGAGGGAGATGCCGTATGGCGAACCGCCCGCCGCCTCCACGAGGCGCTGTCCGGGCGCGTGATCACCGACTCCGACCTGCGCTGGCCCAGCCTGGCCACCGCCGACCTGCGGGGCCGGACCACCGTGGCGGTCGTGCCGCGGGGCAAGCACATCCTGCACCGCCTCGACGACGGTCTGACGCTGCACAGCCACCTGCGCATGGAGGGCTCCTGGCGGACCCACGACCCGGCGCGCCTGACGCTGCGGACGCTGCGCGCGGCGGACGTGCGGGCCGTCGTCGGGTGCGCGACCGCCACCGCGGTGGGGCTGCGCCTGGGGATGCTGGACCTGGTGCGGACCGTCGACGAGAGCCGCCTCGTCGGGCACCTCGGCCCTGACCTGCTCGGCGCCGACTGGGACCCCGACCAGGCCGTCGCCAACCTGCTGCGGCAGCCGGAGCGGGAGATCGGGGCGGCGCTGCTGGACCAGCGCAACCTCGCGGGCGTCGGGACGATGTGGGACGCGGAGGTGCTCTTCCTGCAGCGGGTGTGGCCGTGGGCCCCGGTCGGGGAGCTCGGACCGGAGGAGCTGCGCGCGGTCGTCGTGCGGGTGCAGGCCCTGGTGGACGCCAGCAAGGTGCGGCGCTGGTCGGTGTCGACCGGCTCGGACCGGGCGGGCGAGGAGCTCTACGTGCACGGGCGCAGCGGGCTGCCGTGCCGACGTTGCGGCGGGCCGGTGCGGCTCAGCACCATCGGTCGGGCACCGCAGGACCGGGCGATGTTCTACTGCCCGACCTGTCAGGGCGGTCTGGGTCCGCAGGACGACGGGCGACGCCAGCGCCCGCTCGGGGAGGGTCGTGCCGGTCCGAGCCGCAACGGGTGAGACCGAGCTCCGCGGGACCGAGCGTCGTCGGGTGGGTCAGGCGGCGGAGCGGGTCGCGGTGACGGGCCGGGGGGTGCGGTCGCCGGCCACCGGCAGGGCGACCGGGGTGGCGAGACCCTCGCTCTCGGCCACCCGGGAGGACAGCGTGCCGAGCAGCGTGGACAGCGGCATCTCCAGGGCGTTGCAGATCGAGGAGAGCAGCTCGGAGGAGGCTTCCTTCTCCCCCCGCTCGACCTCAGAGAGGTAGCCGAGGGAGACCTTGGCGTCGGCGGACACGTCGCGCAGGGTGCGTCCCAGGTGGCGGCGGCGGTCGCGCAGGACCTGCCCCAGCTCGCGGCGCAGCAGGATCATCGACCTACCTCCCCTCGTCGTCCTCCGTCCAGAGCCCACCATAGCGGGCCGCTCCCCGGCCTGGCGCGCTGGCGCGCCTGGCTCACCGGGGTGGGCGTACCCGTCGTCAACGTCCGCCGGCGGCCGGGTGTTCCGTCGCCGGAGGCTCGCCGCGCACCGTCTCGAAGGCGAGGCGCACCACCGCCGCGACCGCACCGGCACGGATCGCCGCCCGGTCCCCCTCCAGCTGCAGCCGCACGACCTCGCACCGCTGCGCGACCGCCACGGCGACGTAGACCGTGCCGACCGGCTCCCCGTCCGCCGGGTCCGGCCCCGCGACGCCGGTGGTCGCCAGGCCGACGTCGGCGCCGCAGGCCCGCCGCACCCCGCGGGCCATCTGCTCGGCCACCTCGGGGTCGACGGCGCCCCGGGTGTCCAGGACCTCCTGGGACACCCCGAGCAGGGCCGCCTTGACGGCATACGCGTAGGCGACCACGCCGCCCCGCACCGTGCGTGAGGCCCCCGGCACCGCCACGAGCTCGGCGCAGACCAGGCCGCCGGTCAGCGACTCGGCGGCGGCGACGCTGAGCCCGCGCCGCCGGAGCTCGGCGAGCAGCAGCGCCGCCTCGGTCACGGCCGGGCGTCCCTCGCGTCGCGCCGCAGCCGGTAGGCGGCCAGCAGGTAGTCCGCGCCGGTCACCACGGTCACCACGAGCGCGGCCGCCATGACCACGGCGCAGGCCCAGTGCCACAGGGTGTTGCCGGGGATGACGTACATGCCGAGGGCCACGGCCTGCAGCATGGTCTTGAGCTTGCCGCCCCGGCTCGCGGCCATCACGCCGTAGCGGATCACCACGAAGCGCAGCAGCGTGATGCCGAGCTCGCGCACCAGGATCACGATGGTCACCCACCACCACACGTCGCCGATCAGGGACAGGCAGACCAGGCCCGCACCCATGAGCGCCTTGTCGGCGATCGGGTCGGCGAGCTTGCCGAAGTCGGTGATCAACCCCCGCGACCGCGCCAGGTCGCCGTCGATCTTGTCCGTGACGGAGGCCAGCACGAAGACCCCCCAGGCCCACCACCGGTCGCCGGCGTCGAGCCCGTGGCGGCGCATCAGCAGCCACACGAAGACGGGCACGAGCAGGATCCGCAGGATGGTCAGCGCGTTGGCGATGTTCCAGACGCTGACCGGCCGCGAGGTCTGCGGGGTGCTCATCGCCCGCCCCCGCCGGTGGGCGCGGCGACGAGGTCGACGCCCTCGCTGGCCACGACGACGGCCGTGACGAGGTCCCCGACCCGCGGCAGCGGCGACCCCTCGGGCCACCCCAGGACGGTGACGCCGTCGACGTCCGGGCCCTGGAAGCCCGCCCGTCCCACGACCTCGTCGTCCTCCTCGCCGGGCACCTGCTCGACGAGGACCTCGACGGTCTCCCCCACGCGCTCCTCGGCCCGCTGCGCCATGAGCTCGTCGACGAGCCCCTGCAGGCGGACGACCCGCTCCGCCACGACGTCCGGGTCGATCTTGTCGTCCAGGGTCTCGCCCTCGGTGCCGTCCTCGTCGGAGTAGCCGAAGACCCCCACGACGTCCAGGCGCGCCGCCGTCAGGAAGCGCTCGAGCTCGGCGACGTCCGCCTCGGTCTCCCCGGGGAAGCCGACGATGACGTTGGAGCGGATCCCGGCGTCGGGCCGGATCGCCCGCACCTGCTCGATCAGGGCGAGGAAGGACTCCGTCGAGCCGAACCTCCGCATCCGGCGCAGCACCGGCTCGCTCGCGTGCTGGAACGAGATGTCGAAGTAGGGCACCACGGTGGGCACCGCCAGCAGCGCCTCGACCAGGCCCGGCCGGATCTCCGCCGGCTGCAGGTAGGACACCCGGATCCGCGGCAGCCCCTCGACCTCCCCGAGAGACTCCACCAGCGACTCGAGCAGCCGCAGGTCGCCCAGGTCCTTGCCGTAGGAGGTGGAGTTCTCCGAGACGAGGAAGACCTCGCGCACGCCCTGGTCGACGAGCCAGCGCGCCTCGGCGAGCACGTCGGCGGGCCGGCGCGAGACGAACGACCCGCGGAACGCGGGGATCGCGCAGAACGCGCACCGCCGGTCGCAGCCCGAGGCGATCTTCAGCGGCGCCCACGGCCGGCCGTCGAGACGCCGACGCACCACGCGGGGGCCGCTCTCGGGCGCGAGCCCCTCGGGCAGGTCGGGCACCTGCGTCACGCCGTGGTGCACCGCGTCAGCGCCGTGGTGCGCGGCGCCGGCCCCGTGCCCCGGCAGCGCCACCGTCTCGGACGCCTGCTGCCGCGCCACCGGGGACAGGGGCAGCAGCCGGCGCCGGTCGCCCGGGGTGTGCGCCTGCGGCGTCGACCCCGCGAGGATGGCCCGCAGGTGGCTCGACATGTCCGTGTAGGAGTCGAAGCCGAGCACGGCGTCCGCCTCGGGCAGCTGCTCGGCCAGCTCGGCGCCGTAGCGCTCGGCGAGGCAGCCCACGGCCACGACCTTCTGGGTGCGCCCCGACTCCTTGAGGTCGGAGGCCTCGAGCAGCGCGTCGATCGAGTCCTTCTTGGCCTGCTCCACGAACCCGCACGTGTTGACCACGGCGACGTCCGCGTCGGCGGCGTCCTCGACGAGGGTCCACCCGCCGTCGGCCAGCCGCCCCGCGAGCTCCTCGGAGTCCACCTCGTTGCGGGCGCAGCCCAGCGTCACGACGGCCACGGTCCGCGGGTGCTGCACGTCGGTCTGGCTCGCCTGGGTGGTCATGCCCTCAACCCTAGTTGCCCTGCGGTTGAATGACGGCATGCCCGACCTGGCGAGCAGCCCCCTGCCCGTGCTCGACACCCACAACGACCTGCCGTGGCAGCTGCGCGAGCGGTGGGGCGGCGACCCCCGGGCCGTCGACCTGCGCGAGGTGCAGTCGCACCTGCACACCGACTGGTCCCGGGCGAGCCGCGGCGGGCTGCGGGCGCAGTTCTGGTCGGTCTGCGTCTCCTCCGCCCTGCCCGAGCCCGAGGCCGTGGTCGCCACCCTCGAGCAGCTCGACCTGGTGCACCGGATGATCAGCACGTATGCCGACCGCCTCGCCCTCGCCGTCGACGTCCGCGGGGTCGAGCAGGCCTGGCGGGACGGCCGGCTCGCCTCGCTGGTCGGCGTCGAGGGCGGCCACTCGATCGGGTCGTCGCTCGCCGTGCTGCGCCTGCTGCACGCCCTGGGGGCGAGGTACCTCACGCTGACGCACAACGACAACACCCCCTGGGCGGACAGCGCCACCGACGAGCCGGAGCACGGTGGGTTGACGGCATACGGGCTGGAGGTCGTGCACGAGCTGGACCGGCTGGGGATGGTCGTGGACCTGTCCCACGTCTCGGCGGACACGATGCGCGCGGCGCTCGGCGCGACGCGGCACCCGGTGATCTTCTCCCACTCCGGCGCCCGGGCGGTGACCGACCACGTCCGCAACGTGCCGGACGACGTGCTGCGCACCATGGCGGCGGGCGGCGGCGTGTGCTGCGTGCCCTTCGTGGCGAGGTTCGTGGCGGCGGACGAGCGCAGCGCCGGCGTCGCGGACGTCGTGGCCCACCTGGAGCACGTGCGCGAGCTCGTGGGCGTCGAGCACGTCGGGCTCGGCGCCGACTTCGACGGCACCACCCACCTGGCCGGGGGGCTCGGCGACGTCTCGACCTACCCGGTCCTGCTGGACGCGCTGCGCCGACGCGGCTGGAGCCGGCGCGACCTGGAGGCCCTCGGGCACCGCAACGTGCTGCGGGTGCTCGACGCCGTCACCGGCTGACGACCCGTCAGCGGCGACCGCGGTCGGTGAGCTCCCAGGCGTCCTCGGACTCCTCGTCCTCCGCCTCGTCGACGACGCGGCCGGTCGCCATGTCCTCCGAGGCCCCGCCGTAGGGGTCGGCGGCGGGGGCGGCCGGCTCGGCGGCCGGCGGCTCCTCCCCCTTCATGACGGCCAGCGTGGCCGGCAGGTCGTCCGGCTTGATGAGCACGTCCCGGGCCTTGGAGCCCTCGGAGGGGCCCACGACGCCGCGCGACTCGAGCAGGTCCATGAGGCGACCCGCCTTGGCGAACCCGACGCGCAGCTTGCGCTGCAGCATCGACGTGGACCCGAACTGCGAGGTCACCACCAGCTCGGTGGCCTGCAGCAGCAGCTCGAGGTCGTCGCCGATGTCGTCGTCGATCTGCTTCTTGGCGGCGACGACGGTCACGTCCTCGCGGTAGCTCGGCTTGAGCTGCTCGGTGACCCGCTTGACGACCTCGTTGATCTCGGTCTCGGTGACCCAGGCGCCCTGGACGCGCATCGGCTTGGACGCCCCCATCGGCAGGAAGAGCGCGTCGCCCTGGCCGATGAGCTTCTCGGCGCCCGGCTGGTCGAGCACGACCCGGGAGTCGGCCAGCGAGGACGTGGCGAAGGCCATCCGCGACGGGACGTTGGCCTTGATCAGACCCGTGACGACGTCCACCGAGGGGCGCTGCGTCGCGAGCACCAGGTGGATGCCGGCGGCGCGGGCGAGCTGGGTGATGCGCACGATCGACTCCTCGACGTCGCGCGGCGCCACCATCATCAGGTCGGCGAGCTCGTCGACGATCACGAGCAGGTAGGGGTAGGGGTGGATCTCCCGCTCCGACCCGGGCAGCGGCTTGACCTGCCCCGCCCGCACCGCCTTGTTGAAGTCGTCGACATGCTTGAAGCCGAAGTTGGCCAGGTCGTCGTAGCGCTGGTCCATCTCCCGCACGACCCACTGCAGCGCCTCGGCGGCCTTCTTGGGGTTGGTGATGATCGGCGTGATCAGGTGCGGGATGCCGTCGTATGCCGTCAGCTCCACCCGCTTGGGGTCGACCAGGATCATCCGCACCTCGTCGGGCGTCGAGCGCATCAGGATCGAGGTGATCATCGAGTTGACGAAGCTGGACTTGCCCGCACCGGTGGCGCCGGCGACCAGCATGTGGGGCATCTTGGCGAGGTTGGCGATGACGTATCCGCCCTCGACGTCCTTGCCCACGCCCATGACCATCGGGTGCGTGTTGTTACGGGCGACCTGGGAGCGCAGCACGTCGCCGAGGCAGACGTTCTCGCGGTCGGTGTTGGGGATCTCCACGCCGATCGCCGACTTGCCCGGGATCGGGGAGAGGATGCGCACGTCGGCGCTGGCCACGGCGTAGGCGATGTTCTTGGAGAGCGCGGTGATGCGCTCGACCTTGACGCCCGGCCCGAGCTCGACGACGTAGCGCGTCACCGTCGGGCCTCGGGTGAAGCCGGTGACCTGCGCGTCGATGTCGAACTGCTCGAGCACCCCCGTCAGCGCCTCGACCACGCGGTCGTTTGCGGCGCTGCGCTCCTTGTGCGGGGGCCCGGGCTTGAGGATGGTGTCCTCGGGCAGGTGGTAGGTGATGTCGCCAGCGAGGGCCAGCTGCTCGACGCGGGCCGGCAGCGGCTCGGTCGGCGGGGCCTCCAGCTGCGGCTTGCTCGGGACCGGTGCCAGGGGGCGCGTCGCCCCGGCATCCTCGCCCCGGCCGCGCGCGCCGGCGGGCCCATCGGGCTCGTCCTCCGGGGCGTCACCCGCAGCCGCGGCGTTGTCCTTGGCACGCTGCAGCGCGGCCGCCTCGGCGCCCACCGGACGCTTCTGCCCCGGGCGCGGCCCCGCGGTGCGCCCGCTGGGCTCCACCACGGCCGCCTGCTCGTAGGCCTCATCGCCGTCGCGCTCGTCGAGCTCGGCGTCCAGCCGGCGGCGTCGCCGACGAGCGGGGGCGTCGGCCTCCTCGGCTTCGCGCGAGGGCCCTTCCGCCCCCACGAAGAGCCGCAGGTAGGCGTCGCGCAGACGGGGACCCACCTGGTGGACGGGAGTCTTGGTGATGACCAGCAGGCCGAAAACACCCAGCAGCACCAGGATCGGCACGGCGCCGTAGACGCTGACCGCCGCCGCGAGCGGGCTCGAGGCGAGGAAGCCGAAGATCCCGCCGGCCGCCTGCATAGCCTCCGCGCCGGCGCCGGGGTCGGGCAACCCCTTCGCGATGTGCGCGATGCCGCAGGCCGCGAGCAGCACCGCGAAGGTGCCGATGGCGATGCGGTTGGTGGCGTGGGAGTCGTCGGGGGCGCGCAGCACCCGCAGCCCGAAGCCGAGCAGCACCAGCGGCACGACCAGCGCGATGCAGCCCACGGTGCCGGCGACCACGGTGTGGACGACGGCGCCGGGCCACCCGGGCATGCCCCACCACTCGCGCGCCGCCACCACGATGGCCAGGGCGACGAGGAGGAAGCCCACCCCGTCCCGGCGGTGCTCCGGCTCCAGGTCCGTGGCGCCGTGGCCGACGCTCCGGACGCCGCCGCCGACCACGTGGGCCAGCCCCATCCAGGTGCCCCGCAGCGCCCGCACGGGCAGCGGCAGGCCGCCGTCGCGGGTCTTGGTGGGAGCCGGGCGCCGGGTGGCGCCGCCGCTGGAACCGGGACGCGTCGAACCGCCTCGGCTCGTCGAGCTCGAGCGTGAGGTGCTGGTGGAGCCACGGGTCGCCATGCTCCGCAGGCTACGGGACGGGCCCATCCGCACCGCCCGTCACACGCGCACCGGTGATCACAATGTGACCCGGCTGGGAAGGTCCCTCCCGGAGCCGTCCCGGAGCCGTCATGGGGCCGTTCCGGGGCCGACACGCCGACCACCCGCTTCGGCACGAACGCCCCAGGTGGTGCATGATCGATCGACGGGGCGTCATCGTCCCCGCCAGCCCCCGTCGGGGTGCGCGTGCTCGTGACGACGCGCGGCTCCGGCGGCCGGGGGGTGGTGGGCACCAGCTGACGGCAGGACGAAGGACCACCGACTGATGAGGATCGCGCACGTCACCGACTTCTACCTCCCCCGCCTCGGCGGGATCGAGATGCAGGTCGCAGAGCTGACCGGTCGCCAGCGGGCGGCGGGTCATGAGGTCGTGGTCATCACGAGCTCCCCCTCCGACAAGGACGGGCCCGCCAGCGGTGACCCCTACGCGGCCACCCACACCAGCGCCGGCGTCCCCTTCGGGCCGGACCGGGTCGCGCGGCTGACCGACGACCTGCGGTGGTCCAACGCCATACATCCCGCCGCCTGGCGCCGCGGCTCGCGCGCCGTGCGCACCGGCGGCTTCGACCTCGTGCACTGCCACGTCGGGGTCGGCAGCCCCCTCGGATTCTTCGCCGCCCGGGCCGCCGCCCGCGCCGGCATCCCGACCGTGGTGACGGTGCACTCGCTCTGGGCCTGGGCCATCGACCTCTTCCGGGTGTGCAACCTGGTGTGGGGCTGGACCCGACTCCCGATCACCTGGACCGCGGTCAGCGACACGGCCGCCCGGCACGTCCGCCGGGTCCTGCCGGACGGCGCGGTCGTGCACGTGGTCCCCAACGGCGTCGACCCCGCCCGGTGGGCCCGGCGCGCGGGCTACCCGGACCGTGACGGCGAGATCACGGTGGCGGCCGTCATGCGCCTCAGCGCCCGCAAGCGACCGCTGCCGCTGCTGCGGATGCTTCGCGAGGCCCAGGACCGCCTCGGCGACGCCGCGACGATCCGGCTGCAGGTGGCCGGGTGCGGTCCCCGGCAGTCCGCCATGGAGCGCTACCTGCGCCGGCACGACCTGGCCGACCAGGTGACCCTGCACGGCCGCCTGGACCGCGACCACGTGCGGCTGATGCTGGAGTCCAGCGACGCCTTCGTGGCCCCGGCCAACCTCGAGTCCTTCGGGCTGGCCGCGCTGGAGGCCCGCTGCGCGGGCCTGCCCATCGTCGCCAAGGCGTCCGGCGGGCTCCCGGAGTTCATCAAGCACGGCCGCGAGGGGCTGATCTGCGAGACCGACGGGGACATGACGGTCGCGCTGGAGCGCCTGGCGCGCGACCGTGACCTGCTGCAGACGCTGCAGCAGCACAACCGCACCGAGGACTGCGCGGTCATCTGGCCCCACACGTTGTCGCTGCTCGCCGCGGTCTACGAGGAGGCCGGCGTGCCCGACGTGTCGTTGCTGCCGGACGTCGACCTGTCGACGCTGGCGCCGGGCGCCGACCGGTCCGCCCGGCTGCGGGGTCGCTCGTGACCCACGTCATCCTGCTCTCGGTCGCCGCCACGCTGGTCTTCGCCATGAGCTCGGTGCTCAAGCACCGCAGCGCCGGCACCATGCCCGTCATCGAGGGGTCCGGGGCGGCCCGCATCGGCGGCTACGTCCGCGCCATGGTGACCCACCCGATGTGGCTCGGCGGCCTGCTGTGCGACGCCGGCGCCATCGTCCTGCAGGTCCTGGCGCTCAGCCAGGGCGCCATCTCGGTGGTCCAGCCGATGCTGACCCTGGCGCTGGTCTTCTCCCTGGTCTTCAACGCGTGGCTGCTCAAGCAGCGGCCGTCGGGGCGCGAGATCCTGCTGGCCCTGGCCCTGGTGGCCGGCCTCGTGCTCTTCCTGTGGGCCTCCGGCGCGGTCGCGCCGCGCGGCGCCGAGGCCAAGGGCGCGCGCGGCCCCGCGATCTGGGTCGGGGTCACCACCACCGTGCTGGTCGTGGCCTGCGTGACGGTGGCCCGGCGGGTCGGTCCGCGGCGCAAGGCGGCCCTGCTCGGCACCGCCGTCGCCGCCGTCTACGCCTGCACCGCCGCGCTCATCAAGACCTGCACCCGGATCGTCGACCACGGCGTCCCGGACCTGCTGATGTCCTGGCAGCTCTACACCCTCATCCTCGCCGGGGCGCTCGGCCTGATCCTCAACCAGATGGCCTTCCAGGCCGGTCCGCTGGTGTCCAGCCTGCCGGTCATCGCCAGCTTGGACCCGCTCTTCAGCCTGGTCATCGGCCGCGCGGTCTACAACGAGCGGCTCCACGCCCAGCCCAAGGACCTGCTGCTGGAGGGCATCGGCCTGGCGATGCTGCTGGCCTCCGTCTTCGCGCTCAGCATCATCTCGGCCCGCCACCAGCAGGACGAGATCGAGGGCCCCGCGGCGCAGGAGAAGTCCCTGGCCTGAGGGGCCCTCGACCTCACGCGTCGATGACGACGGGGATGATCATGGGCCGCCGGCGCAGCTTGGTGCCCACCCAGGACCCGAGGGTCCGGCGCACGACCTGCTGCAGCGCGTAGGTGTCGGTGGTGCCCTTGGCCATGGCCTCGATGACGGCCTGCTCGACGCGTGGTCGGATCCGGTCGAAGACCTCCTGGTCCTCGGCCACGCCGCGGGAGGTGATCTCGGGCTCGCTGACGACCTCCCCGGTCGAGGTGTCGACGACGACGATCGCCGTCACGAAACCCTCGTCCCGCAGGATCCGGCGGTCGCGCAGCAGCTCGTCGCTGGTCTCGCCGCCGAGGGCCGACCCGTCGACGTAGACGTAGCCGCACGGCACCTCGCCCACGATCTCGGCGACGCCGTCGACCAGGTCGACGACGGTGCCGTCCTGGCACAGCAGCACGCGCTCGCGCGGGACGCCGGTGGCCTCGGCCAGCCGGCCGTTGGCGACCAGGTGCCGCCACTCGCCGTGCACCGGCATGACGTTGCGCGGCTTGACGATGTTGTAGCAGTAGAGCAGCTCGCCGGCGCTGGCGTGGCCGCTGACGTGCACCTTGGCGTTGCCCTTGTGCACCACGTCCGCGCCGAGCCGCATCAGGCCGTTGATGACGCGGTAGACGGCGTTCTCGTTGCCGGGGATCAGCGACGACGCGAGCAGCACCGTGTCGCCGGGACCGACCTCGATGCGGTGGTCGCGGTTCGCCATACGGCTCAGGGCCGCCATCGGCTCGCCCTGAGAACCGGTGCAGACGAGCACCAGCTGGTCGTCGCGCAGCGAGTCGACCTTCTTGATGTCGATCAGGACGCCGTCGGGCACGTGCAGGTAGCCGAGCTCCGCGGCGATGGTCATGTTGCGGACCATGGACCGCCCCACCATGGCGACGCGCCGACCCGCCTTGTGCGCGGCGTCCAGCACCTGCTGCACGCGGTGCACGTGGGAGGAGAAGCAGGCGACGATGATCCGGCCCTCGGTATGCCGGAACACCTTGTCGATGGCCGGGGCGATCTCGCGCTCGGGGGTGGTGAACCCGGGCACCTCGGCGTTGGTGGAGTCCGTCAGGAAGAGGTCCACGCCCTCCTCCCCCAGCCGCGCGAAGGCCCTCAGGTCGGTGAGGCGCCGGTCCAGCGGCAGCTGGTCCATCTTGAAGTCGCCGGTGTGCAGCAGCACCCCGGCGTCGGTGCGCACGCACACCGCGAGGGCGTCGGGGATCGAGTGGTTGACCGCGACGAACTCGAGGCCCCACACGCCCAGGTGCTCGGTCTGCCCCTCGCGCACCCCGAGGGTGTAGGGGCTGATCCGGTGCTCCTTGAGCTTGGCCTCGACCAGCGCGAGCGTGAGCTGGGAGCCGAGCAGGGGGATGTCCGGCTTGCGCTGGAGCAGGTAGGGCAGCGCACCGATGTGGTCCTCGTGCCCATGGGTGAGCACGATCGCGTCGACGTCGTCGAGGCGGTCCCGCAGGTAGTCGAAGTCCGGCAGGATCAGGTCGATGCCGGGGTGGTGCTCCTCGGGGAAGAGCACCCCGCAGTCGATCACGAGCAGCCGGCCGCGATGCTCGAGCACCGTCATGTTGCGACCCACCTCGCCGAGGCCGCCGAGGGCGACGACGCGCAGGCCGTCGGCCGGGAGCGCAGGGAGGGCGGGCAGGTCGGGGACGACCTCGGTCACGAGGTCGGAGGAACGAGAGGTCACAGCAGTCCTGAGTCACGAAGGCCGGATCGGACGATCTCGACCTGGTCGGGGGTGGCCTCGACGAGCGGCAGGCGCACGCTGCGGTGAGCGAGCACGCCGAGCTCGACGAGGGCCGCCTTGGTCATGATGGCGCCCTGGGTGACGTTCATCACCGCGTCGACGACGGGCACGAGGCGCCGGTGGATCTCGCGGGCGCGCTCCACGTCGCCGGCGGCCATGGCGCCGACCATCTGGGAGTACTCCACCCCCGCGACGTGCCCGACGACGCTCACGATGCCCACGGCGCCGAGGGCGAGGTGGGCGAAGTTGGCGACGTCGTCGCCGGAGTACCACTGCAGGTCGGTGCGGCTGAGCACCTTGGTCGCGGCCCACAGGTCGCCCTTGGCGTCCTTGACCGCGACGATCCGCGGGTGGTCGGCCAGCCGCAGCAGCAGCTCGGTGGGGATGGGCACCCCGGCGCGGCCGGGGATGTCGTAGAGCATCACCGGCAGGTCGGTGGCGTCCGCGACGGTCCGGAAGTGGGCCTCGAGCCCGGCCACCGGGGGCTTGTTGTAGTAGGGGGTGACGACGAGCAGCCCGTCGGCGCCCGCGTCGGCCGCCTGCCGCGCCAGCTCGACGGTGTGCCGGGTGTCGTTGGTCCCGACCCCCGCGACCAGCACCACGCCGTCGCCGACCGCCTCGCGGGTGAGGCGCAGCAGCTCGACCTTCTCGGCATCGCTCGTGGTGGGCGACTCGCCGGTGGTGCCGTTGACGACGATGCCGTCGTGACCGTGGTCGACGAGGTGGCGGGCGACCCGCTGGACGCCGTCACGGTCGAGGGAGCCGTCCGGCAGCATGGGCGTGACGACGGCCGAGAGGACACGTCCGAAGGCGGGTGCTGACGTCATACGGCCCAATGTATCCCGGCGCACCGACAGGGGTGACGGACCACGCTGGCGCCGGGGCCCGGACGTAGACAGATCGCGTAGCCACCCGCTCGGGGGTCCGGGTGGCTACGCGATCCACGGGCTACATCGGCGCGCACCCCGCAGGCGTTACAGCCCACCCGGATCCCAGCCGTGTGACCTCGGTCACAGCCGGTCGGCGTGCGTCCCCCGCGGTCGAGCCGCGTCCCCCACTACGGTGGTGGCCATGCAGCAGTACCTCCAGCTCGTGGACCACGTCCTCACCCACGGCGTGGACAAGGCGGACCGCACCGGCACCGGGACCCGCAGCGTCTTCGGCCACCAGATGCGCTTCGACCTCGCCGCCGGCTTCCCGGTCCTGACCACCAAGAAGCTCCACCTGCGCTCGATCATCGGCGAGCTGCTGTGGTTCCTGCGGGGAGACACCAACGTGCGGTGGCTCCAGGAGCGCGGCATCTCCATCTGGGACGAGTGGGCCGACGCCGACGGGGAGCTCGGGCCGGTCTACGGCCACCAGTGGCGCAGCTGGCCCACCCCCGACGGCCGGCACGTCGACCAGATCGCCCAGGTCGTCGAAGGGATCCGGCGCAACCCCGACTCGCGCCGGCACATCGTGTCCGCCTGGAACGTCGCCGAGCTGGACCAGATGGCGCTGCCGCCGTGCCACACGATGTTCCAGTTCTACGTGGCCCAGGGGCGGCTGTCCTGCCAGCTCTACCAGCGCAGCGCCGACATCTTCCTCGGGGTGCCCTTCAACATCGCGAGCTACGCGCTGCTCACGATGATGGTGGCGCAGCAGACCGGGTTGGAGCCCGGCGACTTCGTCCACACGCTCGGCGACGCGCACCTCTACAGCAACCACCTGGAGCAGGCCCGGCTGCAGCTCACCCGCGAGCCCAAGCCGCTGCCCCGCATGGTGATCACGCCCCGGGTGTCCATCGACCGCTACGAGATCGAGGACTTCACGCTGGAGGGTTACGTCGCGGACCCCTCGATCAAGGCGCCCATCGCCGTATGACGAGCGCTCAGACCCTCGTCCTGGTCGCCGCCGTCGGGCGCAACCGGGCGCTCGGCCGCGACGGCCGGCTGCTGTGGCAGCTCCCCGGTGACCTGCCGCGCTTCAAGGCGCTGACCACGGGGCGGCCCATGGTCGAGGGACGGCGCACCTACGACTCCATCGGCAAGGCCCTGCCGGGGCGGCGCACCATCGTCGTGACCCGGGACCCGTCCTGGAGCGCCCCGGACGCCGAGCGCGCCGGGTCCTTCGAGGAGGCGCTGGCCCTGGCCGGGCCGGGCGAGGTGTGCTGCGCGGGAGGCGGCGAGATCTACGCCCTCGCCCTGCCGCACGCCGACCGGCTCGAGCTGACGGAGGTCGACGACGCGCCCGCGGCCGACACGTTTTTCCCCGAGGTGGACTGGTCCCGCTGGAGGGAGGTGGCGCGGCAGGACGTCGGGGCCACCGCGGGCTCGCCGGCGTTCGCCTTCGTCACCTACGAGCGACGGCGGGGCTGAGCGTGCGCAACCGCACCGTCCTGCTGCTGATGCTGCCGGCGTTGGTCGCGAGCGCCGCCGTGGCCTTCGCCTGGACCCGGCCGCGGGAGCGTTCAGCGCTGGCCGCCGGAGAGCCGCGCGGGCGCGCCCTCGTGTGGCCGCTGACCCTCGCCGGCGCCCTCGCCGGGCTGGTCCTCGGGGCCGTGATCGGGGTGCTGGCCGGCCGGGCCGGCGGTCACGCCGACCTCGGGCGCGACGCGATGGACGGGACCTTCCTGCTGGTGCCCGGCATGATCGCCGGGCTCGGCGCCGGCTGGGCGCGGTGGCTCGCGATCACGGGCGTTCGTCGGCGCGCGGTGCGGCTGCCCCGCTGGCGGCCGTGGCGGTCGCGGCGGCCGCGTCGCTGAGACCGGCGTTGTCCGTCGCCGTCGGCGCGGGGTCGGCGGTCAGGGCCCACAACCGGTCGAGCTCGTCTGACGTGAGCCCGGGCAGGCGCAGCCCGAAGCGGTCGCGCAGCTCGGCCACCCACGCCGTCTCGTCGGTGAGGTGCCGCACCTGCCACCCGCAGGCGGTCCGCACGCGCAGGGTGCGCAGGTGCAGCCGCTCCACCGCATCGGGGGTCCGGCGCTGCGCCCAGGGCGTCCGGCGGTAGGGCTAGGCGGGGTCCAGGGCGAGCCGTCGGTAGAGCGGCTCGAAGGACGCGAGGTCGACCGGCTCGTCGGTGAGCTCGACGGCGCGCAGCCCCGGGGACGCCGGTCGTGCTCGATCCGCCAGCGCCCTGGCGCGGGCGCGTCGACGCGGTAGCGGAACGGCCCCTGGGGTACTCCCCCGCGGCCAGCGGCAACGGGTCGCTGGGCCCGGTGCCGGTGCCGCAGTCGACCAGGAACCTCCCCTGCGGCAGCCGCACGGTCAGGACGCAGTGGTCGCCGACGTGCCCGCTCGCGGCGAGCTGGAAGGTCGACTGGGCGGTCGCGGCGTGCAGGGTGATGTCGAAGCCGAGCCGGTCGAGCAGCCAGCCCAGCGAGACGTTGAGCTGCATGCAGGCGCCGCCCTCGCCGGACAGCAGCGCGTCGACCAGCGCCGGCGGGGTCAGGTCCAGGACCCGGCCGCGCACCATCCACAGCGTGTCGTGGGCGAACCTGGCGGCGTGCGCCCGGTGGAGGCGGCGCAGGAAGGGCCGGGGCGCCTCGCCCTGGAGCCCCAGCTCGGCGAGGTAGCGCGACGACGTGCCGCTCACGGTGCGACGGTATCCCCCGTCACCACCTGCCGAGCAGCTGGCCCCCGATCCGCACCACGAAACCGCTGACCACGACGATGAAGATGACCCGGACGAAGCCGGCGCCGCGGGACACCGCGGTCCGCGCCCCGAGGTAGCCGCCCGCGATGTTGGCGAGGCCCATGACCAGACCGATCGGCCACACCACCGCCCCGTGCGGGACGAAGACGACCAGCGCCGCCAGGTTGGTCGCGAAGTTGGCGATCTTGGCCTTGGCGCTGGCCTCGAGGAAGGCGTAGCCGGTGAGCCCGACCAGCGCGAAGACGAAGAACGACCCGGTCCCCGGGCCGAGCGCGCCGTCGTAGAAGCCCACGGCGACGCCGATCATCAGGGCCGCCGCGAGGTGGTGCCGGCCGGAGAAGCGCAGCTGGGTGGCAGCGCCGAGGCTCGGCTTGAGGACGGTGTAGGAGCCGACCACGACGAGCGCCACGAGGATGATCGGGTTGAACGCCTCCTTGGGGATCCGCGTGGCGACGACCGCGCCGGCCGAGGACCCGGCGAAGGCCGCCAACGCCAGCGGGATCGCGGTGCGCAGGTCGGGCCGCACCCGGCGGTAGTAGGTGATCGCGCTGGTCGAGGTGCCGCAGATCGAGGCGAGCTTGTTGGTCGCGAGGATCTGGGCGGGCGAGGCGCCGGGCAGGCCGAGGAGCAGCGCCGGCAGCTGGATCAGGCCGCCGCCGCCGACGACGGCGTCGACCCAGCCCGCACCGAACGCGGCCGCCACGAGGAGGAGGACGACCTGCAGCGACAGCTCACCCACGCGCGCACCACCGGTCCACGATGGTGAGGACGTCGAGGAGCTCGTGCGCGACGGCGTCGGGCTCCGCCTCGTGGGACACCTGCTGCTCGACCGGGATGCGCGAGTGGGGCACCCAGATCGCCCGCATCCCCACCTGCTGCGGCCCGTGGACGTCCTCGAAGGACCGGTCCCCCACGTAGACGCACCGCTGCGGCGCCACCCCGACCGCGCGCGCCGCGGCGAGGAAGGCCTCGGGGTGCGGCTTGGCCCAGGGGATCTCGCTGGAGTAGACGTCGGCGTCGATGAGGTGGTCCACCCCGTCGCGCGCGAAGATCGCGCGGTGGTAGTCGCGGGTCCAGATCGTGTTGGACAGCACCCCCACCCGGATCCCCCTGTCCCGCAGGCTGGCCCACAGCAGCTCGACCTGCGGGTCGGTGATGGTGTGCGTCTCCCAGAAGGACTCGTAGGCGGCCAGGCCGGCGAGCGTCGCCTCGGCCTGCGGGTCCAGCCCGGCCCCGGTGAGCAGCTCGGCGATGCGGCCGGACTCGTGGCTGGTCCGGGACCGCCGCCACAGCTCGTCCTCGGCGAGCAGCATCCGGCCCGCGAGCTCGTCGAGGGCGCACGCCATGGTGCCGTAGCCGCGCGCGAACTCGACCCATTGCCGGTGCAGGTCGACGTCGTGCCAGGGGGTGAGGGTGCCGCCCCAGTCGAAGATGACGGCACCCACCGGCGAGGCCACCGGGGCGGCCCCGCCGGAGGGACCCGTCAGGACCGCACCTCGGCGACCACGGCCGCGACGACGTCGTCCACGGGCACCTCGCGACGGTCACCCGAGCGTCGGTCCTTGATCTCGACGGTGCCGTCCGCGAGGCCCTTGCCGACGACGACGATCGTGGGGACGCCGATCAGCTCGGCGTCCTTGAACTTCACCCCCGGGCTGACCTTGCCGGCCCGGTCGTCGTAGAGCACGGTCAGGCCCTGCGCGGCGAGGTCGGCCGTGACCTGGCCGGCCGTGACGAAGAGCTCGTCACCCTTGCCGGCGGCGATGACGTGGACGTCGGCGGGGGCGACGTTGCGGGGCCACACGAGGCCGACCTCGTCGTGGTTGGCCTCGGCGATCGCCGCGACGGCGCGCGAGACGCCGATCCCGTAGGACCCCATCGTGACGGTGACGAGCTTGCCGTTCTCGTCGAGGACCTTCAGCCCGAGGGCCTCGGCATACTTGCGGCCCAGCTGGAAGATGTGGCCCATCTCGATGCCGCGCGCGGTCCGCAGCGTCCCGGCGCCGTCCGGCGCGACGTCGCCGTCCCGCACCTCGGCGGCCTGCACCGTCCCGTCGGCGGTGAAGTCGCGGCCGTGCACGAGGTTGATCACGTGCACGCCGGGCTTGTTGGCCCCGGTCGCCCAGGAGGACCCCTCCGCCACGCGCGGGTCGAGCAGGTAGCGGATCCCGCTGCGGGACACCACCGCCCCGGACTCGTCGCGCTCGACGGTCTCGCCGAGCACGCCGGGCCCGATGTAGCCGCGGACGAGCTGCGGGTGGGCGGCGAAGTCGGCCTCGGTGAACTCCTCGACCTCGGCCGGCGCGACCTGCGCCTCCAGGCGCTTGAGGTCGACCTGGCGGTCGCCGGGCAGCCCGACGACCAGCGGCTCACGGGTGCCGTCCGGCTGGACGAGCATGACGACGACGTTCTTGAGGGTGTCGGCGGCGGTCCAGGCGCGGCCGTCGTGGCGCGGGTGCTGGGTGTTGAGCACGTCCACGAGGGTCTCGATGGTGGGGGTGTCCGGGGTGTCGACCTCCTGCGCGGCGGGCACCCCGGAGGCGTCGAGGGGCTCGGCCTGCGGCACGACGACGGCCTCGACGTTGGCGGCATACCCGGACTCGTCGCGCACGAAGGTGTCCTCGCCCACGTCGCTGATCGCCAGGAACTCCTCGCTCGCCGAGCCGCCCATCGCGCCGGAGGTGGCCTGCACGATGACGTAGTCGAAGCCGAGCCGGTCGAAGATCTTGACGTAGGCGTCGCGGTGGGCGTCGTAGGACTTCTGCAGGCCCTCGTCGGAGACGTCGAAGGAGTAGGAGTCCTTCATGATGAACTCCCGGCCGCGCAGCAGCCCGGCGCGGGGACGGGCCTCGTCGCGGTACTTCGTCTGGATCTGGTAGATCGCCAGCGGCAGGTCCTTGTAGGAGCTGTAGAGGTCCTTGACCGCGAGGGTGAACATCTCCTCGTGGGTCGGGCCCAGCAGCATGTCGGTGCCCTTGCGGTCCTGCAGCCGGAAGAGGTTGTCGCCGTACTCCGTCCAGCGCCCCGACGCCTCGTAGGGCTCGCGCGGCAGCAGCGCCGGGAAGCTCAGCTCCTGGGAGATCTGGTCCATCTCCTCGCGCACGATGTCCTCGACGCGGCGCAGCACCCGCAGCCCGAGCGGCAGCCAGCTGTAGACCCCGGGGGCGGCGCGGCGGATGTAGCCGGCGCGCACCAGCAGCTTGTGGCCGGGCAGCTCGGCGTCGGCCGGGTCCTCGCGCAGGGTCCGCAGGAAGAGGGACGACATGCGCATGACGGCACCGGTCACGGTGTGCTCCTAGGTCTGGGGTCGGCGGCCCCGGTCGGGTGGGCCGGGTCGGTCCGCAGCAGGATATCGGCCGTATGACGAAGCCCACGACCGAGATCGCCCCCCGGCCCCGCCGTGGCTGCGGCGCCCCGGAGTAGCCTCGAGGTGCGAGAGGAGGGGTCGATGGACGAGGACATGGGGGCGGGGGACGGCCCCGGGCCCGGCGGGCCGACCGCCACCACCCTGGACGCCGAGCTGGTGGCCGCGGCCGGCGCGCTGCAGGCCGCGCTGGAGCGAGCCACCACGGCGCACCTGCGGCTGGGGCAGGCCATCGCGGCGGACCGCTCGTGGTCCCGACCCGGCGACGCGGTGGCGGACGAGGTGCGGGCGCGGCGCACCGACGTGGGGCTCTACGCCACCGGGCTGCTGGTCGACCAGCTCCGCTCGGAGGCGCAGACGGCGGCGGAGCGCTTCCCCCGGATCGGGCCGGCCGGGGAGCCGGTGCTGCCGGTCCCCCGCGACGGCGACCCCGGGACCGTCTCCCGGTGGTGGCACGACCTCGACCCGGGCGACCAGGAGGAGGTGCTGGTCCGGCACGCCGCGTGGGCCGGTCGGGCCGACGGGCTCCCCGCCGCCGTCCGCCACGCCGCCAACCTGCAGGTGCTCGACGCGGAGATCGCCCGCCGCTCCCAGGTTGTCGACGTGGACTCCGACGCGCCCGCCGACGAGGCCACCGTCGAGGAGCAGCGCGACCTGCGGGGCCTGCTCAAGATCAAGGCGCTCTTCACCGACCCCGCCTCGTCCCCGCCGACCCCGGACGGCCTCACCCAGGTGACCACCCCGCTGCAGGAGCGGTTCCTCTACCTGCTGGACGCCTCGAGCTATCCGCTCAAGACCGCCATCGCCCTCGGCGACCCCGACCGCAGCGACCACGTCGTGGTGCACGTGCCCGGCACCACCACGACCGTGGACCTGCGGCTGTACCGCGAGGCGGCGTGGACGTCCTGGCTGCGCGACGAGACGGCGCGGCTGCTCGGCGACGGCGACCCCGACACGCGGGGGCGCGTGTCGGTGATCGACTGGATCGGCTACCAGGCGCCATACGACATCGCCACCCGAAAAGCCCTGGGCGACACCGGGATGCGGGTCCTCGTGCCGGGCGAGGCGTCGGACCCGCGATACGCCCAGGAGGCGGCCCCGCGGCTGGCCCGCTGCCTGCAGGGGGTCCGGGTCGTGGCGCCGACGGCGAGGCTCGTGGCGTCGGGGCACTCCTACGGCGCGTCCGCGATGGGCCTCGCGCTCACCGAGCTGGCGCGGCAGGGGCACCGGGTCGTGGATGCGGTCATGACGGCGGGGGCGCCGGGGGTGTTCGCGACCGACCTGCCGGCGCTGGGGCTCGGGCCCGGCACGCTCTACGCCTGCGTGGCTCCCGGCGACCTGATCGGGATGCTCGGCGTCTTCGGCGTCGAGGTGCTGCGGATCACAGGCGTCACCCAGCTGTCGACGACCGCCCGCCGCGTCGTCTACCCCGACGCGTCGTGGAGCGTGCTGCGCCCGCCGGTCGGGCACGAGCAGTACTACCACCGCGGCACGACGAGCCTCTACAACCTCGCGGCGGTGGCGGCCGGGGCGACCGATCGGGTGCGGGTGACGAGCCGGCCCTGGGCGATGCTCACCGGCGGTGCGTCCCGGGCCACGGGACGCACCGCCGGTCCACCGGAGCCGCTGTCGGACCTGCAGGACTGAGCAGCGCAGCCGGCCGAGCTGGGATGCGAGTGGGGACTCAGTCCAGCGGCTTGCCCCGGGTCTCGGGCATCGTGAGGATGATCAGCGTCGCCACCGCGGCGACGGCCGACACGATCCAGAAGAACGCGTCGCCGCGCCCGTGCTGGTTGAGCCAGGTGATGAGGTATGGCGCACCGCCCCCGAAGACCGCCACGGTGATGTTGTACCAGGCACCGATGCCCGTCGAGCGGACCTCCGTCGGGGAGAGCTCGGCCATGATCGCGGGCAGGATGCACGACGCGAAGGCGAAGGCGCCCATCCCGAGGACGTAGGATGAAGGGGATCCGCCAGCCGAACTCCGCCATCCGCTCGGCGCCGAGGCCGCGGGTCAGCACGAAGCCGAGGGTGGTGGCCAGCAGCAGCGCCGCGCCGGTCCCGGGGAGGCGGGCGGTGGGGCGGTGTGGTCGTGGCTCGGTGCGAGGGTGCTCATGGCGACTCCTGGTGCGGTGACCGCCCATGAGGGTGGCGGCCGGGTCGGAGACGTCACCTCGTTCCCTCCCGGGCGGGGGCTCGGACCGAGGGCCTGACGCCGGTGCCGCTCGCTGTCGAGCAGCTCCACCACCGAGGGTGTTGCTTGACGCGGCGTCAACGGAACGGCCGGGCGAGCGTGCGCGCGGCGAGCGGTCACGCCCTCCCGACGGACGGTCGGTAACCGTATGTTCACTCACCGCTCGCGCTCCCGCTCACAGCAGGACGGTGCTGAACTCCCCCACCTGACGCATACCGATGCGGTCGTAGGTCGCCCGGGCCGGGGCGTTGAAGTCGTTGACGTAGAGCGACACGGTCCGGGCGGTGTCGGCCAGGACGGCCTCCACCACGGCGGCCATCAGCGGCACCGCGAGGCCCTGGCCGCGCAGCGCGGGCGCCAGCCACACGCCCTGGACCTGGGCGACGCCGAGGGCGACGCTGCCGACGTCGGCCTTGAAGGCGACCTGCGAGCCCTGCATCATCACGAAGGTGCGCCCCTGCTCGACCAGCGCCGCCACCGACCGGCGGTAGGCCGCCGAGGACCCTGAGTAGGGCGGGTAGCCGATCTCGTCGGTGAACATCGCGGCGGCCGCGGGGACCACGGCGTCGACCTCCTGCGGTCGGGCCGGGCGCACCCGCGGGTCCGGGGTGATACCCAGCCGGCTCGGCGGGGTGCTCGTGGACAACAACGGCTGCACGGCCCGTATGGCGCGCGGGGTCCCCCAGGTCGGGGTCAGGCCCGACCACAGCGCGGCCACCGGTCCGGCGGGGCCGAAGAGGGAGGAGGCCCACCGGCTGCGCCGCCGCAGCCGGCCCACCACGGCGGGGACCTGGTCCTCGTCCAGCTCGACGGGGACGACGTTGGCCCCGGCCCACACCAGGGAGCGGTAGCCGAGCGGCGCGTCGCGGTCCACGAGGCCGAGCAGGGAGCCGGGTTGGGTGCGCAGCGCCCCCTCGAGGATCCGGGCCGCCACGAAGACGTGGGCGTCCGGGTCGCGATGGCAGATGGCGAGTGCGGCGTCCTCGTCGGCCGGGCCCAGCGGCTGGACGGGAGAACGCGAGCGCAGCATCCCCCTACTGTCGCCGCTGCGACCAGCCTTGTCACGCCGCCACCACGGCGGCACAAGCAGAAAAAGGCCCCGCCCCGGCTGCTGCCGGGCGAGGCCTCTTCTGGCGGTGCGGGACGAGGTCCCGCACGGTCGCCCCACCGGCGCCGGGGGCAGCGCCCATCTCGCTGCGTCCCCGATCGACCCCCATCTGGCCGTGCCGGAAAGGACGCCTACCACGATACCCAACACTTCGACGTCGAAATGCACGCCGGGAGCGTCCAGGCTGTGACCTTGACCACCAGCCACGTCGGGCGGTGCCCCACAGCGCTGCTCACGCTGCGTCACCGTTGGCCCTACTCAGCGTGATGAATATATATACGTACTGTAGCGTTGTCGCCTGATTGGGCCTATCTGAGATCGTAATAGAACCTTCATACTCGGTGGTGTGCCACAGACGGTCCGTCTGTGGTTACTCTCTGTAACACCCCTGCCGGTGCTGCGCGGTCGCGGACCCGTCGGCGCCCAGGCCCCCTCACCCTCCCTCGTTGAAGGTTCACATGTCTCCGCTCCCCGCCCTCTCGTCGCTCGTCGGCGGCCGGTCCCCGTGGGTCCCCCTCGTCGCGGCCGCCGTCTCCGTCTCCAGCGCCGGCGGTGCCGTCACCCACGCGCGCACGACCACCACCAGCCCGCGCCTCGCGGCCCCCGTCGCCGCCGCCCGCACCACCACCTCCGACGCCGGCTTCCCCGCCCGCCTCTTCCGCGAGGACTCGTTCTGGTACCGCAAGCTCCCCACCAGCACGCCCAAGGACCCGGCGTCCGCGCAGATCGCGCAGCACATCTACGACCAGTCCATCGACTACTACGGCCGGCCGGGTGCCCCGTCCATCGCGGTCAACACCACCCGCTACGCCTCGCCCCTCTACGTCTCCGGCAGCTCCGACCCCCGCGTGACCTACGGCTTCGACAACTGCCAGGGCAAGTCGTACGGCGACAGCGGTCTGGTCGCCAACCACCTCACCGACCTGCGCATCCCCGCCGGAGCCCGGCCCGCGGAGGGCACGGACATGGAGATGACGGTCTACAACCGCGACACGGACGACCTCACCGAGACCTGGGTCACCCGCAACACCGCGGGGCGGTGGACGGCGTGCTGGGGCGGCACCATCCGCAAGGCCTCGACCAGCGACGGCGTCTACCCGCACCCCTTCGGCTCCACCGCCTCCGGCCTGTCCCACGCGGGCGGCACGATCCGCGCCGCCGAGTTGCAGCGCGGGCACATCGACCACGTGGTCGGGATCGCGCTGCCCCACAACGCGCCCTGGCCCACGATCTCGCGCCCGGCCAACCGCACCGACGGCTGGAACCCCTCGGGCCGCCCCGCCGCGGCCGAGGGGCAGATGCTGCGCATCCCCGCCAACGTCAACCTCGACGCCCTCAAGCTGTCGCCCACCGCGCGCACGATCGCCAAGGCTGCCCAGGAGTACGGCCTGATCGTCTGGGACACCGCGGGCTCCGTCGCCTTCCGGGCCGAGAACCCGATCGGGATGAAGAGCGACCCCTACCCGGCCATCTTCCGCGGTCGGGCGGACTGGCAGGAGATGCTCGGGGACCCGGCCCGCGGCGAGCGGCCGTTCCCCATCGAGCTGCTCGAGGTGCTCCCCATGAACTACGAGGCGCCGATCACGGCCACACCCGCTCCTGCGCCGGCTCCCGCTCCCACCCCTGCGCCCGCTCCCACCCCCGCGCCCACTCCTGCGCCGGCTCCCCGCGTGACGCCGGCCCCCGCGCCGACTCCCACCCCGGCGCCGACTCCCACCCCGACTCCCGCCCCGGCGCCCGCCACGGGCACCTCGGTCGTGCGGCAGGCCGCAGCCTGGACCCCGGTCACCGACTCCCGCGGCCGCACCTTCGAGGCGCGCACCGGCTTCGACTCGTACAACACCGGTGACGCCATGGTCGGCAAGGACGTCCTCGGCACCACCGACGACGCGCTGTACCGCGCGACGATCTACCGGATGAGCTCCTACCGCCGATCCCTGCCCAACGGCACCTACACGGTGCGGCTGCACCTCGCCGAGGACTGGTTCGACGCCGCCGGGCAGCGCGTCTTCGACGTGACTGCCGAGGGGCGCACGGCGCTGGCCGACGTGGACATTTTCCGGGCCGCCGGCGGGAAGTTCCGCTCCTACCAGCCGACCTTCGACGTCACCGTCACCGACGGGCAGCTCGACCTGGGCTTCGTGGCCAAGCGGGACACCCCCGCCCTCGCCGCCCTGGAGATCACCCGCGTCTGAGGGCGCACCCCCGGCAGGCCGTATGCGGCGAGAGCCGGTCCCCCGTCGTTGACGGGGTGACCGGCTCTCGGCATACGGCTCGAGGCTGGGTCAGCCGACCGTGACGGTCGGGCTGCCGGCGGACTCCTCGTCCACGGGCTCGCCCATCTCCTCGGCGAGGCGCATGGCCTCCTCGATGAGGGTCTCGACGATCGCGGCCTCGGGGACGGTCTTGATGACCTCCCCCTTGACGAAGATCTGGCCCTTGCCGTTGCCGGAGGCCACACCGAGGTCGGCCTCGCGGGCCTCGCCGGGGCCGTTGACGACGCACCCCATGACCGCGACGCGCAGCGGCACCGTCATGCCCTCCAGGCCGGCGGTCACCTCGTCGGCGAGCTTGTAGACGTCCACCTGCGCGCGCCCGCAGGACGGGCAGGAGACGATCTCGAGCTTGCGGGGCCGCAGGTTGAGGCTCTGCAGGATCTGGATGCCGACCTTGACCTCCTCGACGGGAGGCGCGGACAGGGAGACCCGGATCGTGTCGCCGATGCCCTTGGACAGCAGCGCGCCGAAGGCGGTGGCCGACTTGATCGTGCCCTGGAACGCCGGGCCCGCCTCGGTCACGCCGAGGTGCAGCGGCCAGTCGCCCCGCTCGGAGAGCAGCTCGTAGGCGCGCACCATGACGACGGGGTCGTTGTGCTTGACCGAGATCTTGAAGTCGTGGAAGCCGTGCTCCTCGAAGAGGCTGGCCTCCCACACCGCGGACTCGACGAGGGCCTCGGGCGTGGCCTTGCCGTACTTCTCCAGCAGGCGCTTGTCGAGCGACCCGGCGTTGACGCCGATGCGGATCGAGGTGCCGTGGTCCCTGGCCGCTGCGGCGATCTCCTTGACCTGGTCGTCGAACTTGCGGATGTTGCCCGGGTTGACGCGCACGGCGGCGCAGCCGGCCTCGATGGCGGCGAAGACGTACTTGGGCTGGAAGTGGATGTCCGCGATGACGGGGATCTGGCTGTGCTGGGCGATCTGCGGCAGCGCGTCGGCGTCGTCCTGGCTCGGGCAGGCCACGCGCACGATGTCGCAGCCCGCCGCGGTGAGCTGGGCGATCTGCTGCAACGTGGTGTTGACGTCCGAGGTGAGGGTCGTCGTCATGGACTGCACCGAGACCGGCGCGTCACCGCCGACCTCGACCTTGCCGACCTTGATCTTGCGGGTCTTGCGACGCGGTGCGAGCACCGGCGCCGGCGCGGCAGGCATCCCTAGCGAAACGGTCATGGTGTCAGTATCCCTCACTCAGCCGAGCTTGACGGGTCGCACGATGTCGGCATAGATCAGCAGGCCACCCATGACGATGAGCACCACCGACATGGCGTAGGCGATGGGCAGCCCCTTGGCGACGTCGACGTAGCCCGGGTCGGGACGCCCCGCGACCTTGGCCACCTGACGACGCAGCCCCTCCCACAGCGCGCCGGCGACGTGACCGCCGTCCAGGGGCATCAGCGGGATCAGGTTGAAGACGAAGAGCGCCACGTTGAGCGAGGCGATCAGCATCAGCAGCGTGATGACGCGGGCGCCGGAGCTCTCGAAGCCGTGGACCTGCCCGCTCGCGACCTCACCGCCGATCCGGCCGACGCCGACGACGGAGATCGGGCCGTTGGGGTCGCGCTCCCCCGAGCCGAAGGCGGCCTTGGCGATCCCCACCATCTTCTGCGGGATCTGCACCAGCACCCCGGCCGTCTGGGTGACGGCGCGGCCCACGGTGCCCGGGACCGCGGTGATCGGCTGCCGCTCGATCGCGGTGATCGGCGCGGACGACATCCCGGCGAAGCCGGTCTGCTCGGTGAGGGGCTTGCCGTCGGCGCCGGTGAGCGGCTGACCGTCCGCGCCGAGGCGGGGCAGCGTGCTGGTGATCGGGGTCAGGGTGAGGCTCTGCCGAGCGCCGCCGCGCTCGACCACCACGGGGATCGCCTGGCCCGCGTGGGGGCGGATCGCGCCGGACACGTCGGCGAGCCGGCTGATCGACTGCCCCCCGATCGAGACGAGCCGGTCACCCGGCTCCAGCCCGGCCTTGGCGGCGGGGGTGAGCGGGTCGGCGCTGGTGCAGGGCGCTGTGGTGTCGGCGCCGGCGGGGCGGACGCACTGCTGCACCGCGGCGACGCGGGCGCCCTTGTCGACGGCCATGCCGTAGCCCATCATCACGCCGCCGATCAGGACGGTGGCGATGACGAGGTTCATGACCGGCCCGCCGAGCATGACGACCAGCTTCTGCCAGGTCTTGAGCCGGTAGAAGACGCGGTGCTCGTCGCCGGGACGGACCTCCTCCATCGACTGCTCGCGCGCGTCGTCGATCATGGCGGCCCAGCGGCCGGTCCCGGAGGGCCGGAGGTGGTGCTCGTCCTCCCCGGCCCGCTTGGGCGGGAACATCCCGATCATCTTGACGTAGCCGCCGAGGGGGATGGCCTTGAGGCCGTACTCCGTCTCCCCGAACCGCCGCGACCACAGGGTCGGGCCGAAGCCGATCATGTACTGCGGCGCCTTGACGCCGAAGAGCTTGGCGGGCACGAGGTGCCCGATCTCGTGCAGCGCGATCGAGGCACCGATGCCGATCACCACGACGAGGATGCCGAGGATCGTCATGAGCACGGTCATGGGCGCTCCTTGCCGGAGGGGACGTCCTGGAGGGCGAGCCCCAGGATCTCCCGGGCCCGGCGGCGCGCCCAGTCCTCGGCACGCAGCACAGCGGGAACGTCCAGGTCTCCTGCGGTGTTCCCGACGTTGCCCGCCGCCTCTCCCCCGGCGTGGTGCTCGTCGACCACCCGCTCCACCGTGTCCACGATGTCGAGGAAGCCGATGCGCCGCTCGTGGAAGGCCTCGACGCACTCCTCGTTGGCGGCGTTGTAGACGGCCGGGTAGGTGCCGCCCGCCTCACCCACCCGGTAGGCGAGCGGGACCGCGCGGAAGGCCTCGCGGTCCAGCGGGAAGAACTCGAAGCTCCGGGGCCGGCTCCAGTCGTAGGCGGGTGCCGCGTCCGGCACCCGGTCGGGCCAGGCGAGGCCGAGAGCGATGGGGATCAGCATGGTGGGCGGGCCGGCCTGCATCAGGGTCGACCCGTCGGTGAACTCCACCATCGAGTGCACGTCGGAGGTCGGGTGCACCACCACCTCGATCCGGTCGAAGCCGATCCCGAAGAGCAGGTGCGCCTCGATGACCTCCAGGCCCTTGTTGACCAGGGTCGCGGAGTTGGTCGTCACGACGCGGCCCATGTCCCAGGTGGGGTGGGCCAGCGCCTGCTCGGGCGTCACGGCGGTCAGCTCGTCGCGCGAGCGCCCCCGGAACGGCCCGCCGCTCGCCGTGACGACCAGCCGCCGCACCTCCTCGGCCCGACCGCCGCGCAGGCACTGGGCGATCGCGGAGTGCTCGGAGTCGACGGGCACGATCTGGCCGGGCCGCGCGGCGCGGGTCACGATGGGGCCGCCGACGATGAGGCTCTCCTTGTTGGCGAGCGCGAGGGTGCTGCCCGCCTCGAGCGCGGCCAGCGTCGGCCGCAGCCCGATCGACCCGGTGATGCCGTTGAGGACGACGTCGGCGCCGTGCGCGGCGACCTCCTCGCTCGCCCCCTCGCCCACGACGACACGCGGCTCGTATGGCGCCGCGCCCACCCGCTCGCAGGCCGCCGTGATCGCGCGCCGCAGGTCCTCCCGGGAGCCCGAGGCCATCCCGACCAGCTGGGGGCGCAGCAGGGCCACCTGCTCGGCCAGCTGCTCGAGCCTGCCGCCGCCGGCGGACAGCGCGGTGACGGTGAACCGGTCCGGGTTGCGGCTGATCACGTCGATCGCCTGGGTCCCGATGGACCCGGTCGACCCCAGCAGCGCGACCGTGCGGTGATCGGGCGGGGGGCTCGCGGCATACGAGGTGTGACTCACCCCACCACCCTACCGATGGGGCGGCGCGACTAGGATGGTCACGGTGGCCGACGCCATCGTGACCACGGGGAGGACCAGCATGGCCAAGGACCGCACCGGACTCAGCCTCGGCTACCGGATCATGTGGCGGATCCGCTACATCGGGGTGAGCGTCTTCGGGCCGGCCCAGCTCGACCCCGACAACGACCCGAAGGACAACCTGCGCCGCGAGCGGGAGCGCCGGGTGGCGGCGGCGCACGCCGCGGCGGGGACCAGCCCCCGCGCCTGAGCGCTCGTGCCTGGCCGTCAGGCCTGCGGCTGGTCGGTGAGCGCCCCGCGGATCTTTTCGATGACGGCCTGCTCGGTCGGCGCGACGCCGCCCGACGCCTGGGCCACCTGGTCGCACGCGGCGAGCACGACGTCACGGTAGCCCTGCGCCTGCCCGGGGGCGGTGCTGCGCAGCGCGGCATAACCACCGGCCAGGTCCCGCAGCACGGCGCTCTCGACCTCCTCCGGCGACCCGCTGGGCGGGGTGGGCAGACCCTGGCCGGCGAGCAGCTCGCGGACGTCCGCGGGGGCCGAGGCCAGGGTCTTGGACCCGGCCATCGACTCCTTGAACATCGCCAGGAAGCCGGGGTCGGCCTTGGAGACCAGCGCGATCGCGCCGAACGCACCGTTGCGGATCTGGTCGCGCTGCTCGTCGGTGAGGGTGGGGGTGCTGTTGTCGGTCATGCGGGTGCGACTACCCCGCGCACCCGGGCCGTATCCCGTCACCCCCGCGCGAGGGGCCGGTCACCGACCGGTGAGCGACGACCGCCCCCCGAGCAGCCGGGCGGCGACGGCGCAGGTCACGGCCACGAGCAGCATGATCACCCCGATGACGTTGGCCTCGGCGGGGATGCCGCGCAGGTAGGCCGCGTAGACGTAAGTCGGGAAGGTCTGCACCTCGCCCGACACGAAGCTCGTGATGATGACGTCGTCGAAGCTCAGGGCGAAGGACAGCAGAGCGGCACCGACCACGCCGGGCAGGATCGCGGGCAGCGTGACCCGCCAGAAGGTCGCCTGCGGTCCGGCGTAGAGGTCGGCCGCCGCCTCCTCCAGCCGCGGGTCCAGCGACTGCAGCCGCGCCCGCACCGTCACCACCACGAAGCTCAGCGCAAACATCACGTGTGACAGCACGATGGTCCACCAGCCCAGCTCCAGCCCGAGGCGGGCGAAGCCCTGCACGAAGATCGTCAGCAGCGACGCTCCCAGGACGACCTCCGGCGTGGCCATCGGCAGCAGCACGAGCAGGTCGACGAACCCGCGCCCGCGGAACCTGCTGCGCGCCAGCGCGAGGGCGAGCATGGTGCCGAGGACCGTCGCGACGACCGTGGCGGCCAGCCCCACCTGCAGGGACGTGCCGAGCGCCTCGCACACCCCGGGCGCGGCGCACGGGCGGCGCCAGTGGTCGAGGGTGGGTCGGCCGGACCAGGCGACGTTGGAGCGCGTGTAGGTGTTGAACGAGAACACCACCACGTAGGCGATCGGCACGAAGAGGTAGGCCAGCACCAGGCCCGCGACGATCGGGACCAGGTGGTCGGCCAGCCACCGTCTCATCGGACGAGCTCGTCGGTGCCGTAGCGGCGGACGTAGGCCGTCGCCAGCAGCAGGATCGCCACCATCAGCGTGAAGGACAGCGCGGCCGCGGTGGGGTAGCCGCCGATGACCCGGAAGAACTGCGCGTCGATGGCGTTGCCCACCATCGAGGTGCCGCGGTCGGAGCCGAGCAGGTCGGCGTTGACGTAGTCCCCGGCGGCCGGGATGAAGGTCAGCAGGGTGCCAGCGAGGACGCCGGGCATGGCGAGCGGCACGGTGACCGCGCGGAAGGTCTGCCAGGGGGTGGCGTAGAGGTCGGCGCCGGCGGCGACCAGCGCCGGGTCCACGCGCTCCAGCGAGGCGTAGACCGGCAGCAGCATGAAGGGCAGGAAGGTGTAGGTCAGCCCCAGCACCACGGCACCCGCGGTCTCGGTCAGGTGGCCACCGGGCAGCAGGTGCAGCGCCCGGAGCGTGGACGCCAGGGGCGCGTCGTCGGCGAGGATCTGCCGCCACGCCACGGTGCGCAGGATGAACGACGTGAAGAAGGGCGCGACGGCCAGCACCATCAGCAGCCCGCGCCAGCGCCCGGCCCGGAAGACCATGGTCCAGGCGAGCGGGAAAGCCAGCACCAGGCAGGCGACGGTGGCGAGCGCGGCGTAGAGGAAGGAGCGCCCGATCTGGGCACCGAAGCCGGTGAGCGCGTGCCCGTAGTTGCCGATGTTGACGTCGCGGTAGTAGTAGCCCGGGTAGCCGGGGTAGTCCGACTGCAGGCTCACCGACGCCAGCTGCACGAGCGGCAGCACGAAGAAGAGCACGAGCCAGAGCACCCCGGGGAGGGCCAGCAGGTATGCCGTCCGCCTGCTCACGACGCCGGGTCCCCGCCGTCGCGCGAGACCGCCGCCACCCGGGTGGACCCGGCGGGGTCCGCGCCGGGCTCCGGGACGTGCTCCTTGTCATGGTCCGCCGCAGCGTCGCCGAGGGCGGCGAGGTCGTCGTCCAGCCCGGCGAGCGGGTCGTCGTCGCCAGCGAGGGTGAAGGTGTGCCGCAGGTCCCACGCGAGGGTCACGAGGTCACCGGGCCGGGCGGCGGTCTCCACGTCGACGTTCTGCTCGTAGACGGTCCAGGACCCGGCGCCGGGGACGTCGAGGAGGTACTGCGTCGCGACCCCGGTGAAGGCGACGTCGCGCACGACGGCCCGGCCGAGGACGTTGGCGACGGACTTCCTGCGGACCTTGTCGCCGTCCGGGACGACCCGGACCTTCTCCGGGCGCACCCCGAGCAGCACGCGGCCCGCCCCGGTGCCGGCGACGCGGGAGCGCAGCACCCGCACGCGCTGCCCCGCCACCTCGAGGACCACCAGGTCGCCCTCGTGGCCGGCGACGGTGGCGGGCACCAGGTTGGACTGCCCGAGGAAGTTGGCCACGAAGCTGGTCCGCGGCAGGTCGTAGAGGTCGGCCGGCGCCCCGTGCTGCTCGATCCGCCCGTCGCGCATGACGGCGACCGTGTCGGCCATGCTCATGGCCTCCTCCTGGTCGTGCGTGACGTGCACGAAGGTGATGCCGGTCTCGGCCTGGATCCGCTTGAGCTCGACCTGCATCTGCCGGCGGAGCCGCAGGTCGAGCGCCCCGAGCGGCTCGTCCAGCAGCAGCACCTCGGGCCGGTTGACCAGGGCTCGCGCCACCGCGACCCGCTGCTGCTGACCGCCGGAGAGCTGGGCCGGGCGGCGGTCCGCCATACCGGACAGCTCGACCAGGGCCAGCGCGTCCTGGACCTGCTCGCGCACCACGTCGCGCGGCAGCCCCCGCCGCCGGGGGCCGAAGGCGACGTTGTCGCCGACGCTCAGGTGAGGGAAGAGCGCGTAGCTCTGGAAGACCGTGTTGACCGGCCGCTGGTGCGGGCGCAGCGCGGTGACGTCCCGCTCCCCCAGCCACACCCGTCCACGGTCGGGTCGCTCGAGCCCGGCGACCATCCGCAGCGTCGTGGACTTGCCGCAGCCGGACGGCCCGACGAGGGCGAAGAAGGAGCCCTGGGGCACGACCAGCGACAGGTCGTCGACGGCCGTGTGCCGCCCGAAGCGGCGGGTCACGTGCTCCAGCCGCAGGTCACCCGTGGGCTCGTCCGGAGCGCCCCCGGCCGGGAGCTCCCGGCCCCGTCCGCGCCACCGCATCACTGGCCCACCACCTTGGTCCACATCGCGGCGTAGTCCGCCTCCTCCTGCGGGTCCAGGGCCCGGAAGACGCTGGTCTGCCGGGCCAGGAAGTCCGCGGTGGGGAAGATCAGCGGGTCCTCGACCAGCCCGGGGTCCACCTTCTCCATCGCCTGCTGCGCCCCGGCGACCGGGCAGATGTAGCTCACCCAGGCGGCGACCCGGGCGGCGATCTGCGGCTGGTAGTACCAGTCGAGCAGCCGCTGGGCGTTGCGGCGGTGCGGCGACGTGATCGGGACGACGGCGTTGTCGCTCCAGAGCATCCCGCCGGACTCCGGCATGACGAAGGTCCAGTGCTCGTTGCCCGTCTCGGCCCGCAGCGTCGCGATGTCCCCGCTCCACACCAGGCCGGCGAGGGCGTTGCCGCTCTGCAGGTCCTGCGCGTAGGAGTTGCCCCGGATCCGGCGGATCTGGCCCGAGCGCAGCTGCCGGTCGACGACCTCCACCGCCGCCGCGACCTGGTCGCGGGTGAAGGCGCCGGCCGGGTCGACGCCCTGGCTGCGCAGGATCACCCCCAGGGTGTCCCGCCACTCCGACAGGGCGACGACCTTGCCCTTGAGGTCGGGTCGCCACAGGTCCGCGATGGTCCGGATCGGCTTCACCCGGCTCGCGTCGTAGCCGATCCCGGTCAGCCCGGACTGCCACGGCAGCGAGTAGTGCCGGCCGGGGTCGAAGGGTGCGTCCATGAGCTCGGGCCGCAGGTTGCCGGCGTGCGGCATCCGGATCAGCTCCAACGGCTGCACGAGCTCCTGGGCGATGACCCGGTTGACCATCCAGTCCGACAGGACGATCAGGTCACGCCCGATGTCCTGCCCGGCGCGCAGCTGCGGCGCGATCTTGTTGACGTAGAGGTCGTTGTCGTCGATCTCCTCGGTGTAGCTCACCTGGATCCCGGTGGCCCGCACGAACTCGTCGAGCGTCGGGAACCTCTTGGTCCGCTCGTCCTGGTCGAGGTACTGCGTCCAGCTGGCGAAGGCCACCCGTCGTTCCGTGGCCGAGCGGTCCGCCGGGAGCGCGCGCGTGGTGCGGGCGGCGGTCGGCGGCGCCGGCGGGGCGCAGGCGGCCAGCAGGGCTGCCCCGGCGGCCGATCCCAGCAGACCCCGTCGCGTGAGGCGACGGCTGGGCAGGGGGTGGGTGCTGCTGGCGACGCGGGCCGCACGGGAGCGAGCGCTCAATAAAGGACCTCCGGCATGGGCCCGGGGAGGGAGCCGGGCTCGAGACGACGCTGGCCAACGCTACCAGCGTCGGGAGGTGCCCTCAGTCCTGGCGCTGCAGCACCGCCGTCAGGGAGTCCAGCACGCTGCGGTCCTCGATGGTGGAGGGCACCTGCGCCTCCTGGCCGTCGGCGATCTGGCGCATGGTCTTGCGCAGGATCTTGCCCGAGCGCGTCTTGGGCAGGCCGTCGACGATGTCCACGCGGTGCAGGGCGGCCACCGCGCCCACCTCCTCGCGGACCCGCTGGACCAGCTCCTTGCGCAGCTGCTCCTCCGCGCCGGGTGCCGAGACGTCCACGCCCGACTTCAGCATGACCAGCCCGCGAGGCACCTGGCCCTTGAAGGAGTCGGCGACGCCGATGACCGCGCACTCCGCGACCGCCGGGTGACCCGCCAGGGCGGCCTCGATGGAGCCGGTGGACAGCCGGTGCCCAGCCACGTTGAGCACGTCGTCGGTGCGGCCCATGACGTAGACGTAGCCGTCCTCGTCGATGTAGCCGCCGTCGCCGGTGAGGTAGTAGCCGTCGTAGGCGGACAGGTAGCTCGAGACGTAGCGGTCGTCGTCCTGCCACAGCGTCGGCAGGGTCCCGGGCGGCATGGGCAGCGCGATGACGATGGCGCCCTCCGTGCCGGCGGGGACCTCGTTGCCCTGGTCGTCGAGGACCCGCACGTCGTACCCGCAGACGGCCGTCGACGGGGACCCCGGCTTGATCGGCAGCTCCTCGATCCCGCGCGGGTTGCAGGCGATCGGCCAGCCGGTCTCGGTCTGCCACCAGTTGTCGACCACCGGGCGTCCGGTGCGCTCGGTCGCCCACTCGTAGGTGTCGGGGTCCAGGCGCTCACCGGCGAGGTAGATCGTGCGCAGGCTGGAGGTGTCGTAGTCGGCGAACAGCCTGGCCTCCGGGTCCTCCTTCTTGATCGCCCGGAACGCCGTCGGCGCCGTGAAGAGCGAGGACACGCCGTAGTCCTGCACGACCCGCCAGAAGGCGCCCGCGTCGGGCGTGCCGATCGGCTTGCCCTCGTAGACGATCGTGGTCGCCCCCGTCAGCAGCGGGGCGTAGACGATGTAGGAGTGCCCGACCACCCAGCCGACGTCGGAGGCCGTGAACATCGTGTCGCCCGCCTCGATGCCGTAGAGGTTGGGCATCGACCAGCGCAGCGCCACGGCGTAGCCGCCGCTGTCCCGCACGATCCCCTTGGGCTTCCCCGTGGTGCCGGAGGTGTAGAGGATGTAGAGCGGGTGGGAGGACTCGACCGGCACGCACTCGGCCGGCTGTACCACGCCGGGGCGCATGACCTCGGCCCAGTCCAGGTCCCGCTCCCCCATCTCGGCGCGCTGCTGCTCGCGCTGCAGGATGACGCACCGCTCGGGCTTGTGGTCGGCGCGGCGGATCGCCTCGTCGAGGTACGGCTTGTAGGCGACGACCCGCTTGGGCTCGACGCCGCAGCTGGCGCTGACCACGACCTTGGGCGCCGCGTCGTCGATCCGGGCGGCGAGCTCTTGCGGCGCGAACCCGCCGAACACCACCGAGTGGATGGCGCCGATGCGGGCGCAGGCGAGCATCGCCACGACGGCCTCCGGGACCATCGGCATGTAGATCACCACGCGGTCGCCCTTGGTGACGCCGAGGTCGCGCAGGACGCCGGCGAAGCGCGCGACGAGCTCGAGCAGCTCCGCGTAGGTGTACGTGGCCCGGGCGCCGGTGACGGGGCTGTCGTAGTGCAGGGCCGCCTGGTCGGCGCGGCCGTGCACCACGTGGCGGTCCAGCGCGTTGTAGCAGACGTTGAGCCGACCGTCCGGGAACCACGTGTAGAACGGCGCCCTGCTGTCGTCCAGGACCCGCGTGGGCGCGGTGATCCAGTCGATGTCCTTGGCCGCCGCGGCCCAGAAGGCCTCGGGGTCCTGCTTGCTCGACTCGTACGCCGCTGCGTAGGCACCCGTGCTCATGACCCCATCCAACCCCCGACCCGCCTCCCGATCCAGGGGGACGCGATGTGGCCCCGACGACAGGTCGCTGCTCCGCGACGAGCGGTTGTGCGGCTGCGGGGCGGGCGTCATACGCGGACCGGCTCACCTCGACCGTGGGTCGAGGTGAGCCGGGAGGTATGCCGGGAGCCTGCTCAGCAGCCGCCGAGTCGCAGCTGGCGCAGCACCGCCGCGGGGGCGACCCCGCAGCCGACCTGGGCGGTGCCGAAGTCGACGCTGCGCCAGGTCCCCTTGACCTTGTGCAGCAGGACGGTGGCGTCGTCGGTCCGGCCCTTGGTGGGGTGGACCGTCGCGCGGGCCCAGGTGCCGCTGGTGGAGACCGAGATGCGCTGGACGCGCCACTCGGACTGCTTCCAGCCGCGCAGCTGCTTGTCCGCAGCGACGGCGACGTAGATCTGGTGGACGAACGAGCCGCGACGGGCCGCGGCCGCGGGGGTGGCGACCTGCTGGGTGGCTGCCACCTGCGTGCTCGCCGGGCGGGCGGGGGTCGCCGTGGCGGCGGGGGCGGCGACGCCGATCGCGAGGGCGAGGGCGGCGGTGACGGTGGAGGTCGCGAGGACGGAGCGACGAGGCATGGGGGGACGATCCTTTACACGCAAAGGGCAGGCCGGGAAGGCCAACTACATCACCCACGACGCCGACCGGCCAGCATTGGTTGTCCCCCGGTGCCCGGGATCACCCGGATGGTCGGACATGATGACGGCATGGAGATCGAGGACTCAGCCACGCTGCGGGCGCTGCTGGACGGCGGGCACTCGCTGCACGGCGCCCGGCTGCAGGGCATCGACCTGACGGAGTGCGCCCCGGCGCTGCTGGCGCGCTCCGACCTGCGTGGCCTCGTGGTGCTCGGGGGGCGCGCCTCGGTCGACGTCGTGCAGCACCTGGTGCGGGCGGGAGCCGTGGTCTTCCCGGCGGTCCACGACGCCCCGGTCGACGTCTACCGGTCCCGGCTCTACACGCCCGAGGAGCTCTACACCGGGCTGGCCGACGGCTACGACCGCACCCCCGACGCGCTCGCCTACGCCTGGTCCCAGGACGGCACCCTGGTGGGGGACCCCTACGTCGCGGTCCTGCGGTCGCTGCACGACGACTCCATGGAGGACGCCCTCGACGAGCTGCTCGAGGGCCGTCGGGTCGTCGGGGTCATGGGCGGCCACGGGGTGGGTCGTGGCAGCGCGGACTACGCGGACGCGGCCCGGCTCGGGCACGACCTCGCGGGGCTGGGCCTGGTGGTCGCCACCGGCGGTGGACCGGGCGCGATGGAGGCGGCCAACCTGGGGGCGGCGAGCCCGGGCCGTGAGGCCCTGGAGACCGCGCTGGCGCAGCTGGCCACCGTGCCGGGCTTCGTGCCGTCGGTGAGCGACTGGGCGGGCGTGGCCCTCGCCGCCCGCGCAGGCTGGCCGGTGGCGGCGGCCCCGACGAGCATCGGCATCCCCACGTGGTTCTACGGCCACGAGCCGCCCAACGTCTTCGCCCAGGCCATCGCCAAGTTCTTCTCCAACGCGCTGCGCGAGGACCTGCTGCTCGCCCGCTGCACCGCCGGGGTCGTCGTGCTGCCCGGCGCGGCGGGCACCGTGCAGGAGGTCTTCCAGCTGGCGACCCGCCTCTACTACGCCGCCCCCGGGGACACCGTCCCGCTCGTGCTCGTGGGCCGGCGCTGCTGGACCGAGGAGCTGCCGGTGTGGCCGCTGCTGCAGGCCCTCGGGGTCGGGCGCGAGATGGGTGGGCGGCTGCACCTGGTGGACGACGTCGCCGACGTCGCCGACCTGCTGCGCGAGACCCCCAGAGTGGTCGCATCCACGACGAGAGAGCGCTCCTGATGTCGTGGATGTGACCACTCTGGACGTCCTGACCCTGCGCCCACGCCGGCGGGGCGGAACTCGCCCGGGGAGGACCGGCGTTGGACCTGCTGGACCCGGCTCCCCCTGGAAGGACCCTGCCCTGAGCGCGCTCACCCTCCCCACGCAGCTGCCCGCCGCCGGCACCGACGGCGGCATCACCGGGTGGGCGGTCCACCTGATGGAGACCCTCGGCGGCCCCGGTGCCATGGTGGCCACCCTGCTCGACAGCGTCTTCCCCCCGATCCCGAGCGAGCTGATCCTGCCGCTCGCGGGGTTCACGGCCTACCGCGGCGGGATGACGCTCGCCGACGCCATCGTGTGGAGCACCGTCGGCTCGCTGCTCGGCGCGCTGGTCCTCTACTGGGCCGGCGCCGCGCTGGGTCGCGAGCGGGTCAACGCCATCGCCCGCAGGGTGCCGCTGGTCGACGTCCACGACATCGACAAGGGCTTCGAGTGGTTCGAGCGGCACGGCCGCCGCGTCACGTTCTTCGGCCGGATGGTGCCGATGGTGCGGTCGATGGTGTCGGTCCCGGCGGGCGTGGAGCGGATGCCCCTCGGCATCTTCTGCCTGCTCACGACCCTGGGGTCGTTGTGCTGGAATGCCGCCCTGATCCTCGGCGGCTACGCCCTCGGGTCGCAGTGGGCCCGCATCGAGCAGTGGGCGGGCTGGTTCCAGTACGCCGTGATCGCCTTCTTCGTGGTCCTGATCGCGCGGTGGGTGCGCCAGAAGCTCCGGGGTCGCCGCGCCCCCTGAGCGCTCAGGCGGTGACGGCGGCGAGCTGACCGCAGGCCCCGTCGATGTCCTGACCGCGGGTGTCGCGCACCGTCGTCGGGATCCCCCGCCCGCGCAGCCGCTCGACGAACTGCTGCTCGACGCCCTTGCGCGACGCAGTCCAGCGCGACCCCGGCGTGGGGTTGAGCGGGATCGGGTTGACGTGCACCCACCCGGAGCCGCGCGCGTTGAGCTTGTCGGCGAGCAGCTCGGCCCGCCAGGCGTGGTCGTTGACGTCCTTGATCAGGGCGTACTCGATCGACACGCGGCGCCCGGTGGTCTCGAAGTAGCGCCGCGCCGCGTCGAGCGCCTCGTCGACCTTCCAGCGCGTGTTGATCGGGACGAGCTCGTCGCGCAGCTCGTCGTCGGGGGCGTGCAGGGACAGCGCGAGCGTGACGGGGATGCCCTCCGCGGCCAGCTTGTCGATCCCGGGCACCAGGCCGACCGTGGACATCGTGACGCCGCGGGCGCTCATGCCGAGCCCGTCCGGCGTCGGGTCGACGAGCCGGCGGATCGCCCCGATCGCCGCCTTGTAGTTGGCGAGCGCCTCCCCCATCCCCATGAAGACGACGTTGGACACGCGCAGCGGGCCCGCATCGCCCTCGGGCATCGGGCCGAGCTCGCCGTTGCGCAGCGACCGCGCGGCGCTGACGACCTGCTCGACGATCTCGGCGGTGCTCATGTTGCGCTGCAGCCCGCCCTGCCCGGTGGCGCAGAAGGGGCAGTTCATGCCGCACCCGGCCTGGCTCGAGATGCAGATGGTCGCCCGCCCCGGGTAGCGCATGACGACGGACTCCACCAGGGCCCCGTCGTGCAGCCGCCACACCTTCTTGTGGGTGAGGCCGTCGTCAGCGACCCGCGTGGTGACCGGCGTCAGCAGCGTCGGGAGCGCCGCCGCGACCAGCTCGGACCGCTGCGCCTTGGGCAGGTCGGGCATGTCGTCGGGGTCGGTGACCAGCCGGTCGAAGTAGTGGACGCTCAGCTGCTTGGCGCGGAATCCCTGGTGCCCCAGCTCGGTGAGGAAGGCCTTGCGCTCGCCGGGTGCGAGGTCCGCGAGGTGCACCGGCGGCTTGCCCCGGCGGGGTGCGGTGAAGGTCAGCTGCCCCGGCGCGGGCCTGGTGGTCGGCGTGGGCAGGTCGGTCGGCTGGGAGTCGGTCATCACGTCCATTGTCCCGTATGCCGCGCCCGGCCGCCGCCACACCGGCCGACGATCAGCCCGCTGCTCCGGCGGGGACGAGGTAGGTGAGCACGAGCCAGCACATCGGGGCGGTCAGCAGCAGCGAGTCCAGGCGGTCCATGATGCCGCCGTGGCCGGGCAGGACGTGGCCCATGTCCTTGATGCCGAGGTCCCGCTTGATCACCGACTCGCACAGGTCGCCGACGGTGGCCGTGACGCAGGCCCCGGCGCCCAGCAGCACCCCCGTCCACCAGGGGGCCGCCAGCAGCCAGCTGGTGCACAGCGCACCGACCGCCGTGCAGGTGGCCAGGGAGCCCGCGAAGCCCTCCCAGGACTTCTTCGGGGAGATGGACGGCGCCATCGGGTGCTTGCCCTTGAGCACGCCCACCGCGTAGCCGCCGATGTCGGAGAAGACGGTGACGGCGATGAAGGTGATGACGCGCAGCTCACCGAGGGGCTGGGCGAGCAGCATGATGCAGAAGCTGGCCAACAGCGGCACGTAGGCCAGCGTCAAGGTGGCGCCGGCGACGTCCCGCAGCGCGTCCCGGATCCCGAGCAACGCCCGCCAGACGACCACCACCACCACGGTGAGGGTGAAGGAGAGGGTGAGGGCCCGCGGGCCCCCGGCATACGCGCACTGCAGCATGACCACCCCACCGACCATCGTCGGCACCACCGGGACGAGCACGCGGCCGTGCCGCACGGCCTGCACCATCTCCCACATCCCGATGACGATGGCGACGGTCACCAGGGCGAGGAAGGCCTCCGGGCGCCACCACAGCGACAGGATGATCGCGGCGCCCAGCCCCACCCCCACGCCGATGGCGGCCGGCAGGTTGCGGCCTGCCCGGCCGGGCGACTTGGAGCGTCGCGCCACCTCGAGGGCTCGCTGGATCCTGCGGTGCAGGCGCGAACCCTCGAGGGCCGGGGGCAGGTCGGGCATCGACATGGGGTCGGCCGCAGGAGGTCTCAGACCTCCAGCAGCTCGGACTCCTTGCCCTTGAGGAGCACGTCGACCTGGTCGGTGTACTTCTTGGTGAGGGTCTCCAGCTCCTTCTCGGCGCGGGTGCCCTCGTCCTCGCCGACGCCGCCGTCCTTGACGAGCTTGTCGATCTGGTCCTTGGCGTGGCGGCGGATGTTGCGCATCGACACCTTGCCGTGCTCGCCCTTCTCGCGGGCGATCTTGATGTACTCCTTGCGCCGCTCCTGCGTCAGCTCGGGCAGGTTGATGCGCAGCACGCCGCCGTCCTCGCTCGGGTTGAGGCCGAGGCTGGACTGGCGCAGCGCCTTCTCGACGTCCTTGGTGGCCGTCTTGTCGAAGGGGGTGATGAGGACCATGCGGGCCTCGGGCACCTGGATCGAGGCGAGCTGCTGCAGCGGCGTGGGGGCGCCGTAGTAGTCGACCATGATCTTGTGGAAGAGGGCCGGGTTGGCGCGGCCGGTGCGGATCGCCCCGAAGTCCTCCTTGGCGACGTCGATCGCCTTCTCCATCTTCTCCTCGGCCTCGAGCAGGATGTCGTCGATCATGGTGTCCTCCAACGGTCGGTCTGACGAAAACTGTGGGTCCGGCCCTGACGTCTCGCGGGAGCCGGTGCCGCGGCTCGGGCTCGGCACCGCCCGGTGGCCTCAGGCGGTGACGACCGTCCCGATCTTCTCACCACGGACGGCGGCGGCGACATTGCCCTCGCCCTCCATGCCGAAGACGATCATCGGCAGCTTGTTGTCCATGCAGAGGCTGAACGCCGCCGCGTCCACGACCTTGAGGCCCTGCGCCAGCGCCTCGGCATACGTGAGGGTGTCGTAGCGGCGGGCCTGCGGGTTGGTCCTGGGGTCGGCATCGTAGACGCCGTCGACGCCGTTCTTGGCGATCAGGACCGCGTCGCACTTGGTCTCCAGCGCACGCTGCGCGCTGACGGTGTCGGTGGAGAAGTAGGGCATCCCGGCGCCCGCGCCGAAGATCACGACGCGTCCCTTCTCCATGTGGCGCATCGCGCGGCGCGGGATGTAGGGCTCGGCCACCTGGGTCATGGCGATCGCGCTCTGGACCCGCGTCTCGACGCCTTCCTTCTCGAGGAAGTCCTGCAGCGCCAGGCAGTTCATCACCGTGCCGAGCATCCCGATGTAGTCCGCGCGGGCCCGGTCCATGCCCTTCTCCTGCAGCTGGGCGCCGCGGAAGAAGTTGCCGCCGCCGATGACCACGCACACCTGCACCCCCGACTGCACCGCCTGGGCGATCTGGTGCGCGATGCCCCGCACGACGTCCGGGTCCAGACCGACACGACCGCCACCGAAGACCTCGCCCGACAGCTTCAGCAGGACCCGCTCGTACCCTCGGTTGTCGGCGTGCGCGGTGAGGTCGGTCATCGGTCGTGGTCTCCTCGTGCAGGGGTGGACGACCGGTGGGCCGACCGCCGGACAGTCTGTCACAGATGGGCCTACGACGACCGGCAGGGACGCCGCAGGCCCGGCCCTCCCCGCGGGGTGGACCAGGCCTGCGAGCGGGATCGTCAGCTGCCGACGCGGAACCGGGCGAAGGCCGTGGCCTTGGTGCCGGCCTCGTCGAGGACCTTGCCGACGGTCTTCTTGGCGTCCTTGGCGAAGGCCTGCTCGGTCAGGACCATCTCCTTGAAGAAGCCGTTGACGCGACCCTCGACGATCTTGGGGAGCGCAGCCTCGGGCTTGCCCTCCTCCTTGGCGGTCTCCTCGGCGATGCGGCGCTCGTTGGCCACCGTCGCCTCGTCGATCTCGTCGCGGGAGAGCACCGACGGCGCGAACGCCGCGATGTGCAGCGCCACGTCGTGCGCCACCTGCTCGTCGCCACCCTCGGTCACGAGGAGGACGCCGATCTGCGCGGGCAGGTCGGGGCTGGTCTTGTGCAGGTAGGACGTGACCTTGTCGCCCTCGAGGCGGGCGACCCGCTTGACCTCGATCTTCTCGCCGATGGTGGCGTTGGCCTCGTCCAGCAGCTCCTGGACCGTCTTGCCGTCGACCTGGTGGGCGAGCAGCGAGGCGGCGTCGGTGGCCTGGGAGTCGACCGCGGCCTGCAGGACGGTGTCGGCGAGCTGGCCGAACTTGTCGCCCTTGGCGACGAAGTCGGTCTCGCACAGCACCTCGACGAGGGTGCCGACGCCACCGTCGACGTGGGCGCGGACCAGACCGTTGGAGGTCGCGCGGCCCTCGCGCTTGGTGACGCCCTTGAGACCCTTGACGCGCAGGATCTCGGTGGCCTTGGCCTGGTCGCCGTCGGCCTCGTCGAGGGCCTTCTTGACGTCGAGCATGCCGGCGCCGGTCTTCTCCCGGAGCGCCTTGATGTCAGCAGCGGTGTAGTTGGCCATGTGTCATAGCTACTTTCTACGCGATGTGGTGGTGGACCCGGTCAGGGACTGCGGCAGCGCTCAGGCCTGCTCGGCGGCGGGCTGCTCGGCGACCTGCTCGGTCACGTCGGCCGGCTGGGTGCCCTGCGCGGCCGGGGTCTCGGCCTGCGCCGGGGTCTCGGTCTGCTGCGCGTCCTGCGCGTCCGCGGCGGGCGCCTCGGCAGCGGCGGGAGCCTCCGCGGCGGCGGCCTCGGCGTAGAGCTCGCGCTCCCACTCGGCCAGCGGCTCGGCCTCGGTTTCGCCCTCGGTGGAGCGGCCGGAGGAGCGCTGCACGAGGCCCTCGGCGACCGCGTCGGCGATCACGCGCGTGAGCAGCGTGACCGAGCGGATGGCGTCGTCGTTGCCGGGGATCTTGTAGTCGACCTCGTCGGGGTCGCAGTTGGTGTCCAGGATCGCGATGACCGGGACGCCCAGCTTGCGCGCCTCGTCGACGGCGAGGTGCTCCTTCTTGGTGTCGACGATCCACACGGCCGAGGGGACCTTGGCCATGTTGCGGATGCCGCCGAGGGTCTTCTCCAGCTTGTCCTTCTCGCGCTTGAGGACCAGGAGCTCCTTCTTGGTGCGGCCCGAGCCGGCCACGTCGTCGAAGTCGATCTCCTCGAGCTCCTTGAGGCGCGAGAGCCGCTTGGAGACGGTGTTGAAGTTGGTGAGCATGCCACCCAGCCAGCGGTGGTTGACGTAGGGCATGCCGACGCGGGTCGCCTGCTCGGCGACGGGCTCCTGGGCCTGCTTCTTGGTGCCGACGAAGAGCACGGTGCCGCCGTGGGCGACCGTGGCCTTGACGAACTCGAACGCGTCGTTGATGTAGGTCAGCGACTGCTGCAGGTCGATGATGTAGATGCCGTTGCGCTCGGTGAGGATGAAGCGCTTCATCTTGGGGTTCCAGCGCCGGGTCTGGTGCCCGAAGTGGACGCCGCTCTCGAGGAGCTGGCGCATCGTGACGACGGCCATGCCGAGGTCCTTCTCTCTGTCGTTGTCAGTTGTCCACGGACGCGCGGCGGGTGCCGCGGCCGTGCCTGGCGCCTGCCTACGCACCCCACCGACCACGGGTCGGACTGCTGTGGTGCGCCCCGGCGTGACGTCCGAGGACGTCGTCCGGCGAGAAGGCGCGCGAAATCGGGAGACCTACGTCTCCCGTGATCACATCGTACGCCGGGGCGCCACCTGGGTCCTAATCCTCGCCGGGCCACGTGGTCGGCTACGTTCTGCCGTATGCCGAACCCGCAGCACCCCGCGCTGGCCGCCTTCGGGACCACCGTCTTCTCGGAGATGACCGCGCTCGCCAGCAGCACGACGCGGTCAACCTCGGGCAGGGGTTCCCCGACAGCGACGGGCCCGAGGCGATGCTGGACGCCGCGGCGCGAGCCGTCCACGAGGGTCTCAACCAGTACCCCCCGGGCGCGGGGCTGCCCGTCCTGCGCGAGGCGATCGCCGAGCACCAGCGGCGTTTCTACGACCTCGACGTCGACCCCGACCGCGAGGTCCTCGTCACGGTCGGCGCCACCGAGGCGATCGCCACGACGATCCTGACGCTGGTGCGGCCGGGCGACGAGGTCGTGGTGCTGGAGCCCTACTACGACAGCTACGCCGCGACCATCGCCCTCGCGGGCGGGGTGCGGCGCACCTGCGTGCTGCGGTTCCCGGACTTCCGGCTCGACCCGGACGAGCTGCGGGCCGCCTTCTCCCCCCGCACCAGGGTGGTGCTCCTCAACAGCCCCCACAACCCCACCGGGCGGGTGCTGTCCCGCGAGGAGCTGCAGCTCGTCGCCGACCTGGCGCGCGAGCACGACGCCTGGGTGGTGTGCGACGAGGTCTACGAGCACCTCACCTTCGACGGCGTGGCGCACGTGCCCGTGGCCACGCTGCCCGGCATGGCGGACCGCACGATCACGATCTCCTCCGCCGGCAAGACGTTCTCCGCCACGGGCTGGAAGATCGGGTGGCTCACCGGGTCCGCGGCGGCGGTGGCCGCCCTACAGCAGGTCAAGCAGTTCCTGACCTTCGCGCACTCCGGCCCGTTCCAGGTGGGGGTGGCGACGGCGCTGGCCCTGCCCGACGAGACCTACCGGGGCCTGGCGGCGCGGCTGCAGGCGCGCCGGGACCTGCTGGTGGCGGGGCTGCGCGACGCCGGGCTGCAGGTGAGCGTGCCGCAGGGGACCTACTTCGTGGTGGCCGACGCCTCACCGCTCGGGAGCGACGACGCCCTGGACCTGTGCCGTCGCATGCCCGAGGAGCTGGGGGTGGCGGGGGTGCCGGTCGCGGCTTTCCACGACGACCGGAACGCCGCGCGGGGCCTGGTGCGGTTCGCGTTCTGCAAGCGCGAGGAGGTGCTGCGCGAGGCCGCGCGGCGCCTAGCACGATGAGGCCGGGCGGTGAGGCCGGGCGGTGACCCCGGTGGGGGGCGGCATACGGGCGGGGTCGCTCAGGCGCCCAAGGGATAGGGCCACGCGGTGCACCCCTGCAGCGTCTTGGTCTGCTGCAGCATCACCGGCGCCCGCCGGCCGGGGGCCGGGCAGGGGACGTGGTCGTGGCCGAGACCGTGCCCGACCTCGTGGTTGATCTGGTAGGTGCGGTAGCTGCGCAGGTCCTGGCCGTAGGTGTAGGCCCCGGTCACCCACCGCTGGGCGTTGAGCATGGCCCGGCCCCGGTTGAAGCAGGACACGACGCCGTTGGTGTTGAGCGGCGCACACCCCTGGTCGACGGTGCGCGGGCTGGCCAGGGTCACCCGGATGTCCACGGGCTCGCCCGCGGCCGCCTGCTGCGGCGAGACCGCGACCCACCGCACGTGGTCTCGGGCCTGCCAGCCGTTGCGCGGGTCGAGCAGCGTGGCCCTCACCGTCCGGGCGAAGGCCCCGGCGTCGAGGCCGAGCCCATCCTCCACCTCGATCGTGTAGCGGACCACCCGCCCGTCCTGGGAGGCGGGCGAGCTGGCACCCGGCAGCACGGTGAACGTCCCCCTGGCCTTCTGCGGGATGTCCGGCGAGACGTCGCCGTAGATGCCCCGCGTGCCGTCGTGGTCGTCGTCCAGGCCCGGGCTGGGGGCCGCCGCCGGGCGTGAGGTGGACCCGGGCAAGGCGCTGGCGGCGGTCGTGTCGCTGGTGGGGGCCGAGCTGGCGGCAGGGCGCGGGGTGGCCGCCTTGTCGGCTCCGCCGTCGTCCCGGCCCGCCCACCAGCGGGTGGCGACCAGCAGCGTGAGGAGGAGGGCGAGCAGCACGAGCAGCGTCCGGACGAACCGCGCACGCCGACGGCGGCTCCAGGGATGGGTCTCGGGGAGGTCGGCACCGGGGTCGGACACGGGGGCTCCATCCATCGGGGGCGCGATCACGATAGGCCAGCGCGTGACCGTGATCACCCATCTGGCGGGCGCGTCGTCCACAGTCCCGGACCTCGTGCGCAGGATGCCGCGCCGCCGTCCACAGCCCCGGGGGGGCGGGGTCGTCGCAGCGGTGCCTGCTCCCCCACGCTGGTCGGTATGCCGAGCGCCCGCCTCGTGACCTCGTCCCTCGCTCTCGCGCTGACCGCCGCACTGGTAGGAGGCGTCGGGCACGGGGTGCCCCGGGACGAGCCCGCGACGGTCGGCAGTGCGGCGCTGGGGTCGGGCGAGATGCTGGGGTCGGTCGGCCTGCGGCCGGTCACCACCGGGCCCCGCCCTGGCACGCCTGCTGGCGCACGGCCCGAGGACGCCCTTGCCGAGGACGCCCGTCGTGCGCCTGCTCCCCACGGTGGCGGTCCCGCCCCGCGGACGGGGTGGATCGCGCCGGTGGCGCCCCTGGTGCTGGTGCGCCGCTTCGAGGCGCCGTCGGAGCGCTGGTCGCCCGGCCATCGGGGAGCCGACCTGCGGGCCGCGGCGGGCGCGACCGTGGTGGCGCCTCACGACGGGGTGGTCGCGTTCGTCGGGATGGTGGCGGGCCGGCCGGTGCTCTCGCTGGACCACGACGGCGGCCTGCGCACCACCTACGAGCCCGTGACCTCGGCGCTGGCCGTCGGCCAACGGGTCCGCCGCGGCCAGCAGATCGCGACCGTCGCCGGGCCGCCGCACTGCGACGGGGGTTGCCTGCACTGGGGCGCCCGGGTGGGCGAGACCTACCGCGACCCGATGTCGCTGCTGCGCCCGTCCGTGGTGAGGCTGCTGCCAGTGCCGTGACCCGCTGCTCGAGCCAGCGGGCGCTCGCGCGCTCGAGAGCTCGAGTGCTTGGGCAGGCGGGGTCCGGGCGAGCGGACGAGCGGATCGTCCGGCACGCGATGCCTCGGTGGTCAGGCGCGGGGATGGGCCTGACGGTAGGCGCGACGCAGCCGGTCGACCGAGACGTGGGTGTAGATCTGCGTGGTCGCGAGGCTGGAGTGTCCCAGCAGCTCCTGCACGACCCGCAGGTCGGCCCCACCGTCCAGCAGGTGCGTGGCCGCGCTGTGCCGCAGCCCGTGGGGCCCGAGGTCGGGCGCCCCCGGCACCTGCGCGAGGAGGCGGTGCACGACCTCGCGGACCTGCCGGGGGTCGACGCGCCGCCCGCGACGCCCGAGGAAGAGCGCCGGCCCGCTCCCGCCCCCCACCAGGAGCGGCCGACCGTGCGACAGCCAACGCTCGACGGCCTGGGCGGCCGGCAGACCGTAGGGGACGGTGCGTTCCTTTCTGCCCTTGCCGAGCACGCGCAGGGTGCGGGCGGCGGCGTCGAGGTCGTCGACGTCGAGGCCGGCCAGCTCGCTCACCCGGATCCCCGAGGCGTAGAGCAGCTCCACCATGGCGACGTCCCGCAGCGCCAACGGGTCCGGGGGGCCGGACCCGTCGGGGGCCGTGCTCTGCCCCGGGCTCGCGCCTTCCACCGAGCCGGCAGTCTCCCCCGCGCCGGGGCTCTCCCCCGACCCGGCAGTCTTCCCCGCACTGGCGCTCTCCCCCGCGCCGGGGCTCTCCCCCGACCCGGCAGTCTTCCCTGCACCGGCAGTCTTTCTCGCGGCAGTCCCCCTCGCGGCACTGTCTCGCGCACGCGGGTCGGTCGACCTCTCCGCGACGGCCAGCATCTCGGCGGCCTGAGCCTGGTCGAGCACCCCCGGCAGGGTGGAGGCCCGCCGGGGCGAGGCGAGGCGTCCCGCGGGATCCTCGGCGACGAGCCCGCGGCGCGCCGCCCACGCGTAGAACGTGCGCGCGGCGGCGGACCGGCGCGCCATCGTGGCGCGCGCCGCGCCCCCCGCGCCCTCTCCGGCCAGCCAGGACCGCAGGTCCACCAGCCCGAGGTCGAGCAGGCCGCCCGCTCCCTCGCCCCGGGCGTAGGCGTCCAGGCGTCGCAGATCACCGACGTAGGCGCGCACCGTGTGCTCGGACCGGCCGCGTTCCACCCGCAGGTGCTGGGCGAAGTCGTCGATGGGGTCGGTCGGCACCTGCCCACGGTGACAAAGGGCGCTCAGGGGAGCAAGGACGCTCCCTACGACGCGCCGTGAGGCTGCTGCCGCGCGGCCGCCTCCTGACGTTGCCGGCGCGCCCGCGCACTCAGCCGCAGCTGCCCGTCGCGCAGCTCGGCGAGACCGGCCAGCTCCAGCCGGCCCCACGCAGCCCGCGCCTCCTGCTGGGTCAGTCCCGCCGTCCGCGCCACCGTCTCCAGCGAGGTGGCGTTGCGGTAGGGCAGCGCCGACAGCAGCCTCGAGTCCTGCGGCAGCAGCAGGTCGTCGTCGCGGGTCTCGCCGCGCCGCTCCGGGGCCAGGTCCCGGCCGAGGTCTCCGCAGAGCTCCGCCACCTCGGCGGCGTCGGTGACCAGCACCGCACCGCCGTCCCGCACGAGCTGGTGGCAGCCGGCGCTGGCCGCAGAGGTCACCGGCCCGGGGAAGGCCCCCACCGGGCGCTGGAGCTCCAGGGCCCGCCGCGCGGTGCTGAGCGCCCCGCTGCGGAAACCGGCCTCGACGACCACGGTGCCGCGCGTGAGCGCCGCGATGATCCGGTTGCGCCGCAGGAACCTGTGCCGGGACGGGGCGAAGCCGGGGGCAACCTCGCTCACCAGGGCACCGGTCGCGGCGATCCGGTCGATCAGGTCCACGTGGGCCATCGGGTAGGGACGGTCCACGCCCCCGGCCAGCACGGCAACCGTGGCGCCGCCCTCGACCAGCGCCCCGCGGTGCGCGGCGCCGTCGATGCCGAGGGCTGCGCCCGACACCACCGTGAAGTCGCCGGCGGCCAGTCCGCCCCCGACGTCCGCCGCGATGCGCTGGCCGTACTCCGACGCGGCGCGGGAACCCACCACGGCGACGCTGCGGCGCATCGCCGGCCCGAGGGACACCGGGCCGCGCACCCACAGGCAGTAGGGGGTCTCGTCGCCGAGGTCGTCCAGACCCGGCGGCCACCCCGCGTCCCCCGGGACGACCACGCGGGCGCCGCAGCGTCGGCCCGCCTGCTCGTCCCGGCCCGGCACGGCCTCGCGCAGCCGGTCGAGGAGGGCCTCGTGACGACGCTCTCCGCCCGCGGCGAGGGCGTGCAGGGCAGCGACGTGGTCGCCGTGCTCCTGGACCAGCTCCGGCACCCGCGGGTCGCAGGGCTCGGCGACGCGGCTCCACAAGGCTCGCGCCGACCGGTCGTCGTGGGGCAGCTCGGCGGGGGTCATGCGGGCACCCCGGCGGCACCACGCAGCGAGAGCGCCTGGTCGACGTCGTCCCGGGTCGGGCTGTGGTGCCCGGCCAGGTCGGCGATGGTCCAGGCGACCCGGGTCACCCGGTCGTAGCCGCGCAACGTGAGTGCGCCGCGCTCGAGGGCCCGGTCCAAGGAGACGCGCGCCGTCGCCGGCAGGCACCACGGACCCTCTCGCAAGGCTCGGCTCGGGACCTCGCTGTTGACGGCCCACCCGGCCGGGCCACCGCGCTCCTCGGCGCAGGCCCGGGCCTGCGCGACCCGGGCGGCCACCTGCTCGGTCGCCTCGCTGGCCCCGTCGAACAGCTCGAGGCGCGACACGGCAGGGACGGTGAGCTGCAGGTCGATGCGGTCCAGCAGCGGGCCGGACAGCTTGCCGAAGTAGTTGCGCCGCTGCAGGGGCGTGCACTCGCAGGCGAGGGCCTTGCCCACCGCCCGGCCGCACGGGCAGGGGTTGGCGGCGAGGACCAGCTGGAAGCGGGCCGGGAAGGTCACCGTGGCCTTGGACCGGCCGACGGTCACGACGCCGGACTCCAGCGGCTGCCGCAGGGCGTTGAGCACGTGGGTCTGGAACTCCGGCCCCTCGTCCAGGAAGAGGACGCCTCGGTGCGCGGCCGTGACCGCGCCCGGCGAGGGGCGCCCGGTCCCGCCGCCCACCATCGCCGCCATGGTGGCGCCGTGGTGCATCGCCCGGTATGGCGGGCGGCGGCGCAGCCCGAGGGGCGCCGCGTCCAGGCTCATGATCGACTCGATGGCGGTGACCTCGAGCGCCTGCTCGGTCGGCAGCGCCGGCAGCAGCCCGGGCAGCCGCTCGGCGAGCATCGTCTTGCCGGCGCCGGGCGGCCCCACGAAGAAGACGTGGTGGCGGCCGGCCGCGGCCACCTCGAGGGCGAACCTGGCCTCCCGCTGCCCCACCACGTCGGCGAGGTCGGGCCCGGCCCAGGCGATGGCGTCGTCGTCGACGTCCGTCGGCTCCGGCAGCGTCCGGCTGCCGCGGTGGAAGGCCACGACGTCGCGCAGCGACCGGGCACCGCGGACGTCGGCCCCCTCGACGAGGCTGGCCTCGCGCAGGTTGGCCGCGGGCACGATGACGCGCCGGTGCCCCGCCGCCACGGCCGCCGCCACGGAGGGCAGCACCCCGCGCACCGCCTTGATCTGGCCGTCGAGGGACAGCTCCCCCAGGTGGACCACGTCGCGGACGCCGGGCGGCAGGGCCCCCGTGGCGGCCAGGAGTGCCACGATCATGGGCAGGTCGAAGGCCGACCCCGCCTTGGGGCGCCACGCCGGCGAGAGGTTGACGGTGAGCCGCCGCGCCGGCAGCGGCACCTCGGCGTTGCTCGCCGCCGCCCGGATCCGGTCGCGGGCCTCCCCCACGGTGGCGTCGGCGAGCCCGGTCACGGTGAAGGACGGCAGCCCCGGGGACACGTCGGCCTCGACGTCGACCACGACGCCCTCCAGCCCGTCCAGGGTCACCCCGCGGGTCATCCCGATGGTCACGACAGCACCGCCTCGAGGTGGTCGACCACCGGGGCGCCCCACCGGGGCACCAGCACCCCGACGACGTCGACCCGCACGAGCGGGGACGTCACCTCCGGGTGCTCGGCGAGCCACAGACCGGCGAGGCGTCGCAGCCGCGCGGCCTTGCGGTAGGTGATCTGCTCGACCGGCGAGCCGAAGGCGTCGGTGGTGCGGGTCTTGACCTCCACGACGACCACCGTGGCCGGGTCGTCCGCGCTGACGGCCACGAGGTCGATCTCGCCGTGGCGGCACCGCCAGTTGCGGTCGATAATACGCAGCCCCGCGGCCTCCAGGTGCCGGGCGGCCACGCGCTCGCCATACTCCCCCACCGCGCGATGTCGCGCGGGCCCCGTCCCTGCACCCATGACTCACCTCGTGCTCGCCGCGACCCCTGTGGTCGCTCGCACCAGGCTGGCCCAGGCGCGTCCGGCGCCGCCGGGCCCGGCCCTCGGGTGTGGACAACCGGCCGGTTGCTGCGACGCGCTGTGGACAACCTCGCCCGCAGGCGGGTTCCCGGGGCGTGCCGGGGGGCAGATCAGCGCGGGAAGCCGGGATCCTTCGCGAGGTCCAGCTCGGACTTGGCGAGCTCCTCGACGTTGACGTCCTTGAAGGTCACGACCCGGACGTTCTTGACGAAGCGGGCCGGGCGGTAGACGTCCCACACCCACGCGTCGGACATCGTCACGTCGAAGTAGACCTCGCCGCCGTCGCTGCGGACGCGCACGTCGACCGAGTTGCACAGGTAGAACCGTCGCTCGGTCTCGACGACGTGGGAGAAGAGCCCGACGACGTCGCGGTACTCGCGGTAGAGCGCGAGCTCCATCTCGGTCTCGTAGCGCTCCAGGTCCTCTGAACTCATCGCTCCTGCACTTCCTGCTCTGCTCGGCTGCCGCCGTCGGCGGTCGGGCTCCCCTCATCATCGCGCAGGACGCCGGGGAGCCGCCACGAGCGCCGGTGGTGGGTGGTGGGGCCGAGCCGGGTCAGTGCCGCGAGGTGGTCGGGGGCGGCATACCCCTTGTTGACGGCGAAGCCGTAGTCCTCGGCCACGCCGCCCTCCCGCGCGAGCCGCACCATGTTGGCGTCCCGCTCGACCTTGGCGAGCACGCTCGCGGCGGCCACGGACGAGCAGCGCAGGTCAGCCTTGATCATGGTGTGGACCGGCAGCACCGCGTCGTCCCAGGCGCCGAGGAGCCCGACCTGCTCGGGCCGGGTGTACCAGTCGTGGTTGCCGTCCAGCAGCAGCAGCGACGGCGCCAGGCCGCCCGCGCAGGCGACCGCCATGGCCCGCTCCCCGGCGAGCCGCAGCGCCTCCATGATCCCGACCGCGTCGATCTCCTGCGGCGACGCGTGCCCGACGCCGTATGCCGGCGCCCACCGTCGTAGCCGCGGCACGAGTCGCTCGCGGGCCGCCGGCGTGAGCAGCTTGGAGTCCCGCACCCCCGTCGGGGCGGACCCCACGGTCTCGTCGACCAGCACCACGCCGACCGTGACCGGGCCGGCCAGGGCCCCGCGACCCACCTCGTCCATCGCCGCGAGCACGCGACCGCCCTCGGGGAGGCTGCGCTGCAGCGACCGCTCGACCCGCAGGCTGGGGCGGTGCGGTCCGACCGCGGTGCTGCCGGTCCGGCGCGCGTTGGTGGCGGTGGTCACGGCGACGAGGGCACCTTGGCGAAGACCTCGGTCGGCTGGCCGAGCCAGGTCATGTGGGGGAAGGGCCACACCACGGCCACGGCCCGGCCGACCACCTTGGAGATCGGCACGGAGCCCTGCGACCCGTCGCCGCCGGGCGGGTGGTAGCGCGAGTCGCTGGAGTCGCTGCGGTGGTCGCCCATGACCCAGATCTTGCCCGCCGGGACGGTGATGTCGAAGGGGTCGAAGCTGGGGGCGTTGCCGGGCTTGAGGTAGGGCTCGGTGACCTCGGCGCCGTTGACCGTGATCTTGCCCGAGGCGGTGCAGCACTTGACCTTGTCGCCGGGCACCCCGATGACCCGCTTGATCAGGTGGCTGTCGGAGTCGTTGGGCAGCAGACCGACGAAGACCAGGGTGTCGTGCACGGCGGCGGACAGGCCGGAGCGCTGCTGGACCGGGGCGCTCGCGAGCCAGCGGTCGGGGTCCTCGAAGACCACGATGTCGCCCCGCTCCAGCGAGAAGGGCGACGGCGTCAGCTTGGACACGACCACGCGGTCACCCTCGACGAGGGTGTCCTCCATCGACCCCGAGGGGATGTAGAACGCCTGCATCAGCCAGGTCTTGACCGCCAGCGACAGGATCAGCGCCAGCCCCACGACGATGACGAGCTCGCGGACCGCGTGGGCCAGGTGGTGACCGGGCGAGCGGGACTCGCGGCTCGCGCCGCGGGTGGTGGGGGTGGTCGCCTCGGCGCCGGTGGTCGCGTCCCTGCTGGTGCTCGCGTCCCTGCCGCCGGCCGCGGTGCCCTCACCGCCGTCGCGCGGCTCACCACCGTCCAGCCGCTCGCGGCCGTCCACCCCGGCGGGGCCGGCCACGCCGGGACCGTCGGGCCGCCGCGCCTGGTCGTCGCGGGGCCTCAGGTCGTCGGTCATCGGTGTCCTCCGGTGGTGGTGGGGATGGGCGGGGCGGTGATCGGGCGCAGCCGGCCGGGCGGCCACACGACGCGGACGACGCGCCCGGTGACGTCAGCTCGCGGCACGAACCCGCCCCCTGGGGACCCGAGGCGGGACCGCGAGTCTGCCGAGCGGCTGCGGTGGTCGCCCATGACCCACAGTGTGCCTGGTGGTACGGTCACGTCGAACCTCACGTCGCTGGGCGTGTCCCCGGCCGCGAGGTAGGGCTCGGCGAGGGGCCGGTCGTCCACGAGCAGGCGCCCGTCGGCGTCGCAGCAGCGGACGCGGTCGCCGCCGACCCCGATCACGCGCTTGACCAGGTGCTGCCCGGGCGACTCGCCGAGGACCCGGCCGAGGACCTGGACGGCCACCGGGCGGTCGTCGCGCGCCCCGAAGCTCGCGCCGTCGAAGACCACCACGTCGCCGCGGACGGGGTCGTCGGCGCGCTTGTCCACGAGGATGCGTTCGCCCGGCTGCAGCGTCGGCTCCATCGAGGCGCTCGGCACGGCGAACCAGTCGAGCACGAGGGTGCGGGTCCCCACCATAGCCAGCCAGGCGAGGACGAGCGCGCCGCCGGCGATGGTCGTGCGCCGCAGCGGCCGCCGGGTCCGCCAGCGAGACCGCCGGCGGCCCCGCTGCCGGGACGACGCGACCCCGGCCGGGGCACCGGTCGGGGTCGGGGTCGAGCTGTCGGGACGCACTCGCGTGAGCCTAGCGGCGAAGCCTGTGCGCCTCGGCGGGCCGGGTCAGCGCGCCACCGTGGTGTCGCGCTTCTCCTTGATCTTGGCGGCCTTGCCGCGCAGCGAGCGCAGGTAGTAGAGCTTGGCGCGACGCACGTCACCGCGGGTGACGACCTCGATCTTGTCGATGACCGGGGTGTGCAGCGGGAAGGTGCGCTCCACGCCGACGCCGAAGGAGATCTTGCGGACCGTGAAGGTCTCGCCGATGCCGCCGCCGGACTTGCGGATCACGACGCCCTGGAAGACCTGGACGCGGGAGCGGTTGCCCTCGATGACCTTGACGTGGACCTTGAGGGTGTCGCCGGCGCGGAACTCGGGCACGTCGGTGCGCAGGCTCACGGAGTCGAACTCAGCCAGCTTCTTCATGGTGCTTTCGCTTTCTCGCAGGGCGCCACAGGTCGCGCTGCCGTCAGCCTCCCCGGTCGGGGAGGACGATCGTCGGTATGCCGTCCCGCTGGCCGCCGCGTGGCCACCTCGCCGGCCGGGGCCGGACCGTGACCACTCCCCCTGTGGCAGGGGCGCTGTGATGACAGGAGACGCAAGGCACGATTCTGCCAGAGGAAGGGCCCCGGCAGCCAATCGACCCGGAGCCGGTCAGCCCCGCCGCAGCCGCTTGTCGAGCTCGACGGTGCCGGGGACGTCCTCCCGGCGGGTGCGCACCGGCCGGTATCCCGCCTTGCGGTAGATCCGCTGGTTGCGGGCGCTGCGCTCGCCGGTCAGCAGCCACGCCCGTCGGGCCTCGGGGGGCGCCATCGTCTCGACGTGCGCCAGCAGCGCGCGGCCCAGGCCGCGGCCGGCCAGGTCGGGCGCCACCATGAGCCGGCCCACCTCCCAGGTGTCGTCGTCGACCAGGCGGGCCCGGACCGAGGCGACGAGCCGGCCGTCGTGCCGGCCGACCCAGGTGTGCCAGCCCCGCAGCCCCGCCTGGACGTCGGCCAGCGACTCGGTGAGCGGCGGGATGTCGAAGGTCCCGTGCAGGCGCCCCTCGTCCAGCCAGCAGGCGCGCTGCAGCGTCCACAGCTCCGGGGCGTCGGCGGGGGTCGCGGTGGTCAGCGGCATCGTGGTCTCCCCGGCCAGCGCCGCGGCGGGAGCCAGCAGGTCGGGGCGGCGGCGAGCGGTCCGCTCGAGCCGCTGCTGGTGCCGCCACCGGGCGATCGCGCCGTGGTCGCCCGAGAGCAGCACGGGGGGCACGTCCCGGCCGCGCCAGGAGGCGGGCTTGGTGTAGACGGGGTACTCCAGCAGGCCGTCCTCGTGGGACTCCTCCACCAGCGACTCGGCGTTGCCGACCACACCGGGCAGGAGCCGCGCGACCGCCTCGGTGATCGTAAGCACCGCGACCTCGCCCCCGTTGAGGACGTAGTCGCCGAGCGACACGATCCGCACCCGGCCGTCCAGCCGCTCCGCGGCGTAGTCGTAGACCCGCTCGTCGAGGCCCTCGTAGCGGCCGCACGCGAACGCCAGCCAGGGCTCGTCGGCCAGCTCGTGGGCGAGCTGCTGGTCGAAGCGGGTCCCGCCGGGTCCCGGGACGACGAGGAGCGGGCGGGTCCCGGCATACGCGCTGTCGCCGACGTCCGCGAGGTGGTCGATGGCCCGGGCCCACGGCTCGGGCGTCATGACCATGCCGGCGCCCCCGCCGTAGGGGGTGTCGTCGACGGTGCGGTGCCGGTCGGTGGTCCAGCTCCGCAGGTCGTGGACGTGCAGGTCCAGCAGCCCGTCGCGACGGGCCTTGCCGATCAGGGACAGGTCGAGCGGCGCGAGGTAGTCGGGGAAGATCGTGACGACGTCCAGGCGCACGCTCACGCCTCCCCGAGGTCGAACAACCCGTCGGGGGCGTCCAGCACCAGGCGCCCGCCGGGCACGTCCACCACGGGCACGAGCGCGGCGACGAAGGGCACCAGACCGGTCCGCCCGTCGCTCAGCCGCACCTCCAGCAGGTCCTGGGCGGGCCGGGTCTCCAGCGCCACGACCTCCCCGACCGGGGTGCCGGCCGGGTCCTCGACCCGCAGCCCCACCAGGTCGGACTCGTAGTAGCCCTCGTCCTCGCCGCCCGCCTCCGCCGGCACGTCGTGCAGCAGCAGCGTGTCGCGGAGCGACTCGGCCCCGGTGCGGTCGGGGATCTCCTCGAAGGCCAGCAGCCAGGTGCCGCTGTGCAGCCGGGCGGAGCGCAGCGTCAGCTCGCGGGGCACCCCCGAGCCGCGGCGTGCCTGGGTCGCGAAGACGGTGCCCGGCACGAACCTGCCGCGCGGGTCGTCGGTGCGGACCTCGACGGTCACCTCGCCGCGCAGCGCGTGCGCCTTGCCGATGCGGGCCACGACGACATCCATGGAGCCTCCTGGGGCAGACGTGGGCGATCAGCCCGTATGCCGCGAGGGGCGCGCGGCGGGAGCAGGTCCCGGCGCACGCCCCTCGTCAGCGTTGCTGGTGGTGCTCAGCGCACCTTGTCGGTGTCGACGATGTCGACACGGACCGGCTTGCCACCGGCCAGGGCCCCCATCACGGTGCGCAGCGCGCCCGCCGTGCGGCCCGAGCGGCCGATGACGCGCCCGAGGTCGTCCGGGTGGACGCGGACCTCGAGCACCTCACCGCGGCGGAGCTCCTTGCGGCGCACCACCACGTCGTCATCGTGGTCGACGATGCCCTTGACGAGGTGCTCGAGAGCCTCCTCGAGCATGATCAGGCCTCGGTCTTCTCGTCAGCGGCGGCCTCGACGGACTCGGTCGCGGGGACCTCCTCGGCCTCGGCGGAACCCGCGGCCTCGGCGGCCTCGGCCGGGTCGGTGGTGGCGGGAGCCGCGGTCGGCGCGTCGGCAGGAGCCTCGGCCGGCGTCTCGGCGGTCTCCGCCTTGGCAGCCTTCTTGCGCGGGGTGTCCTTGGGCTCGAGCTCGGCCTTCTGCAGCGCCTCGTTGTAGAGCTCCTGCTTGGACCGCTTGGGCTCCTTGACCTGGAGGGTGCCCTCGGCGCCCGGCAGGCCCTTGTGCTTCTGCCAGTCACCGGTGATCTTCAGCAGCGCCTCGACCTGCTCGGTCGGCTGGGCGCCGACGCCCAGCCAGTACTGCGCGCGCTCGGAGTCGATCTCGATGCGGGAGGGCTGCTCGGTCGGGTGGTAGAGGCCGATCTCCTCGATGGCACGGCCATCGCGCTTGGTGCGCGAGTCCATCACGACGACGCGGTAGTACGGTGCACGGATCTTGCCCATGCGCTTCAGGCGAATCTTGACGGCCACGGGTGTGGTGTCTCCTTGGTGGTGGTGTGGTGAGTCCGCTCACGGCACCGTGGGGACAGGCGCGGGCGGGCTCGGCTGGACACGGCGGAGCGGTGAGAGGGTCCGCACCCGACGCATACAAGGAGCCATCATGCCAGATCGCCGGCCCCGTCGTGACATCGTGGCGACGGTCCGTCGGTGAGCAGCCCGTCCAGGTCGAAGCGGGCCGGGATGTCGCGGATCCGGGAGTACTCCTCGAAGAGGTGGCCCTGCGCGTAGCCGCAACCCAGGTCGCGCAGCGTCCTCCCGACCGCAGCCGTCTCGATCCCCTCGGCGACGACGCGCAGGCCGAGAGTCTGGGCCATGGAGATCACGGCGCTGACCAGGGTCCGGTCGGCGGCGCTGGACGCGGCGCGCACCACCAGGGAGCGGTCGATCTTGAGGAGCGTCACCGGCATCCACGACAGGTGCACCATCGAGCTGTGACCGGTGCCGAAGTCGTCGATGGCGAGCCGCACGCCCGCTGCCGCCAGCTCGCGCAGCACTTCGGCCTCGGTCGACGCGACGTCCACGAAGCTCCGCTCGGTGACCTCCACGACGAGGCGGTCGGTGGACATGCCCGACGCGTCCAGGCGGCGGCGCAGGTCGTCGAGCAGGCCGGGGCGGCGCAGCTCCCGCGGCCCGAGGTTGATCGCCACGAAGTCCGGCCCGGGCGCCTCCGCCAGGTCCCGGATGGCGGCGGCGGTGACGATGCGCCCGAGGGCGTCGATAAGGCCGGACTCCTCCGCGATCTCGATGAACTCGGCCGCCTTGACCAGCCGGCCGTCCTCCACCATGCGGCACAGCGACTCCACCCCGACGACGTCCCCGGTGCGCAGGTCCACGATCGGGTCGTAGGCCGGCTGGATCCGGCCCTCCTCGATCGCGCGGCGCACCCGGTGCTCGACCTCCAACCTGCGCACCGCCTGCTCCCGGTCGGCCTGCCCGAAGACGTAGACCCCCCGGCCGCCCTCGGACTTGGACCGGTGCAGCGCCACGTCGGCGTCGCGGAGCAGGTCGAGGTCGGTGTCTCCCTCGGGTCGTGGCGCCGTCGGTGAGGCCTGGGCGACGCCGATGCTGATCTCGGGGCGCACCGGTCCGAGTCCGGGCAGGTCGATGGGGGCACCCAGCTCGAGGGACAGCTCGCGCGCCAGGGCCACGGCGTCCAGGGGCGTGTCGCTGTCGACGAGCACGCAGAACTCGTCCCCGCCGAGGCGGGCCACGCAGGTGCGCCCGGCCAGGCCGAGCACCGCGGTCTCCAGTCGCCGACCGACCACCGACAGCAGCGCGTCGCCGACGTCGTGCCCATGGGCGTCGTAGACCACCTTGAAGCGGTCCAGGTCCAGGTAAAGCACGGTCCGCCAAACGTCCTGACCGACGGGCTCGCGGAGCCGGCGCAGCAGGGCCTCGCGGCTGTAGAGCCCGGTCAGCTCGTCGTGCGCCGCCCGCCACGTGAGCTCGGCGGTGCGCTGCCGGACGAGCAGCCGCAGCTGCAGCTCGCGCTGGCGGGCCTGCTCCAGGTCGGCGCGCAGCAGGTCCACCTGGTGCTCCTCGGCCAGCGCCCGCGCCCGCTGGGTGGCACCGACGCGGCTGTCCTCCCGGGTGGCCTCCCGGTGCTCCTTGAGCACGGCGATCGCCGCGGACGGGTCGCCGGCGCGCTCGGCGGCCTCGGCGAGCACGTCGTAGAACGCGTCCCGCTGGGTGAGGGGCAGGGTCGTGGCCGGGCGGTACGGCGAGAGCACCCGCACCGCCTCGACCGGGTCTCCCACCCGCAGCTATGCCGTGGCGAGCGCCAGCGCCGTCGCCAGGCTCGGCTCGCCGAGCGCCCGGGTCTCGTCGTCGGCGAGACGCCGCAGCTCGAGGGGCGCGTCGCGGTCCCCCATCGCGGCCCGCACCGAGGCGGCGCGCCGCAGGTGCTCGGCCGGGTCCAGCCCGGCGTGGGCGACGAGGCGGGCTGCCTGCTCGCTCTCCGCGAGGGCGGCGTCCAGGTCGCCCCGGGCGAGCAGCAGCTCGGCCCGTATGCCGTGGAGCCGGGCGAGCCCCGCGTCCGACTGCGGCACCCCGGTGCTCTCGAACGCCCGGTCGACGTAGTCGAGGCCGAGCTCGTGCTCCCCGATCGCGAGCATGACCTGCGCCAGGCGGGCGAGCAGCAGCGGGCGCAGGCCCTCGGTGCGCCCACCTCGGCGAGCGCCTCGCGCAGCAGCCGTATGGCGACCTCGGGCTGGTCGTCGGCCGCGGCGCACTGCCCCTCGAGCGCGAGCGTGGCCACCGCGAGGCGGCGCGACAGGTCGTGATCGGGCAGGGGCAGCGGCAGGGCGCGGCGTGCGGTCCGGGCGCACTGGCGGGCGCGGGCGAGGTCGCCGAGGGCGAGCAGCGCCTCACCCCGGGTCAGCTCGGCCTGGATCCCCACGACGAGGCTCCACGGGCCCGGGGACAGGTCCTCGATGACGTCCAGGGCGCTGGCGGCGACCTGCAGGGCGGCGCCGGGGTCGTTCTCGCCGAGGTAGCCGAGCTCGGTGGCGAGCTCCTCCGCGCACTGCACCGTCGCCGTGTGGGTGCTGTCGGGGTCGGTGCGGGTCAGCCGTCCGAGCCGCTGGGCGGCGCGGCCGGCGCGCTTGATCCGCAGCGCCGCGTCGCTCGCGGCCAGCCCCATACGCAGCAGGGCCGCGTCGTCGACGACACGGCCGGGCTGGGTCTCACGCAGGCTCACAGGGGACATCCTGCCCGCGAGTGACCACTCTGCGTGATCAATCCATACAAAATGTTATGGCGGGAGCACGACGCGGCGCGTCCCCCGGGCGGGAGACGCGCCGCGTCGGCCAGGCAGCGAGGGCTACCGGGTCACTTCACCAGGGCCGACAGGGTCGGGTCGTTGGCGTAAGCCTCCTTGGCGTTGGCCTTGGTCACGATGACCGGCTCGAGCAGGTTGGCCGGGACGACCTTGACGCCGTTGTTATAGGACTTCTCGTCGTTGACGGTGACCTTCTCGCCCTTCTGGATCTGCTTGGTCATCTCGATGGCGGCCGCCACGAGCTTGCGGGTGTCCTTGTTGATGGTGGAGTACTGCTCCCCCGCCATGATCGACTTGACCGACTCGACCTCGGAGTCCTGACCGGTGACGACCGGGGTCGGCTTGCCGGCCTGCTTGGCCGACGTGAGGATGGCGCGGGCCAGGGTGTCGTTGGGCGACAGGACGCCGTCCAGCGAGGCGGAGCCGTAGGAGCCGGCGATCAGGGTGTCCATGCGCTTCTGGGCGTTCTCGGCCTTCCAGCCCTGGGTGACGGCCTGGTTGAAGGCGGTCTGCCCGGAGACGACCTTGAGGGTGCCGTCCTTGATCTTGGGCTCCAGGACGCTCATGGCGCCGTCGAAGAAGACCTTGGCGTTGGCGTCGTCCGGCGAGCCCGCGAAGAGCTCGATGTTGTAGGGGCCGTTGGGCTTCTTGGCCTTGAGGCCCTCGAGCAGCGCGTTGCCCTGCAGCACACCGACCTTGAAGTTGTCGAAGGCGACGTAGTAGTCGACGTTGGGGGTGTTGGTCAGCAGCCGGTCGTAGGCCACGACGGTCGCGCCGGAGTCCTTGGCGGCCTTGAGCTGGGTGCCGAGCTGGGAGCCGTCGATCGCGCCGACGATGATGAGCTTGGCGCCCTTGGTGACCATGGACTGGATCTGGTTCTGCTGCTCGGAGACGCCGTTGTTGGCGAACTGCACGTCGGCCTTGTAGCCCGCGCTCGCCAGGTCGGTCTTGAAGAGGTTCTCGGCGAGGACCCAGTTCTCGGAGGTCTTCTGGGGCAGCGAGACACCGATCAGGGCGCCCTGGTCGAAGCCCTTGGCCGCGGCGCTGCCGCCGCTGCCGGTCTGGGTCGAGGTGGTGGTCTGCTCGGCGCGGCCGCAGGCGGACAGGGACAGGGCGACCGCGGAGACGGCCACGACGGTGCTGGTGAGCTTGCGCATGTGACTTCCTTGTCGTTCGTACCGATGTGGTGCTGTAGATGAGTGGTGGGTCGGGGTGGGTCAGGCCTTGGTGCTGGAGGTGGCGCCGGCCTGCTCGGTCTTGCGGGGGCCGAGGTTCCTGGTGAGGTTGCCGATCAGCGAGGGGCGGCCCTGCATCTTGTTGAAGACGTCGAAGGCCACGGCGAGCAGCAGCACCAGGCCCTTGATCATCGACTGCGCGTCGGCGCCCACGCCCATGAGCTGCAGGCCGTTGTTGAGGACCGCCATCACCAGACCACCGATGATCGAGCCGACGACGGTGCCGACACCGCCGGAGACGGCCGCGCCACCGATGAAGACGGCCGCGATGGCGTCGAGCTCCCAGCCCACGCCGTCGAAGGGGCCGGAGGCGGTCGAGCGCGCGACGAACATCATGCCCGCGAGCGCGGCGAGGATCGACATGTTCATCATGACCAGGAAGTTGACCTTCTTGGCCTTGACGCCGGACAGCTCGGCGGCGTGCTTGTTGCCACCCACCGCGTAGACGTGCCGCCCGATGACGGTGCGGCTGGACACGAAGCCGTAGATCAGCACCAGCGCCGCGAGGATCAGCCCCGAGATCGGGAAGGAGGTGCCGGTGGGGCCCGACGCCATGAGGAGGGTGACCGCGATGATGGCCGCGCAGATCAGGAACAGCCGGATGCCGAGCACGACGGCGTCCTCGAGCGGGAGGCCGATCCGCTTCTGGTTGGCGCGGTTGCGCAGCGCGCCGCCGACGATCGCGAGGCAGGCGATCAGGCCGAGCAGCACGGTGAGGTTGTTGTAGCCGGTCGCGGGTCCGACCTCCGGCAGGTATCCCGAGCCGATCTTCTGGAAGCCCTCGGGCACCGGCACGGTCAGCGACTTGCCGATGTACTGGTTGACCCCGCGGAAGATCAGCATGCCGGCGAGCGTCACGATGAAGGCGGGGATGCCGACATACGCGACCCAGAAGCCCTGCCAGGCGCCGATGAGCGCGCCCAGCACCAGCCCGAGGAGGATGGCGAGCGGCCAGGCGAGGTGCCAGTCGCGCATCGCGATGGCGACCATGATGCCGACGGCTGCGGCGACCGACCCGACCGACAGGTCGATGTGGCCGGCGATGATGACCAGCACCATCCCGATCGCGAGCACGAGCACGTAGGCGTTGCCCTGGAGGATGTTGATCACGTTCTCGGACTTGAGGGTCAGACCGTCCGTCTTGACCGTGAAGAAGGCGATCAGGGCCACGAGGGCGATGATCATGCCGAACTGGCGGATGTCACCGCCGAAGACCTGCTTGAGCTTGTTCATCGGGCGTCTTTCGGGTCAGGCGGTGGGCACGTGGGTGGAGGAGGTGAGGGTCATCAGGCGCATCAGCTGCTCCTGCGTGGCCTCGGACTTGTCGAGGCAGCCGGTGATGGCGCCCTCGCAGATGGTGTAGATCCGGTCGGACAGGCCGAGCAGCTCGGGCAGCTCGGAGGAGACGACGATGACGCCCTTCCCCTGCAGCGCGAGCTGCTGGATGATGCCGTAGATCTCGTACTTGGCGCCGACGTCGATGCCGCGGGTGGGCTCGTCGAGGATCAGCACCTCGGGGTCGGTGAAGAGCCACTTGGCCAGGACGACCTTCTGCTGGTTGCCGCCGGAGAGCTTGCTGACGCCCTCGTTGACCGACGGCGTCTTGGTGCGCAGCGAGGTGCGGTAGCGCTCGGCGAAGTCGAACTCCTTGTGCCGGTCGACCACGCCGTTGGGCGAGATCTTGCCGAGCTTGGCGGAGACGGTGGTCGCCTTGATGTCGTCGAGCAGGTTGAGCCCGAGCACCTTGCGGTCCTCGGTCACGTAGCCGAGGCCCTCCTTGATGGCGGTCGGCACCGAGCTGAGCTTGAGCCGGCGCCCGCGCAGGAAGGCCTCGCCGCCGAGGAACTGACCGTAGGAGTGGCCGAACAGCGAGCGCATGAGCTCGGTGCGACCGGCGCCCATGAGGCCGGCGAAGCCGACGATCTCCCCCGCGCGGACGGTGAAGCTCGATCCCTTGCAGACCAGGCGGCCGGGGATCTGCGGGTGCTCGACGGTCCAGTCGCGCACCTCGAGCAGCGTCTCGCCGATCTGGGGGGTGTAGTCCGGGAAGCGGGAGTCGAGCGGGCGCCCGACCATGCCGCGGATGATCCGGTCCTCGTCGACGCCGCCCGCGGCGACGTCGAGGGTCTCGATGGAGCGGCCGTCGCGGATGATCGTGATGGAGTCCGCGATGGCGGCGATCTCGCCGAGCTTGTGGCTGATCATGATGCAGGTGATGCCGCGCTCGCGCAGGCCGCGCAGCAGGTCCAGCAGGTGCTGGGAGTCCTCCTCGTTGAGCGCCGCGGTGGGCTCGTCCAGGATCAGCAGCCGCACGTCCTTGGCGAGCGCCTTGGCGATCTCGACGAGCTGCTGCTTGCCGACGCCGATGTTCTTGACGGGCGTCTCGGGGTCGTCGTGCAGCCCGACCATGTCGAGCAGGTCCCGCGCCCGGCGGTTGGTGCCGACCCAGTCGATGACGCCGCCGCGGGCGGCCTCGTTGCCGAGGAAGATGTTCTCCGCGATCGACAGCTCGGGGATCAGCGCGAGCTCCTGGTGGATGATCACGATGCCCGCGCGCTCGCTGGCCCGGATGTCCTTGAACTCCACCTCGCGGCCGTCGAGCAGGATGTGCCCGCTGTAGGTGCCGTGCGGGTAGACGCCGGACAGGACCTTCATGAGGGTCGACTTGCCGGCGCCGTTCTCGCCGCAGATCGCGTGGACCTCGCCGGTGCGCACGCGCAGGTTGACCTGGTCGAGCGCCTTCACGCCCGGGAACTGCTTGGTGATGTCCACCATCTCCAGCAGGTATGGCGTCGTCGCCGTGCTCGCCATCGGGGGTCCCTTCTTCGCGACCTGATGGCATCGACGCCATCACTCGTTTAAGAAGTGAAGTCTCCGCGACCGCCTCCCGTCAACTCCGGAACGCGTCGAGTTGCCTGATTGTGACTAATGACTCACCCGCTCGGCGGCATGCGCCACGGCGGCGGCACCGAGCGCCTCGGCCCGGGCCCCGAGCGACTCCAGCGTCACCGTCGTGGCCGCGGCGACGACGGGGGTGGTCGCCCGCTCCAGGCCGCGGCGCACCGCCGCGAGGAGCAGGTCCCCCACCGGCATCAGCGGGCCGCCGAGCACGATGACGGCGGGGTTGAGCAGGTTGCACACGCCGCCGAGGACCTGCCCGAGCGCGAGCCCGGCGTCCTCCAGCACCCGCAGCGCCGCGAGGTCCCCGGTCCGGATGAGCTGCAGCAGCTCGGAGGTCCGCGGGGTGCGACCCACCGACGCCTCGAGCCCGGCCAGCAGCGTCGGCACGGCCGCGACGGTCTCGAGGCAGCCCCGGTTGCCGCAGCGGCAGACCTGGCCGAAGGGCGAGACCTGCAGGTGACCGATCTCGCCGGTGATGCCGATGTGGCCGCGGTAGAGATGGCCGCCGAGGATCAGCCCGGCCCCGATCCCGCTCGCCACCTTGACGTAGGCGAGGTCGGGGACGCCGGCGTGCGCCCCCCACCGCGCCTCGGCGAGCGCCCCGAGGTTGGCGTCGTTGTCCACGGTGACCGGCAGCTGCAGGTGGTCCTGGAGGGCCTGCCGCACGTCCAGCCCGACCCACTCGGGCAGCAGCGCGGCGTGGCCCACGAGCCCGGTCCGGGCGTCGATGGGCCCCGGTATGCCGACCCCGGCGCCCACCAGGTCGCCCCGCTCCAGCGCGAGGTCGGTGAGGGTGCGGTCCAGCATCTCGTCCAGCAGCGCGAAGCACGCCTGCAGCGAGTGCCCCGCCGGCAACCCCTCGAAGGCCTCGGCGAGCACCTGGCCGTCCTCGGTCACGAGGAGCAGCCGCACGTGCCGGCGCCCCACGTCGATGCCGGCGGCCACCGAGCGGTGGTGCTCGGCCAGCGAGACCTCGACCGCGCGGCGGCCGTTGGCGGTGGTGGTGCCGGTGACGACCTGCCCGTCCTCGGCGAGCATCCGGACCAGGTTGGACACGGTGGCCGGGGACAGGCCGGTGGCGCGCGCCAGGCTGGCCTGGGTGCTGGGGCCGCGGAAGCGCAGCGCCCCCACCAGGCGCTCGGTGTTGGCGCGCCGCAGCGCGCTCGGCGACCCGGACCCGCGGCGGGCAGCCCGACGGGAAGCGTCCTCGACGACCATGGGCCCACTGTCCTCGGCGGACCGCATGCCGTCAAGAGATGAAGGCAAGGTGTGACCCGTGTGACATTCCGCCTCTCCGGGTCGTCCCCCGGTCAGGCGTGCGCGTCGCCCGCAACCACGGTGCCGCGCAGCACCACGACGCGGGGGAAGGCCAGCACGTCCAGCACCTCGCGGGGGTCCTCGTCGTAGACGCACAGGTCGGCCGGCGCGCCCTCCTCGAGACCCGGGCGCCCGAGCCAGCGGCGGGCGCCCCAGGTGATCGACTCCAGCACGGCGGCGGCCGGCATACCGGCCTGGCGCAGCTCACGCGCCTCGGACCCGACGAGGCCGTGGGGCAGGGAGCCGCCGGCGTCGGTGCCGACGTAGATCGGGACGCCGGCCTCCCAGGCCGCGCGCACGGTCTCGTGGCGCCGGGCGTGCAGGTCGAGCATGTGGCGGTGGTAGTCCGGGAACTTCGCGCGGGCGGGCTCGGCGATCTGGGGGAAGGTCGCGATGTTGACCAGGGTCGGCACGATGGCGATGCCCTGACGCGCGAAGTCGTCCACGACCTCGTCGCGCAGGCCGGTGGCGTGCTCCACGCAGTCGATGCCGGCGGCCGCCAGCTGGGGCAGCACCTCCTCCCCGAAGCAGTGCGCCGTGACGCGAGCCCCCTCCTCGTGGGCGGCGGCGATCGCGGCGGTCACCGCCTCCTGCGGCCAGCAGGGGGCGAGGTCGCCGGTCGAGCGGTCGATCCAGTCCCCGACGAGCTTGACCCAGCCGTCCCCCCGGCGCGCCTGGGTGCGCACCGCCGCCACGAGCTGGTCCGGCTCCACCTCGTCGGCGTAGTTGCGGATGTAGCGCCGGGTGCGGGCGATGTGGCGCCCGGCCCGGACCACCACGGGCAGGTCCTCACGGTCGTCGACCCAGCGGGTGTCCGACGGCGACCCCGCGTCGCGGATCAGCAGCGTGCCCGCAGCGCGGTCGGCGGTGATCTGCTGCTCGGCGGTCTCGGCATCGACCGGACCGCGCTGGTCCAGACCCACGTGGCAGTGGGCGTCGACCAGGCCCGGCAGCACCCACCCCGCGACCGTGGTGCACTCCCCCGCCGGTGGCGTGAAGGTGATCCGTCCGTCGACGACCCACAGCTCGTCGCGGACGTCGTCGGGGCCGACGAGGACAGGACCGGTGAGGTGCAGCGGCGCAGGGCTCATGGGCCGACCCTATCGGCCCTGGCAGCCGGGTGCCGAGGCTACCGACAGTGATCGCATCCTCGCCGCCGATGTCACGCGCAGCAGTGGTCGCGTGACGGCGCGAAGTTGTTGGCGCCCGACGCGGTAGAGCCGTCACCAATGCACCCGTCCCCGCCCTGACCAGCGACAACTCTGATGGAGCCCGCTTCGCCGCCCCCGGCGAACCACCCCCGCAGCATAGGCAGCCCCCATGTCCAGCACCCTCGCGTCGCCGAGCCCCGTGACCACCGACCGTGTCGTCACGGCCGACCCGGTCGACCTGGTCGACCCGGTCTCCCCGGTCGTCGCGCCGCACCCCGCGACCCCGAGCAGCGCGCCGCAGCTCGGCCGGGTGCACGTCCTGGTCCCGGCGCACAACGAGGAGGCCGGCATCCGGACCACCTTGCTGGCCCTGCGCGACCAGACCTACCAGCCGCACACCGTGACCGTGATCGCGGACAACTGCCCCGACGCGACCGTCGAGATCGCCCGCGCGATGGGCGTGACCGTCGTGGAGACCGTGGGCAACACCGACAAGAAGGCCGGCGCCCTCAACCAGGTGCTGGACACGCTCCTGCCGACCCTCGGCGAGGAGGACCTCGTCTTCGTCCAGGACGCCGACTCGGCCCTGGAGGCCCACTTCCTGGAGAACGCTGCAGGCTACCTGACCCGGCACACCCACCTCGGGGCCGTCGGCGGCACGTTCCGCGCCCAGCCGGCGGTGCAGCGCGAGCGCGACCGTCGCCGCGAGCCGGCTGCGGACCGACTGAGCCGTATGGCGTGGAACGCCAACTCCCGCTTCCTGCAGCACCTGCAGGACAACGAGTACGCCCGCTACGCCCGCGACGTCCGTCGGCTCGACGGCAAGTGCCTCGTCGTCACCGGCACCGCCGCGATGTTCCGCGCCACGATGCTGCAGGAGCTGAGCCGGGCCCGCCTCGACAGGCGGCTGCCGCAGGGCGACGGCCGCGGCGGCATCTACGACCCGCGCGTGCTGACCGAGGACAACGAGCTGTCCTTCGCGATCATGCACCTGGGCTACGAGCTGCTGGCGCCGCCCAACTGCCTGCTCACCACCGAGGCCATGGCCACCTGGCGCGAGCTGTGGCAGCAGCGGCTCCGGTGGAAGCGCGGCGCGGTGGAGAACTGCGTGCAGTCGGCATTACCCGGGTGACCCGGCCCTACTGGGGACGGCAGCTCCTGACCATGCTCGGCGTGGTCATCACCGCCCTCTACCTCGCGGACGTCGCCCTGACGCTCGCGCTCGGGCACTTCATGCTTCAGCCGATCTGGCTGGGGATCACCGCGATCTTCTGCCTCGAGCGGTTCGTCACGGTGCGCGACAAGGGGATCCGGCAGCAGCTGCTCTCCGCCACGATGTACGAGCTCCCCTTCGACTTCTTCCTCCAGGCAACCCACGCGAAGGCCTACGCAGACGCCTTGGCACGTACCGAAAGGACATGGTGACCCCATGTACAACAACCCCGCGACCCCCGTCTTCGCCGCCGGCGTCGGTGGCGGTCTGACCTACGCCGGTTTCGACAACCTCTACCTCGCCATGGGCGCGTTCGCGATGGTCGCGGCGTTCTCCGCGGTGAAGCGGATGGCCCCGGTCTACCGCGGCAAGGCCGCGCGCGCCCGGGCCGCGATGCTCCGCGAGACGGTCTGAGGCTGCGCCGCGACCGGGGTCTGCGAGGACGGCCGCGGGCGGCATACGGCAATCTCTGTCACTGAGAGTAATTTTGATGACTTTGCGTAACATGGGGTCATGCCCCCTGACGCCCGCAGCCCCCTCGCGCGTCGTTCACTGCTCGCTCTCGTGGCCCTCGCCACCGGAGCCGTCGTGACCTCCCCCGCCTCGCTCCCCGCCGCAGCCGGAGACCCGGTCTCGGGGGTCGGTGCCGCCACGCGGCCGGCCGCCGTCGTGACCGCGCCGCTCGCCCTCGGCGCCTACAGCCAGGGCATGGACCGCGACCCGCGGGTGCTGGACCGGACCGCGGCCGCCGTGGGCCGTCCGATGGCGATCGCCTCGGTCTTCCGGGGGCGCGGCGACGACCCCTACTGGCCCTACCCCAGCGACCGGGCCATGGGCGCGACCCGCACCCTGCTGGTCGCGTGGTCCCTGGAGGACTACGGCAGCTATGCCTACTGGGCGAGCGGCCGGGGCGACGCGGTGCTGCGGGCCAAGGCCCGGGACCTTCGGGCCTACGGCCGCCCCGTCGTGCTGCGGCCGTGGGCCGAGATGAATGCCGACTGGGTCGCCCACCAGCCCACCACCGGCCCCGCCAAGAGCCGCGGCGGCACCCCGGCGGAGTTCAAGGCCGCCTGGCGTCGCGCGGTGACGATCTTCCGGCAGGAGCGGGCCACCAATGTCCGCTGGGCCTTCAACCCCACCACCGACACCTACGCCGGCACGACGGACGTCCGGGCCATCTACCCCGGGGACGACGTCGTCGACATCCTCGGTCTGGACGGCTACAACTGGGGCACGACCCGGACGGCCAACCTCGGCTGGCGCAGCTTCCACGACGTCTACGCGACGCAGTACACCCGCCTCGTGACGCTCGCCCCCCGCAAGCCCGTCTGGATCTGCGAGATCTCCTCCGCCGACCCGGCAGCGGCCGGCGTCTCCCGGACGACCGTGACCGCCCCACGCGGCCAGAGCAAGGCCACGTGGTGGCAGGACGCTTTCACGCGGCTGCGGTACGGCTACCGCAACGTGCAGGCGGTGGTGCTCTTCGACGTGGACAAGGAGCGCAACTGGCGGGTCGGCAGCTCGCCCGCTGCCACGACCGGCCTGCGCACCGCCGTCGCCACCCCGATCCTCAAGCTGCGCTCGCCCTGACGGGCCGCCGGCCCGACGCCTGCTGCCGACGCCCGAGACCGCGCACGAAGCCCGGCCGGCAGGCTCAGCGGCCGAGGAACGAGTCGAAGCCCTTGGGCAGCTGCGACATGTCCACGTCGCCGGCGCCGGTCCCGTCGCCGAAGGCGGAGCCGAAGGAGCTGCCCCGAGCGGCCTGCGCCTTCTCGGCCGCGGCGCGCTCCTGCTCGGCCCGCTTGGCGGGGTTGCCGGACTTGCCCTTCTTGCGCTGCGGCGCCTGCTTGCCCTTCTTGCCGCCGCCCGGCAGCCCGGGCATGCCGCCGCCGCGACGCATCTGCTTCATCATCTTCTGCGCCTCGCCGAAGCGCTCCAGCAGCGAGTTGACCTCCGACACCTGGACCCCGGAGCCCCGGGCGATGCGGGCGCGCCGCGAGCCGTTGATCTGCTTGGGGTGGGTGCGCTCGAAGGGCGTCATGGAGCGGACCATCGCCTCGACCCGGTCGAACTCCCGCTCGTCCAGGGCGTTGATGGCGTCCCGCATCTGGTTCATGCCCGGCATCATCCCGAGCATGGACTTGAGGTTGCCCATCTTCTTGATGGCGGCCATCTGCTGCAGGAAGTCGTCGAAGGTGAAGTCCTCCTCCGCCATGAACTTCCGGGCCATCTCGTCGGCCTGACGGCGGTCGAAGGCCTTCTCGGCCTGCTCGATCAGGGTGAGCACGTCACCCATGTCGAGGATGCGGCTCGCCATCCGGTCGGGGTGGAAGACCTCGAAGTCCTTCACGCCCTCGCCGGTCGAGGCGAACATGATCGGCCGGCCCGTGCTCTGGGCCACGGACAGCGCGGCGCCACCGCGGGCGTCGCCGTCGAGCTTGGACAGCACGACGCCGGTGAAGGCGACCCCGCGCTGGAAGGCCTCGGCCGTCTCCACGGCGGCCTGCCCGATCATCGCGTCGATGACGAAGAGCACCTCGTCGGGGCTGATCGCGGCGCGGATGTCGGCGGCCTGCTGCATCAGCGCCTCGTCGATGGCGAGACGGCCGGCGGTGTCCACGATGACGACGTCCCGCTGCTGCCGCTGCGCCTCGGCGACGCCGCCCCGGGCCACGGCGATCGGGTCGCCATACCCCGTCGTGCCGAGGCCGGTCTCGATGGCCGCGTCGTATCCGGAGACGTTGCCGCGCTCGGGGGCGTAGACGGGGATCCCGGCGCGCTCGCCGACGACCTGCAGCTGGGTGACGGCGTTGGGGCGCTGCAGGTCGGCCGCGACCAGCATCGGGGTGTGGCCCTGCTCCTTGAGCCAGTGACCCAGCTTGCCGGCCAGGGTGGTCTTGCCCGAGCCCTGCAGGCCGGCGAGCATGATGACCGTCGGCGGCTGCTTGGCGAACTCGATCCTGCGCGTCTGGCCGCCGAGGATCTCGACGAGCTCCTCGTTGACGATCTTGACGACCTGCTGCGCCGGGTTGAGCGCCTCGTGCACCTCGGCACCGAGCGCCCGCTCGCGGACCGCGGCGGTGAAGTGCCGCACGACCGGCAGCGCCACGTCGGCGTCCAGCAGGGCCACGCGGATGTCGCGGATCGTCGAGTTGACGTCGGACTCGGTGATCCGGCCCTTGCTGCGCAGGTGGCGGAAGGTGTCGGTCAGGCGATCAGACAGGCTGGTGAACACCGGACAAGTCTAAGGGCGACGGCTCGCCCGGCCGACACGACGCGGGACCGGGCGAGCCCTGGCACCAGGGTCAGCGCCCGTCGCAGGCGTCCATCAGGACCGAGACCGCCCGCGCCACCAGCGGCGGCGTCAGGGCACCGCCGCCGGGGGTGGTGAGGTAGAAGGTGTCGAGCGTCTGCCCGGCATACGTCGCGACGTGGGCGGACCGCACGGACACCTCGATCCGTGCGAGCGCCCGGCCCAGGTCGTGCAGCAGCCCGAAGCCGTCGGACGCGCGGACCTCGAGCACCGTGGCGCCGGTCCCGCCGCCCGGCACCACGAGCACCCGGGCCTGGTCGGGGGCGGCCGCGCCGGCCCGGGAGGCGCCCGTGAGCGTGCGCCGCCGGGCTCGCTGGTCGAGGGCGAGCAGCGGCGTCCGGTCCCCCGCGGCCAGGCGCACGAGACCCCGGGTCAGGGCGTCGACGTCGACGGGGTCGTGCGCGGTGTCGTCGGCGGGCGCCGTGACCCGCCACTCGTCGTGGGCGACGCCGTCGACGGTGCGGATCAGCGCGGTCCGCACCTCCAGCCCCTGCACGGCGAGCAGCCCCGCGATGTCGGCGAAGAGCCCGACGCGGTCCGGGCACACGACCGTGACCGCGGCCCCGGTCTGGTCGGGGCGGGCCGTCACGAGCGGCGCGTCGACGTCGGCCGGCACCGGCTCGGGGGCGTGGTCCGTGGCGGTGGTCGCCGAGGAGACCGGCGTACGGGGTGCGCCCTCCAGCCGGGAGCGCGCCTGCGCAGTCAGCTGGTCCACGAGCGTGGCCCGCCACGGGGTCCAGGCCTTCTCACCGGCAGCCCGCGCGTCGGCCACCGTGAGGGCCTGCAGCAGCGCGAGGGTGTCAGGGTCGTGGTCGACGGCGTCCAGCAGCGCCGTCACGGTGGCCGGGTCGCCCGGGTCGCGCCGGGTCGCGAGCTCCACCAGGGTGAGGTGCCGGCGCACCAGCGTGACGACGCGGTCCCGCTCGCCCGGCGGGTAGCCCCACCGCTCCAGCACCGCTCGGGCGCGCACCGCGCCGGCCTCGCTGTGGTCACCGGCCCCGGCGACCTTGCCCAGGTCGTGCAGCAGCGCCGCGACCACCAGCAAGTCGGGACGGGCGACGTCGCGGACCAGCGTGGCCGCCTCGACGGCCGCCCCGAGGCTGTGCCGGTCCACGGTGTGACGGTGGATCCCGTTGCGCTGCGGTCGGCTTCGCACCGCGTCCCACTCCGGGAGCCAGCGCGACACCAGGCCGACCTGGTCGAGGTCCTCCCAGGTGCCGACGAGGCCCGGGCCGCTGGCGAGCAGGTCGCCGAGCAGCTCGCGGGCCGGTTGCGGCCAGGGGGTCGGCAGCGCGGGGCAGCGGTCGGCGAGGTTGGCGGCCGTGGCGGGGGCGAGCGGCAGCTGCGCCCGCGCCGCGACCACCGCCGCCCGCAGCGGCAGGAGCGGGTCGCGGGTCGGTTCGACGCGCGGACCGAGGACGACCTCGCCGTCGTGGGCGTGCAGCCCGTGCCCGAGGGGCGTGAGCACCGGCCGCCGGGCCCGCACCCGCAGCGTGCGGGCGCGTTGCGCCTGACCGGCCCGGCGCAGCGCGGCGTCGAGACCGTGGGCGACCGCGCGGCCGGCCGTGGCGACGTCGGCGAGCAGGGCGTCGCTGTCGCTCTCGCCCAGCAGGGCGGCGACCGCGTCCTGGTCGGGCAGGGTGAGCCGGGTGCGACCCCGGCCGGTGACCACGTGCAGCGCGTCGCGCACGTCCAGCAGGCTCTCGTATGCCGTCACCACCCGCCCGCGGGGTCCCTCGGCCAGCCAGGCCATCGCCAGCGCCCGCAGCACCGTCAGGTCCCGCAGCCCGCCACGGGCCTCCTTGAGGTCGGGGTCGAGGCTCTGCGCGAGGTCCCCGAAT